>JBCBZH010000172.1:0-9336 GCA_039815415.1 Bacteroidota bacterium
CTGGAGGCGGCCACGGACTGTCGAAAGGTCTGCCTGAAGCTGAGCGAGTTGGGCCGAGCGCTGCTGCACCTCGGCGCGGGCAGCGTCGAGCTGGCTCTGGAGCGAGCCGATCTGGCTCACGGCGGTCGACGTTTGCGCCTCAAGCCCCGCAGCGTTCCGGGCGGTCATGTAGCGCTTAAGCTGCTGCTCGATCTCGCTCAGTTCGCCTTCCCGGCGTGCCAGTTGCTCTTCGAGAATCTCCCGCGTGGCTGTCAGACGCTCGCGGTTGGTGCTCTGCGACAGATCGAGGTACTCGTTGGTGTAGATCCGCGCGATGTCTGCGGCTTCGACGCCGGTTTCTGCCGACGCCTGAACGCGGATGGCATCGACCCGCTCCCCAGCTGGCGTGACCTGCACAACCTCCGTCTTGAGGTGCTGCGCCAGCGTTTCCGTGGTCACATTGCCGAACCGCTGCTCCGCGTCGCGATAGACCGACAAGCCGGACACATCGGTCCGAGCGAGGAGCGTCTCTGCCGTTTCTCTTGAGATGTCTCCAGCCTCTTGAAGGATCAGAGCCTGATTGAGCGTCCGACTCTCATCCTCACCCGGAGCGGTTACGAAGCCACTGTTGAGCCCCCCAGAGTCCTGTGCCGGCGAGCTGATGAGAAGCACACTGTATGCGTCATAGCGTTTCGAGACGAGCAGGCTCGCCAGCAACCCTCCCAGCAGTCCCAGTACGAGCAGGCTCAGAATGAGCCACTTGTGGCGTCGAAGCATCCGCGCCTTGTCTCGCGCCGCATACCGACCGGCGGCCCGTGGAGGGACAGGAGGCGCCGGAGGTGCCGGCACACTCGGAGCGGTCGGCGGAGCTGCGGTTACAGGCTGGGGCCGCTCGATGCGAGCCAGAGCCGTTGTGGAGGGTTCAGGTGCGCCTTCGGAACCGTAGTCGATGCGGAAGCCGCTGGCCTCGTCGTAATGAAGGCTGGGCTCCTGAACGTATGGCTCTTCGGGTGACGTGAACTCAGGCACAGGTCCCACTTGACCATCGCGCCCGGCGTCGTCTGTGAATGACTCGGCCACATCGACGGTCGGGATGGCCTCACCTTGCGTGTCTGCCGGCGGCTCTACTTCCCATCCGGATGGGGCGGCATCCAGCTCAATGTCTTCAAACACGGCATCGCGGACAGGCGCCTTCGGATCAGGAGCCTGCGAATCGGGCGCGGCGCCCGACGGGTCACCGTTTGGATCCGGAGAGAAGGACGACATGGAAGGGCGATCTGACATGGACCGGGTGTGGCGGATGTCGCGAGTATCGGCGGAACGCCGAGGAACACAAGTCTCCCCTCTCAAGAAACCGTCCAACGGAGAGGCTCAAGCGTCTTGCGATCCGAATTCGCCTTCTCAACTGGACCCTACTCGACTCTATTGCACCTCAGAAAGATCCTGCATGGAGATCTTGTGGAGCCCTAAAGGATCAGCATACAGTCTCCGTAGGAGTAGAACCGATACTGCTCGGTGACCGCATGACGGTATGCCGCAAGCACCTGCTCCCGATCCGCAAACGCACTCACCAGAACAAGCAACGACGACTTCGGCAGGTGGAAGTTGGTCAGCAGCGCATCGACTGCGTGAAAGGAATCGCCAGGCCGGATCGTCAGCTCGGTCTCGCCCCGATACGGCGCCAGCTCTCCAGTCTGAGCCGCTGTCTCAAGAGCCCGCGTGGAGGTCGTCCCGACCGCCAGCACGCGCCCGCCGCGCTGACGCGCTGCCTCGAGCTGGCGAACAGTGTCTGCCGATACCTCGATTTCTTCGGAAGCGACGGAGTGGGTTCGGAGGTCTTCGGTCTTCACCGGCTCGAAGGTGCCATACCCGACGTGCAGCGTCACCTCGGCGAGGCTGGTGCCCTGCTCGTGCAAGTGCTCGAGCACCCCAGACGTGAAGTGGAGCCCTGCGGTGGGTGCTGCCACAGCACCCCGCTGTGATGCGTAGACCGTCTGGTACCGCTCATCGTCTGAGGCATCCGGGACCTTCCGCGCGATGTACGGCGGCAACGGCACCTCCCCAGCTGCATCCAGTGCGCCCTGCTCCTCGGCTTCGCTCGCGAACGCATCGCCAGCTCGAGAGAAGCGCACACGGCGGCGCCCGTCGTCATCGATGGCCAGCACCTCTGCCACCAGCTTGTTGGCAAGATCCACGACCGCTCCAGGCTGCAGCTTCCGGCCTGGCCGCGCAAGCACGGTCCACTCCCCGAGCTGCTCACGGCGCACGAGAAACAGCTCCGCTTTGCCTCCACCAGGGCGACGTCGGCCTACTAGGCGCGCGCGTACCACGCGGGTGTTATTGACCACCACGGCGTCCGCAGGCTGGATGTAGTCCACGATATCGCTGAACACACGGTCTTCGATCTCACCTGTCTCCCGATGCAGCACGAGCATTCGCGATCCATCGCGGCGCTCCGCAGGGCGCTGGGCAATCAGGCCTTCAGGAAGGTCGAAGTCGTAGGCGGAAAGATCGTAGTCGGTCACGACGAGGTGGCGTGTGCGGCCGGAGAGTACCTCGAGCTGGCGGCCCCGTCTGTGAGGCCTTGGCTCAGTCGTTCTCCTGAGACGCCCACTCGTGGCGGAGGATGCCGTAGACGACGTGATCCACGAAGCGGATCCAGTGGGATTCGCGCCGGATGCCTTCGTTCGCCAGTCCGCATCGCTCTGCCACAGCCCGGCTGGCGGTGTTCTCCACACCACACTGCATCTCGATCCGGTGGAGCGTTTCCACAGTGAACAGATGCTCAATGACCGCCTGTGCGCTCTGCGTCGCCAGCCCGCGTCCGGTGAAGGCGCGCCCGAGCCAGTAGCCGACCTCCGCGTTGCGGTTTTCGCGATGGATGCCCCAGCACACCGCTCCTCCCGCCAGCTCGCCATCGTCCCAAACACCGAGGTGGAAGCCATCGCCGTTGGCCTCTTTGGTCTCGAAGCGAGCGATCAGCGCCTCCACATCGCTCAACGTCTGAATCGCAGACGACCAGCGGAGCCAACGATCGAGGTGCTGGCGGCTCGCCGTCATGAGCCGGTGGACTGCAGGAGCATCTTCGGGCTGAAGGGAGCGGGCAGTGACAGTTTCTCCGAGGGAGAGGTTGAGCATGGATCCGAAGCGAGGACGATGCGGCTCAGTAGCGAGCTGCGCGGGAGCGGATGGCTGGGAACTGCCGGTCGTTCATGCGAAGCCCGCGCCCCTGGTACTGTCGCGCCAGCCGCTCCACGGTATCGCGGCGCTCCGAGGACATCGGATGGCTCCTGAACAGGGTTGCCCCTCCGCCTTGCTCTCCGGCAGCCAGTCGGTCCAGCAGATTCGCCAGCCCGCGCGGGTCGTACCCCGCTCCGGCCATGTAGCGCACACCCAGCCGGTCGGCCTCCCGCTCGTCGTCCCGGCTGAACTTGGCAAAGGCTCCCTGAGCAGCCACTTGCGCAGCGACACGTCCAGCCACATTGCCACTCTGCCCCAAGACCGCCCCAGCCACCACGTTCGCCTCATTGGCTTTCGAGAGCCGCTTGGTTCCATGTCGAGCCACGCCATGCGCCACCTCATGCGCCACGGCCCCCGCCAACTCGGCAGCGGACCCGCTCTGGGCAATCAGTCCGGTGTTGATGTAGACCAACCCACCCGGCACATTGAACGCGTTGATGGCATCGTCAGCCACCACATAGAAGCGCCACGGCACGCCATCCGCATTCGCAGCCTGGACCACTTGCTGGCCCATCGAACGGACGTACTGCGTCAGCGTCGGATCCGTGACAATCCGGAGGTCTCGGTTGAGCTGTGCCTCGATCTGGCGGCCCAGCGCCCACTCTTGCTCAACGGAGTAGTAGTTGACACCGCCCAAGGTTGCGCATCCACCGATCCCGACGAATACCGCAAAGACCAACAACCGGCGAGCTGGCGAGACGCGCATTTCAGACGAGACGTGAGGGTTCAGGCTCCGTACGCAGCAGCATCCGGGGCGCGTTCCAGGCCGCGCCTCTCGCGCGCGAGGTCACTGCCTCATCCCCTCACCGGCGGACGCTGAAGGTGCCAATCGGTTGCGTCTTGGACGGCGTGTGCCAACTGCAACGGCAGGTGATCCTTCCAGAGTGGTCCGAGGAACGACACCGAATGCGGCTGGCGGCGCTCGGGATGCCCCTCTACAGGAAAGAAGCCGTTGGGAATCACGGCTGTCGGATGCCCGGTAAGGTTGGTGATGGACAGCGCCGCGTTGCGGAAGCTGGGGGCCACCAGCACGTCGATCTCGGTCATCAGCACCGCCATCTCGCGCATGAGCTGGGTTCGGAGCCGGTTGGCGTTGATGTATTCGACGGCCGGAATGAGACGCGCGTGCCGGAAGGTATTGGGCCATGCGTAGCGCTCCTGCCGCACGAGTTGGTCCACGTCTCCCGACCGCGTCAGCCCGTCGAAGGCCGCAGAGGCCTCCGCAGAGAGAATGATGAGGAGCGCATCGACCGGAATGCCGGAGGGCAACGACACCGGGCGGGCGTCCACACCGAGCTGGCGAATCACGTCGAGCGTGGCACGGTCCGCATCGCCCCCTTCGCCTTCCCCGCTCTCGAACGCGTCCGCCAGCACGCCGACGCGCAGGTCTCGAACATCCAGGCCTGGATCGAATGGGAAGGCAGGGTCCAGCGCTGGGCTAGCGGCGCGTGGGTCCGGGCCTCGGAGCGCATCGAAGACGAGAGCACAATCCTGGGCGCTCCGCGCCATCGGTCCCAGCTTGTCCATGCTCCACGAGAGCGCCATCGCACCCCGCGTGGAGACGCGCCCAAACGTGGGTCGCAGCCCACTCACGCCGTTGCGCGTGGACGGCGACACGATAGAACCCAGCGTTTCGCTCCCGAGGGCGAACGGCACCAGCCCGGCGGCCACGGCGGCACCAGGCCCCGCACTCGACCCGCTCGCCCCCTGATCGATGTTCCACGGGTTGCGCGTCATCCCGCCGTACCACACGTCGCCCCACGCCAGCGCGCCGAGGGTCAGCTTGGCAACGAGCACCGCCCCAGCCGCATCCATGCGCTCGATGGCTGCCGCGTCGTCGTCGATCACCTGGTCCCGATATGGCGCCGCGCCCCAGGTCGTCGGGTAGTTGCGCACCGCGAGCAGGTCCTTGGCTCCGTAGGGAATGCCATGCAATGGCCCTCGGTCGATGCCCTGCGCCAGCTCGAGGTCCATCGCCGCCGCCTGCTGCAGCGCGCGTTCCTCGGTCAGCGTAACCACGGCCTCGAGCTGGCGGCCAAGGGTTCGCAGCCGATTCAGACACAACCGTGTCAGCTCTACGGATGTGATGGCTCGCCCGCGAAGCATGCCTGCCAGCTCGGCGATGCTCGCGAAGGCAAGGTCCTCGTCTGAGAACCGGTTCGGGATGGTCGGCAGATCCACTCGGACGCCTGGCCCCGGCGCGGGACGCACCTCGCCGCCCAGCGCGAGATCCAGCGTCAGCGCAGGCGGTACCGCATTCGATGGCTCTGCATCGCGGATGGCCTGCAACGACTCCCGGTTCTCCGCGACGTCGTCCAGCATGAGCGCTCGGTGCTCGGGCCGGAACTCGAGGCCGAGCACGCGCTCCGTCGCCTCAATGTCGCCCACGGTCACCGGGTCGTCCGAATGGCGAAGGGGACGAGCTGGCGGGGCGCCTGGCGTTAGGGCGTGGGCCGCGAGCGGCGCAGGCACAACCGCTCCAGCACTGGCAACCGCTGCCGAGGCGAGAAACTGGCGGCGTGAGGACATCGGGCGAGCGGCTAGGATCGCGTGTCTCGAGCTGAAGTTAGGCCGAGTCTTCGTCGAGGATGTAAATGGCGCGCAGGTTTCGGGCGAGCTGGCCGTAATCGAGACCATAGCCAATCACAAAGAGGTTCTCGATGTCGAATCCTACGTAGTCCACATCCACCTCCACCTTGGCCGCGTCGGGCTTGCGCAGCAACGTAGCGCAGCGAAGCGATGCCGGATTTCCTTCTGCGATCCGGTCCAGCACGTACCGCATCGACAAGCCTGTGTCCACGATGTCCTCCACGACAATCACGTGCCGCCCGGTCAGATTGGCCGAGGCCACCTTCTGCTCCGTCACATTCCCGCTCGACACCTTGGACTCGCCGTAGCTGGACAGCTTATAGAAGTCCACCTCGCAGTCGATGGTGACGGCCCGCATCAGGTCGGCGGTGAACATGAACGCGCCGTTCAGCACGCCGATGAAAATGGGCGGCGAGTCGGCAGTGGCATACTCGGCATCGATCTGGCGCCCCAGCTCCGCGATGCGCGCCTGGATGGTGGCCTCGTCCAGGTACAGACGGAACCGCTCGTCGCGGCAGTAGACAGTGTCGGGAATGGCCGTGACGGACTCCATGATCGGGCGCAATGCAGTGTGCGGCCAAGCTACGGGCGGCGCAGGTCTCAGCACACGGAATCCGCCGGCGTCCACGTCGCCCGGACGAGACGCTGGGACGGATCCCGATGCCCAGCCCACTCGGCGACGCGGTGTCCCACCACCCAGGCGACGCCACCCTCCGCGCACAACACGAGTTGGCGATCCCGCTCCGAGGGACGCACCCGACGCTCCGTCAGCAGATCCGAGACCAGCTTGGTGCCTGCCATGCCGGTCGGAGCGATGCGGTCGCCCTCCCGCCAGGTCCGTAGGCAGAGATCGCCTGCCAGCGCGCCAGGCGTCATCAGCTCGAGGCAACCAGATGGATCAGGAGACGACATTGCATGCAGGTGGTCAGGGACGCACTCCACCAGATCGAGCGTGCCGAACGCAGTTGCAAGTGTGTCGCCCACAGTGCCATGAACCTCGACCGGATCCGCAGGTGTCACGAAGCGGATCGCATCACGGTCGCGCCAGGCGCGCTGCTCCCCCACCGGCACGAATCGCCCCACCTGCCCGTCCACCAGCCCGTCGAGCTGGCGGATCAGGGATGTGGTTCGGCGAACGTCCGGGGCCCAGGCTGCGAGCGCCTCCGCCCAGAGAGCATGACGATCGAGAGCCTCTCGTAGCGCATCTAGGTTCACTGATCGCGCCTCAGGCATCGTCACCTCCATCAGATCAGGCAGGGCTGCACGCGCTGCGTTCGCGCTGGCGGCGATGTGGTGAATGGTGCCCGGACCGCCCTCAGCCTGCAACAGCGGCAGAACGTGATGCCGGATGCGATTCCGCCGGTACGCATCCATGGCGTTGGATGGGTCCTCGCGCCAGCCCCACCCCAGCCGCTGCGCTTCGGCCTCCACCTCCTCGCGCGTGGCCCATAGAAGCGGGCGGACCAGCTCGGCGTGTGTGCTCAACGGGCGCCGCGCGGCCATGCCCGCCAGCCCGCGCAGCCCACTGCCGCAGATCAGGTGCATCAGCACCGTCTCAGCCTGATCGGTCGCAGTGTGGCCTGAGGCCACCACGGAACAGTCGTGGCGCCGCGCCGCGTCGGCCAGCGCAGCGTACCGAGCCGTCCGCGCCTCGTGCTGGCGATTGCCGTCGTCCACGCGGACTGTAAGGCTCTCGAAGGACACACCCAATTCCGCCGCCAGCTCGCCGACGAACGCCGCGTCAGTCTTGGACTCGGGTCGGAGCCCGTGATCCACATGGAGGGCAACTACATCGACCTCGAGCTGGCGACACCCTCGAAGCAAAACCACCGAATCCACGCCGCCACTTACCGCGACCGCCACGCGCCCAACAGGGTCTCCGCACAGCTCCTGGAGCGCGCTGGAGAGGCGGTCTAGAAACAGGCCCACGGCTACTGCCGCGTAAAGCGCCGGTCGATCTCGTCGTTAGAGAGGCGGAACAACGTGGGTCGCCCAGCCGGATCGATGTAGGGCGAGTCACACGCGAAGAGCTGGTCCACCAGCGTCCGGGCCTCTGCTGGACTCAGCACATGGCCGGGCCGGATGGCGCTGCGCCGAGCCAAGCTGCGAGCCAGATTGTCGCGCGCCTCTAAGCGGAGCAGGTCGGCGTTGCGGCGGTACTGCGTCAGGAGGTCTTCGAGCACGTCCCGCTCGTCTCCAAGCTGGACATCTGCCGGGACGCCCCGGATCAGGACCGATCCATCGTTCGCCAGCTCGGCCTCGAAGCCAAGCGCACGAAGCTCCGGCAACAGCTCCTCCAGAAGCTCTCGGTCTGCAGCGCGGAGGTCGACGGTGAACGGGAACAGCAACTGCTGGCTCGGTGCCATCCCTCCGTCCATCGCGGCCAGCGCCCGCTCGTACAGAATCCGCTCGTGCGCCCCCTGCTGATCCACGACGAGCAGGCCCGATCGGACTGGCGTGAGGAGATACCGACCGTGAAGCTGCCACAGTGTGCGCTCAGGCCCCACGTCTTCGAAGTCCGCCAGCTCGTCGGCGGCGGGTTCCATGCGGGACGGGATCGGCCCCTCGGGCGCCGGAGGCTCAGGGAGGGGCATTCCGGGGTTAGCCCCCGATGCAATCGGCAGGGATGAAGGTGGCTGCGACGAAGACGGCTCCGATGGCGTCCACGACGAGCTGGCGACCGGGGCCGACGGAAAAGTCGGGAACGGCTGGTGCTCGGTGCTGTCGCCTCCTGCACCTCCTCTGCCCTCAGCGGGGCCATCGGACGGTGAGAGCATGGGATCGGACACTGCCAAGCCCGAGCTGCGCCCGAGATCTACGGCCAGCGCCAGCCCAGCTTCCCCCAGTCCTTTCTTGACCACGGCCCGGACGAAGCTGTATACGCCGCGGTCGTCGTCGAACTTCACCTCGGTCTTGGTGGGATGCACGTTCACATCCACATGTCGAGGGTCCACCGTCAGGAACAGCACGAAGCGAGGGTGCTTGCCCTCTGGCAGCAGCCCTCCGTACGCCTGCGCGACCGCGTGCGCCAGTGACCGGCTCTGCACGTACCGCCCGTTGATGAACAGATACTGATCGGACCGAGACGACCGAGCCACAGAAGGCGTCCCAACCAATCCGGAAGCAGTGAGATAGCTGGTGGTCTCTGATACGGGCACGAGCTGGCCATCGAGGCTCGATCCCATCAGGTCCAGGATGCGCGCCAGCATAGCCTCATCACGAAGCCCGCTTGCAGCCGGCAAGCGATACACCTCATTGCCATCGTGCTCCAGCGAGAAGGCCACGGACGGATGCGACAGCGCGAGCGCCTGAAAGGTCTCGACGAGATGCTTGAATTCGGTGGCCGGGCTCCGCAGGAAGGCCCGGCGCGCAGGCACGTTGTAGAACAGATTCCGAACGGCCAGATGCGTCCCGGAAGCGTGTGCGCAGGGCGATACGTCTGCGATCTCACCGCCCTCCACCCGTACGCATGTCCCGACCTCGTCCTGGTGCCGCCGTGTCTTCATCTCGACCTGAGCGACCGAGGCA
>JBCBZH010000258.1:0-6375 GCA_039815415.1 Bacteroidota bacterium
CAAGGGCCATCGCAACGCGAGCCAGCTTCGGATGCGCCTGATGGAGCACGGCGACAAGGCGAGCGTCCTCGAGCTGCTGATGAACTGGCGGCCGGAGGACGAGGAGACGAGCGTGCCCGTCGCGCGGGCAGTGAAGCCTGTCGCCATCAAGGCCCGGTTGCCGCGCAAGGCGCGCCTGCCGAAGCGCGACGCTGCATAAATCTTGATAGGCGGCACCTCTGGCCACGCTCGCTTGAAACGAACGACTACCTACAAACTGCGCTACACCGCTACCATCGTTGTGCTGGTGGGTGTTGTGATTCTCTTCCTGTCTTTGGTCGGCTGGTCCGTGCCCGCGCTCATCGGGGCCTGCGTAATGCTCCTCATCCCCGGCCGAGTTCAAGGGCACTACTACCGCGATCTCTTTAATGGGAGGCGGGCGCTGGAGGCGGGCGACATCGACGCCTCCATCTTTCACACCGAGCAGTTCTTGGCTGCCGTCCGTGAGCGGCCCGGTCTTAAATCGCTGATCTGGCTGGGCGGCGTGATCTATACGGCAGACCCCGAAGCAATGGCACTAAACAACCTTGGTGCCGCCCATATGGAGGCCGGTCGCCTTGGTGTCGCCGAGTCGACGTTCAACGATGCTCTTCGGCTAGACCCACTGTACCCGATCCCACTTACTAACCTCGCCGTGCTGGGCGAAGTCGCTGGCGACCGCGCTGAGGCCGAGAGATACCTCCGAGAAGCGGAGGATCGGGGCTACACGGGCGGTAGCCTTGACCGCGTCATCCAGCAGTCCGGTGCGCTCTTGGCAAAAGTAGAAGGCGGGCGGCCCAAAACTGTGTAGGAACTGGTCATATGTGTATCCGATCAGACCGGCCACGGTGGTATCACTTCGCGATTGAGTAGCCACCAGCACACCACGCACAGCCTCGAGCTGGCGACTCAGGCTTGATCGGGACGGGTGCGCCGGGTAACGTGGAGGCCCTCGCCAGCTCGAAGCCCATGCGCTCGTTTCTGCTCGCCCTCATAGTTGCTCTCGCCAGCCCGACGCTCGCGCAGACGCTCACCATCCACTGCGGGACGCTGCTCGACCCTGCCCGCTCGATGGTGCCGATGGTGGAGATGAGTGTGGTTGTAACGGACGGTCTTATCCAGGAGGTCGTCGAAGGGTTTACCGATCAGGCGGATGCCATCGACCTGACCGCAGCGACCTGCATGCCAGGGCTTATCGACTCCCACACACACCTGACGGGCGAGAGCCGCAAGGACGGCTACATCGACGCGTTCCGGTTCTCACCAGCCGAGCGCGCGCTTCGCGCGGCTCCGTTCGCGCGCTCCACGCTCATGGCCGGGTTTACAACGGTCCGCGATGTGGGCGGCAACGAAGGGGTGGATCTCGAGCTGAGGGATGCCATCGCACGGGGCGATATCGCGGGGCCCCGGATGTATGTAGCATCCAAGAGTCTGTCTATCACCGGAGGCCATGCCGATCCCACCAACTCGTACCGCGAGGACATCGTGGGCGTACCGGATAAGACGCTCGGGATCGTCAACGGCGTCGATTCAGCAGTGGAGGCCGTCCGCATCGCCATCAAGCGGGGGGCTGACCTTATCAAGTTCACGGCCACAGGCGGCGTACTGTCCCTGCAGGGCGATGGCACCGGGGCGCACTTCTCGATGGAGGAGATGCAGGCCATCGTGGAGACGGCCAACAACCGTGGGCTGACGGTCGCGGCGCACGCGCATGGTGACGAGGGCATGGCGATGGCCGTTCGGGCTGGCGTTTCGTCCATCGAACACGGCACCTACATGTCCGATGCCACCATGGCGCTCATGCGGGAGCGGGGCACCTACCTCGTGCCCACCATCACGGCAGGCAAGTCCGTCGCGGACTCCGCCCGCATCCAGGGCTACTACACGCCGGTGGTGACGCAGAAGTCGTTGGAGGTAGGACCGCGCATCCAGGGCACGTTCGAGCGGGCCTGGCGAGCGGGCGTTCCCATCGCCTTCGGCACCGACGCCGGAGTGTTCCGCCACGGGCGCAACGCCAACGAGTTCATCTACATGACGGAGGTGGGCATGCCGTTCATGGAGGCCCTCAAGACGGCTACGGTCAATGCGGCCGACTTGTTGAACCAGAGTGATCGCCTCGGTGCTCTGCAGCCTGGTTATGCCGCCAACCTAGTCGCTGTCGCGGGCGACCCACTAACGGATGCCCGCGCGATGCTGGACGTGTCGTTCGTGATGGTGAATGGGCGTGTGGCGAAGCAGGGTGGGCAGTTCGTTCCGCTTCCTCCACGGTCGCGCTAAAGCCGCGTCGCCAGCTCGAGAACGGCCTCGAGCTGGCGACAGGTGAGTCGAAGCACGCGGGGCTGGCTACTTCCGGTACATCCCGGCGGCGTAGTAGCAGATGGCGGTGGAGCATCCGGGCATGAGGACCTCGGCCGTGTAGCGGCCCGGTCCGGGAATCTCAACGATGGGCACATCGTCCACCAGCACGTCCTCGCCCACCAAGTCTCCGGAGGCGTCGTAGATCCTGAGGTCCATGTCGGAACAGTCGTTGTCGCACACGCCGACAATGGTGGACTCAGCGGACGCCTCGAATACGAAGCGGGAGCCATCTGCCCCTGCCGTCCCATACTGGGTTCCGCCGACCTTCCGGGCGCCCTCAATCGCGAACTCGTCGGTGACGCGCTGGAGGTATCCGGCCACCTGCTCCTCGTACTCGTTGCTGGGGCCATCCGAGGCGCCGAACTGGTCGGCCGGGCCACTCGAGCTGCCGAAGCCTGAGTCGGAGTCGCCCTCGCGATACAGCCCGGTAGCGTAGTAGCAAATGGATGTGGAGCAGCCGGGCATGCGGACCTCTGCGGTGTACTGGCCTGCACCCGGCACTTCTACAATGGGCACATCATCTTCGAGCATGTCCTCATCCACCAGCTCGCCCGCCGAGTTGTAGAGGCGGAGGTCCACGTCCAAGCAGTCGTTGTCGCACACGCCGACCAAGCTTGCTGGTCCAGCCGTTTCGAACGTAAAGCGCACCGTTCCATTGGCCTCAACGACGCCATACTGGGTGCCTCCAACCCTGGAGAGCTGGTTGTTCGCCAGCTCGCTCGTGACACGATCGAGGTACCCAGCAACTTGCTCTTCGTACTCGTTGTCTGGCCCGGCGGTACTCCCGAACTGATCGATGCCTCCGCCTTGCCGCACCCAGGCCGAGAGCCCGATGAAGCAGAACTCGGTCTGGCATTCGTACATGATGCCTTCGATGGTGTACTGGCCCTCGCGGTCTGGCGTGACCGTGACCACTGGGACATCGTCTTCGAGCACGTCCTCATCCACCAACTCGCCGTCGGGGTCGTAGAGCCGGAGGTCAATGTCGGTGCAGTCATTGTCGCATACACCGGCAATGACATACTCCTGTCCGGCGTCGAGGTCAATGGTGAACCGCTCCTCCGAGCCGGCGTCGATGTGCGCGAGGTGTCCATCGACAGTTCGCGTGAAGCCTTGTCGGGAAACACGGGTGTGGATGGACTCGAGCTGCCACCGAACCTGACCTTCATAGTCAGTTTCGTCGGGCACGTCTGACGATTCAGGGATGGGAGGCGGCGCAGGAACGGTTGTGGGTTCGCCTTCGGGGTCTGGAGTTGGAGGGGGCTGGCGAGAGGCGAGGGCTTCTGACTCCGCGTAGCCGTTGGTGATCGCAGCCAGGCGGGCGCTTCGGGGAGGGTGTGTCTCTGAGCCTTCCTCACTTGCGATGGCACGCATGGCACGGAGGGCGTCGTCTAGCGTGGCACCCATCCGATAGAGCACGAAACCCGAGAACCGGTCTGCCTCCAGCTCGATGGGGGGACAAGAGCCGCCCGCGAGCAAAGTGTGGCCTTGGAGGTGGTGCCCCAACTCGTGCGCGAGAATGCTCACCTCGGACCAACTCGAACTGGTCCTCTCGCGGACGGACCGCATGAACTCCTGGTTGTACAGAATCAGCCGTTCTCCGTTACCATCGATAACAGCCGCGGCGTTGGGGATGCTGGCTTCGCGGATGACAAAGTTGGGCGCGAGTCCTGTATGGCGCACGATCTCTGCGACTGTCTGCTCCGCATCATCATCGGGGGGAGAGACGTAGATCTGAGCCTCAAAGCCCTGCTCATCGAAGGGGCAATACCCGTCAATCTCAATCAGCGATTGGGCAGACGCCGAGGCGGCGACAAGGGCAAGAGCCACGAGGAGGACGCGCATCAGATTGGGACGTTGTTCAGGAGAACGATAGAACAAATCGGTCTCGCTTCCTACCCCTCGTTCAGGCACGGCGCAAAGGGCTTGCATGTCAGGCATGCCCGCACTCACAGCATGCCTCTGCGTACAACTCAGAAACCGGAGTTCTCGGATCGTCGCCGCGCACGCACCAGCACCTCGTCCAGCGCCCACAGCACCAGCCCGATAGCCACGAACACGATCAGCATCTCGGCACGCCAGATCACCAGCCCACCGAAGACACCCAGGATGCCCCCGAGGTACTTGATGTAGTTGAGCTGCTCGTTGGACGTCGACTTGAGAAGATTCTCTAGCTGGGCCTCATCGAAGCCCCTCGCTTTCTCCTGGATCATGGCCTGGATGTCGAAGCCCTCCACGAACGACAGCACTGCCTTAGTAGCTGCCTCCTCGATCTCGTCTCCGCGGGCTTCCACCTTCGCCGGGACGGCATCCAGCGCTTCGTCGATTCGGTTGAGCAGGGGCGTGACGGCCTGGGGGAGCTCGCTCAGGGCATTGTCCACGCGGCGTTGGAAGTCGTCCTCGGCAAACGTTCGGTACAGCTTCAGGGCAACCCCCCCAAGGCCTTGGCCAGCTTGCTCTTCCACTTTGTCTACGGCGACTTTCGCCAGCTCGCGACGAAGGGACTCGCTGCCAAGAGTCTCCTGGGCATACCGCTGGGCGAGGGTTTTGAGGTCCGCTCGGAAGCCAGGGTCTTCCACGACACCCCGCACAACGCTCAGCCCTAGGTCTCGGTAGCGCCCGATGACACCGCTCTCCTGGATCTTCTGCTTGATGATGTCCGCGTTAATCAACTCGCGGCTGATCGCATCCGAGAGGCGATAGATGACGCGTTCCCGCTGGGCGGGAATCAGGCCCTGGGGAATGATGGCGCGCTTCTCTCGCGGCTGAAACAGCATCGTGATCGCCAGCCAGTTGGTCAGAAATCCGATCATGCCGCTGATGGAGAGAATCCGCAGCAGGCCCTCGAGGGGAATGACACGCCCAAAGACCGAGACCGCCGCCTCCGGGAAGTCCCATACGAAGGAGAATGCAAACCCGGCGGCGAGCAGCCACGGGATCACCCGAAGAATGGGGATGAGCTGGCCGATGCGCCCGACCAGCCGAGGCGGTCCGGTGTCGGGCTCGCGCTCTCGTGTGGGCGTCTCGGGAATGTGCCGTTTGCCGTACTCCGTGACAAGAGCCACCAGCTCGCGGCCCCGGTCCTTGGTGGCTTCTTTGGCCGTCTGCACCACAGCGTCGGGCGCGCGCAGCGTGGGCTCGGCATCCGTCGCTGGGGGCGTCGAGGCCGCTTCGGGGGAGTCTAAGTCGCCGTCGTTGCCTGGAGCGTCACCGGTTTCTGGCGGTGGGCTCGTGGGGTCAGGAGGCGTCGACTGTGGCGACCGTTTCGTCCGATAGGCCGTGTCCGCGTCCCAGCGTGTGGCAGGAGGAGGGGGCGGCGGTGGAGCAGGGACAGCTGGCAGGGTCTCTGGCTGGGGGCTCGAGCTGGCGCTCTGAGAGGGTTCGAGGCCTTGCAGGGGCGGCTCAGGTGCAGTCAGCCCGGGAGCCTTCTGCTCGACCTTTGTACTGTCGGGTGGGACTGGCGGTTGGGGGGGCGAGCCTGTTGGGACTGCCGGTGGGGGGGAGGCTGGAACGTCTTCCGCTGGCGGCAGGGCTTCATCCTCAGCATCCGGCTCACCATCCGCGGAGCCCCACAGAGCCTGCCGAGCATCGGCATCGACCGCGTCGAGGTCGATGACACCAGGAACGGGAACGACGTCGCGGCGGCCGCGAGGCTCGTCGTTCGCTGTGTCGGAGGAAGCAGAATCAGGCATCAAAAACAGTCTCAGTCCGGAGGGGGAGGCCGGGTTTACGCCAGCCCGAGGCGCGAAGTGTCACGGGCCATGCCATCGATTACGATCTGGATGAGTTGGTCCAGCTCGATGCCCATTTCCTCGGCCCCCTGGCGGATGTCTTCGCGGCTTACGGCGGCAGCGAAGCGCTTGTCCTTGAGCTTCTTCTTGACCGAGCGCGGCGTCATGCCCTCCAGGCCAGTCGGGCGGACGAAGGCGACGGCTGTGACAAACCCGGAGAGCTCATCTACGGCGAACAGGGCCTTCGCCAGCTCGCTTTCACGGGGCG
>JBCBZH010000271.1:0-5810 GCA_039815415.1 Bacteroidota bacterium
GGTCGTACAGCCGCTGCCGCTCGTGCGGCATGTTGCCCCACGTCTCCCAGCCGTGCTCATCCGACACGACCTGGATGCTCGACGCGATGATGCGCACGTCCGCGTCCTTCTTCAGTTCACCCTCGAGGCCATCGCTGTGGCGCCCAAGTGAACCACGGACTCCAGCGCATCGGAGAAGATGGCCGTGGAGCCCGTGATGTAGTACGCCGCCAGCTTGCCCACCAGCATCAGCACCGCGACCGCAAGCGACGCACGAATGGCCCACCGTTGAGCGGCCTGGCTTTCCGCCGACGAGCTGGCGGAATCGTCGGCAGGATGGTGTCCGATGTGCAGCAGCATGAATGTGAGACGAGCCGCCTTTTATGGGGTTTCTCTCCTCGCCAGCTCGATCCCACACCGCCCCGCTCCCACCCGATCTTGAGCGCCCCACTTCTCGCCTCCCCATGACTCTCGACCATCTCGGCATCGCAGCCACCGACGCCTCCCGCGACCTGTTCGAACAGCTCCTCTCCAGCTCCCCGTACAAGTCCGAGGTCGTCGAGACCCAGGGCGTGCGCACCGTCTTCTTCGGCGACGGCGGGCGCGTTGGCGCGGCTCCCAAGCTCGAGTTGCTGGAATCCACTCACGACGACTCACCCATCGCGCGCTTCCTGGCGTCCAAGGGGCCGGGGATGCACCACGTTGCCTTTGAGGTCCGGGATCTGGAGACAGAGATGGAGCGCGTTCGCCAGCTCGGCATCCGGCTTCTGAGCGACTCGCCTCTCCCCGGTGCCGACGGCAAACGTATCGTCTTCCTGCATCCCAAGGACACGGCTGGCGTCCTCGTGGAGTTGTGCCAGTCCGCACGTGCCCCGCGCGAAGCGATCACGGTCCCTGGCCCCAACGGCGAGCTGGCGGCCACGCTCAGCGGCCCTGCCGGTGCTCCCCCTCTGGTCACACTGCACGCTGCCCTCGGCTCGACGGCTCTCGAGATCGACCGACTCGTGGCCCATTGGGAGTCGGAGTTTCGAGTCATCGCGCTCGACTTCTCCGGCCACGGGCGCTCCGCCAGCTCGAGTGGAAGGCCTACCTGGGACACGTATACAGACGATGCCAGCGCGCTGATTGAGCTTCTGGACCTTCGGGATGTGCGGCTGTTCGGATTCTCGATGGGCGGTGCCATCGCGCTGACGACGGCGGCGCGCCACCCAGATCGGATCTCCCGCATCGCCAGCCACGCGACCAACGTCCAGTGGACCACCGACGATGTAGATCGGATGGTCCCGGCCATGCTCGCCACGCTCGACGCCCCAGACGGACGCTGGGCCACCCGCCTTGCCGAGACGCACGGCGAGCGATGGCCGACGCTCATTCGCCAGCTCGTTGCCTTCACGCGTGGCCTACCGGGCGCCTGGATTCCAAACGAGGTGCTTGCCACCGTGTCCCAGCCAACGCTGATTTCGGCAGGCGATGAAGACCGCTACTTCGACGTGCGTCACGCTGTGCAGCTCTACAAGGTGCTCCCGGCATCGAGCCTGTGGATCGCACCCGGCATCGACCACCCGATTCAGTCCGTTCACGTGCCGTCGTTTGCGGCGGCGATTGCAGATCACCTGCGAGGCTCATGAGCGCCATCGAGATCCGCCCACTGAGGCAGGACGACACGACGGCGGCCGTCGAGCTGGCGGCTCGAGCGTTTCACGACGACCCGCTGTTCGTCCACCTTCATCCAGACGCCTCTACGCGCCAGCGCGAGTTTGCCGTGGAGCACGCTGCGTACCTCAAGCGCATTTATCTACCGGTCGGGCTGGCGGAGGGCGCCGTGATGGATCGCCAGCTCGTCGGGATGGCGTTGTGGCTTCCACCAAATGCCCAGAACGGTCTGAGTTGGCGGGAGTGGCTCTGCATCCCGACCCTGCTGCGGACGGTCGGATGGACACGTACGCGGTTCATGATCCGCGAGTACGGGGCCTTCGATGCCGCGTGGCCTGCCGGCAAGCAGTTCCACTACCTCGGATTGATCGCTGTGGACGCCCAGGCCCAGGGACGGGGCGTAGGATCTGCGCTGCTCCAAGCTGGCCTCGACCGGGCCGACCGCGACAGTGTGGGGGTCTACCTCGAGACGGGGACGGAGATCAACCTCGCATTCTACCGGAAGCACGGCTTCGACGTTCAGCAGGAGATCCAGTTGCCGACGGGTCCCCGGCACTGGGCGATGTGGAGACCGCCAGCACGCTGATCTGACAGACAGAGGTCACACGCGGGCACGATGTTGCAGGGTTCCGCGTACGCCTTTCCCCGCCCCGCCTCGATTCGTGAACGACGCTCTCGCTGACAAGCTCAAGCACCTCCCCACGTCACCCGGCGTCTATCAGCACAAGGACGCCGATGGGACCGTGCTGTACGTGGGCAAGGCCAAGAATCTGCGCACCCGCGTCCGGTCCTACTTCCAGGAAGGCCGCCCGCGCGAGGGTCGGATTCGGATGCTGGTGAGCAAAATCGAGGACGTGGAGCTGATCGTGACCGATACGGAAGCGGAGGCGCTGATCCTCGAGAACAACCTCATCAAGCAGCTGAAGCCGCGCTACAACGTCCTCCTCAAAGACGACAAGAGCTACCCCTTCATCTGCGTCAAGAAGGAACGCTTCCCGCGCGTCTTCCCCACGCGCAAGGTGCGCCGCGACGGCTCGCTGTACTTCGGGCCGTACACGGACGTGAAGGCGATGAACCTCGCCCTGAAGACCATCAAGGACCTGTTCAAGCTCCGCTCGTGCTCGCTGCCACTGCACCAGGCGGCCATCGAAGCGGGTAAGTATCAGGTCTGCCTGGACTATCACATCCAGCGCTGTGCCGGGCCGTGCGAGGGCTACGAGACCGAGGCGCACTACAACCAGACCATCGACCAGATCGTCAAGCTCCTCAATGGCAAGACCGACGAGCTGGCGAGCCTCCTAGAGGCCGAGATGCGCAGCCTCGCGGCGGAAAAAAAGTATGAGGAGGCCGCCGACTACCGCGACCGCCTGCAGGCGCTCAAGGTGTACAGCCAGAAGCAAAAGGTGGTCACAGACAAAGACGTAGACCGCGACCTGTTTGCGATGGCGATTGAACGCGAGGACGATGTGGCCGTGGGTGTTCTCTTCCGCGTCCGGGAGGGCAAGATCATCGGGCGCTCGCACAAGGTGCTCCGGCCCATCAGCGGAACCGACGACGACGCCCTGATGCAACGCCTCGTGGAAGACCACTACGCCAGCGCGACGTTCTTCCCGGACGAGGTGTACCTCGCCAGCTCGCTGGAATCGCCGGAGCCGTTGGAAGCCATTCTTCGCGACAGCAAAGGCAAAAAGGTGCCCATCAAGGTGCCTCAGCGTGGGGAGAAGGTGGATCTCATGGCGATGGTGGAGGCCAACGCAAGGCTGCTCCTCGGCGAGTGGCAGCTCCAGAAGGCCAAGCAGGAGGAGGACTTTATCCCGCGCTCTGTAAAGTCTCTCCAGCGCGACTTGACCCTCAAGAAGCCGCCCCGGCGGATCGAGTGCTTCGACATTTCGCACCTCGGGGGCACGGGCACGGTAGCGAGCTGCGTGGTCTTCCAGGACGGCAAGCCCCGCAAGAGTGACTACCGGACGTACAAGATCCGGACGGTCGAGAGTGGCAAGCCGGATGATTTCCAGTCGATGCGCGAGGTGGTAGAGCGGCGCTATAGCCGCTTGCTGGAAGAGAACGGCCCGTGGCCGGACCTCGTCATCATCGACGGTGGCAAGGGTCAGCTCTCCTCATCCGTGGAGAGCCTCAAGAAGGTGGATGTCTACGGCAAGTTTCCGGTCGTCGGGCTGGCGAAACGACTGGAGGAGGTGTTCTTCCCCGGCCACAGCGACTCGGTGATGATCCCGCGCACGTCGTCGTCGCTTCGCCTCATCCAGCGCGTGCGCGACGAGGCGCACCGGTTCGCGGTGACGGCCCAGCGCAAGCAGCGGCGCATCAAGGATCTACGGAGCGAGCTGTTGGACATCCCCGGCGTGGGCGCCAAGACGGCAAAGAAGCTCCTCACTGAGCTGGGCAGCGCGAAGGAGGTCAAGGCGGCGTCGGAGGACGAGCTGGCGGCCGTCGTGGGCGCCTCGGTGGCAGGCAAGATCCGGGCACACTACGACGCGGCGGTGGAACAGGCCGAGTGAGTCACCCGCTCGAGGGTCCGAATCCAGAGGTCTAACGGCGGGACGGTCGGGCTGGCGTATGCTTGGCAGGTGCCCCGGTTTCCCTTCGGTTGGATCTATGCGCGTTCTCGGTCTTCTGTGTCTCGGCTTCGGGCTGGCGCTCGCCAGCTCGGCGCAGCCGGGAGCGCTCGACCCGTTGTTCGGCACTGATGGAAACGTGTCCTTCCGGTTGAGCGAAGTCACGTTCGCACAGCTGCGCGATGTTGCCATTGACCAGGAAGCCAACATCTACACATTGACCTACACGCAATCAGTAGGCATGTATGTGTCCAAGACCGGACCGGACGGACTGGTAGCGGAGACACTAAACCAAGTCCGAATCCGTGACGCATTCGGGCGGCTGCTCGAGCCCACGACACTAACGCCTTCACATGAAGGCGGAGTTATGCTGGCAGGCTCGGTGTGGCGCGGAACATCCCCGTTTACGTTCCCGGTTCCCTTCACCGCACTTCTGCGCGCTGATGGCAACGCTGACTCGTCGTTCGGGTCGAACGGTGTGTACGAGTACCCGGATTCGCTCAACAGTCTATTTCCAGTCTCGCTTCATAGGGCTGGCTCGGGATTCGCTATTCTGAACGACTCTCCGAACCTGTCCTACTGCCCGTTCCTCTACATCAATGCGAATGGCTCGGTGCGAGAGGAGTCGTTGAGCGACGGGTCGCTACTCACCCTCCGCGATGACGATTGTGGATCCATCCGACCTCGATTGTCAGATACTGCTGAAGGCGTCAGCTTCGTGTCCAGCCGTGCGAACTCGAGCAGTGTCCGGTTGACATTCGTCCAGGTCGACGCCGCAGGTCTTGAAACGAGTCGATCGAGTGCGCGCATTCGAGACGGGGCCTTCTTGCCGTTTCCGTTTGCAGCCTATCGAGATTCACAGGGAAGATTCGTTGTTGCAATGATTGGATCGAACGAGACAAAAGCCAAAGGGCTCACTCTCCGCCGGTTCACATCCGATGGCGATGCGGACCTCACGTTTGGACATGGCGGCGTCATTCGAGACACCTTATTCCTTCCGGCTTCTGACGCCCCGGACGCACGTTTTCTCACGAGTCAGGACCGATACGGACAGCTCTTATACGCTCGCAGCAGCTCAGAAGACACGATGCGGGTGCTCGCTGTGTCAGCGTTCAACGCTGATGGGTCCCGTCACACTGACTTTGGCGAGGACGGCATCTCGGTGTTAGCTGAGACGAAGCTTTTTCAGACGTCCCCCCGGTATACGATTTCAGCAATCCGAGTGGACCCAGAGAATCGGATCGTTCTTGGGGTGATAACCAGTCGGACCAACAGCGCCACAGTCACTGGGTCGTCCAAATCGGTAGAACTGTTCCGCCTAAAGGGACTCCCACCGGCTCCAGTTGACAGTGGAAATGAGGCCCTGCGTCAGGCTCAGGTACTACTTGCCCCCAACCCAGCCGCCAGCTCGACCACCCTCCGCCTCACCCTCGCCAGCCCGACGGAGGCGACACTCACGGTCTACGATGCCCTGGGCCGTCTCGCCCACACTCGCACCGATGTTCCGCTTCGAGCTGGCGAGAACACGCTCGCGCTCGACACCCGCTCCTACCCACCGGGGATCTACGCAGTGGTTCTCACCACCAGCCGCGAGCGCTGGACCCA
>JBCBZH010000322.1:0-4276 GCA_039815415.1 Bacteroidota bacterium
CACGGCTTCGTGTGATGGACGACGAGGCCTTCACGCACATTCGGATGGTGAAGGACCCGTCAGATCCACACTATCTCCCTCCAGATGCCAAGCAAGTCCTAGACGGCCGCCCAACGGCTATTCACACGGAGACTGGGGTCTACGCAGTTGGTGTCGAAGACCTCGTCCTGGATGGCAACTGGGAGAACAACCAGCAGGCCTGGGACGAAGAGTGGGCGAGCAACAAGGAACTGGAAGACTGGGGCCGAAACAGTCCGGGCTGGGCCGGAGTCAACGGGTCCAATCACAGCGGAAAGCGGATTCCTCAGGGCCAAGTCGTGACGATCCGAAATGTTGCTGTCCTGGGCTATGGCTCGAACGGTCTACTCGGGAATGCCAACAGTACGTGGGAGGTGACGAACCTTTTGGCTGGGAACTCCCTCTGGAACCACGTCCTCTATAACGCCAATGGCCACTATGTGAACCTGACCCTCACCGGGTTCGCGTGGGGACACGCTGCATGGGGGGCGGGCACTGTAGAGAATCTTGTGTACGAAGAAGGAACTCCCTCGCCTCGCCGACAGGGGAAAGAGGTGTTTGCCATTCGGGGGGGGGATGCCTACTCCCCGGGCGAGCTGGCCGGGAACGATGGATACTTCACGCGCGAGGATGGAACCATCGACCCGAACCTGGGCACACGGATCGAAGGGTTCTATATGGATCTCCGCGGGAGCGGGCTCAGTGCGGCCTTCAACGGACTCGGTCCGAACATCATCATCAAGGGCCTGTCCTCAGATGATCCTGGGCGCATTGTTCTGGACGAAGGAGGACTGGGGGTGTTCTATGAGAACGGAAATGGATGGCAGAAAGCTCTGTATCCAGGCAACCGGTTCGAGCACATCCGGGTCTACGAGCAGGGGAGTAGAGGGCGAGGCCAAACGTTCGGCCGAGCCAGCTTAACGGGGGCGCTGCTCGCAGACATCCAGACAGAGCGGTTGGCAGGCTCGGATGCCTTGGGTGGGACCTCACTCTGGCTCCAGGCGAAGCGGCGAGATCATGACGCCTGGAATACGGTCCAGACTCTGGAGATTCAGGACCTCGTCGAGAAAGCGCCGCACTCCTTTATCGCCAACGTGTCGGCATCAGGCAATGCCGCGGGAATCGACGTTCGGATCTCCAACTCGAGCTTCGAGAACACGACCAGCACGCTGTTCCGAGGCTCGAGCGGACAGGGCACGCTTGCGACGTTCGACGGAGACCCTTCAAAGCTGCGGGTTCAGATGGTCGCCAGCTCGTTCAACATGATCGGCAGCTACTTCGACAACTACGAGCTGTTCTTCGACATGACCTCCTTTGAGGGCTGCACGGATAAGCGCAGCGGTCGGACGAGCGAAGACGCAGGTCAGGTCACAGTCACGGCCACAGGCGGCGAAAGGACCATCGACATTCCGACCAACCTGTTCTGGAAGCCTCTCGCCCCGAGTTACATCGATGTGAGCGCCAGCTCGAACGGCTTGGTCCAGTCGGTGGAAGCGGTTCACTCGAATCCGGATGCGGCAGACTGGCGCGGACCATCGCTCCGGGTCACGCTTTCACGCGCGCTGGCGGCGAGTGAACAGGTGACCTTCACGTGGAGTGCTGCAGTGCGTCCAATTCCGTCCAACTAGGCGCAACCGAAGACGTACATCACAGACGCCCCACCAGCTCGGTTTTGCTGATGGGGCGTCGTCGTTTGGGAGAGAATAAGAGTGCCTAGGCGGCTTCGGCTTCCTCCACTGGAATGCGTTGCACCACGGTGTTGCCAATCACTACGGCATCCATTCGGGTCCGGTGGAAGCAGGCGAAGGCTTGCTCGGGCGTGTCCACAATGGGCTCGTTCTCGTTGAACGAGGTGTTGAGCAAGATCGGCGTGCCGGTGCGCTTCTCAAAGGCCGAGATGAGCGCGTGGTAGGTCGGGTTCGCGCTGGCGGCGACCGTCTGGAGGCGACCTGAACCATCCACGTGCGTGATGGCGGGAAGGCCCTCGCGCTTATCTGGAGAAACCGGGTAGACCTGCTGCATGAACGGGTCCTCGGCTCCGCCGACGAAGTAGTCATGCAGGTGCTCTTCCAGGATCGACGGCGCGAAGGGACGGAAGCGCTCGCGGAACTTGATCTTAAGGTTGATGAGGTCGCGCATGTCTGCGCGGCTCGGATCTGCGATGATCGAGCGGTTGCCGAGTGCACGCGAGCCCCACTCCATGCGGCCCTGGAACCAGCCGATCACGTTGCCATCGGCCAGCAGGTCTGCAGTGGCCTCGATGGTCTCCTCGGTAGTCGCGTAGATGGTGGCGGTGTAGCGCCAGTCCTCGTCCTCGCGGCCTGGAACAGCGGCGTCCAAGATGGCCGCGACGTCGGCATCTGGGTACTCGGTGCCCCAGTAGGCGTGCTCCATCACGAAATCGCGCCGGTGGCCCAGTTCCTGGTGCCACACGTAGAGGGCCGCGCCGAGAGCGGTGCCGTTGTCCCCTGCGGCGGGCTGGACGTAGACCTCGTCGAAGGGCGTGTTCGCCCGAATCTTGCCGTTGGCGACCGAGTTCATCCCGCATCCGCCGGCGAGGCAGAGCTTGTCCATCTTGGTGCGCTCCCACAGTCCGTTGAGAATGTGGAATGCGGCCTCCTCGTAGACCACCTGCAGCGAGTGGGCGAGGTTCTCGTGATGCTCTGTGATCTCTTCGTCCTTGCCCCGTGCAGGTCCGAGGATGTCGCAGATGGCATCGGCGTAGACGCGACCGAGCGTGGGGTATCCCTCGTCCCACTCCATCTCAACGCCATCGGACCAGTGGCGGAAGTAGTCCAACTCCAGCTCAAAGGTGCCGCCGGGAAGCAGCTTCACGAGCTGGCGAACCTCGTCGACGCGTGTAGGCTTCCCATACGGGGCCAGGCCCATCACCTTGAATTCGTCGCCGTAGTGGAGAAAGCCGAGGTGCTGGGTGATGGCGGTGTAGAGCATCCCAAGTGAATGTGGGAAGTAGACCCGCTCGAGGACTTCGAGCTTGGTGCCCTTGCCCGACGCCATCGACGTCGAGACGAAGTCGCCAAAGCCATCGATGGCGGCAACGGCGGCCTCCTCGAAAGGGGAGCAGAAGAACGCGCTGGCGAGGTGTGCCGGGTGGTGCTCCACATTGTGGATGGGCGGGAGGGCCGTGCGGTCCACGCCGAGAGCCGCGGCAAGCGGCCCCTCCACATCTCGAACCGCACGCTGGTTCTTCAAGCGGTCCAAAATGAGGCTGACCGATGGGCGCTTCTTCAGGGCAAAGAGTGCCTTCTGCGGAAGGTTTGCCTTCGGGTCCCGGCTGATGGCGACGTGCGAGACGTCGGAGCCCTCGATGCCCGCCATCTCGAGGCAGCGCTGAATGGACTGCGTCGGGAAGCCCGCGTAGTGCTTGATGCGCGTGAACCGCTCCTCTTCGAGCGCGGCCACGACGGCGCCATCGCGGAGAAGGACGGCCGAGACGTCGCCGTGATAGGCGTTGATGCCGAGAACGTACATGGAGTCAGGAAGTCGTGGAGGCAGAGGGGAGAGGCCGTGCAGGCGCAGAGGCCGCCGGCGTGTCGGCAGGTGGAGGCTCGGGAGGTGGCTCTGCAAGGTGCAGGGCGAGCAGGATTTCAGCGTATGCCCGTTGGAGGGCATACGTCCATCCAGCCCGACCATCAAGAATCCCGCCTTTTACGATCAACGCATAGATGGGAGCGAGGATGGGAGCGAGACGGCCGCTGAGGCGCAGCTTGTCGTTTCGGCCGAGCTCGTGGGGTGGGGTCGCGCGTAGCTTTGCGGCTTCCTGGGCTGCGTAGCGCCTCTGGGCATCGAGCCAGGACGAGAGCGGCTTGCGGTCGTCGTGTTGGATGACGTTGGAGAGAGGCTGCACAGCGCCGTCAATCTCGACGCGGTGAGCGTGCCCATCCTGGTGATACTCAGCGCGGTTGGTTCGGTAAAGGACAGTGCGCGGTGGGTAGAGCGTTCCGCGGAGCGGCTTGCCGTGCACGAGGTACTGGAAGGGCGCTTTGTAGCCTGCAGTGGTGGGTGTGTCCGCCAGCTCGTGGATTTCCTGGATGACCACAGGCGTGAGCACGTAGTCGGAGTCCAGCGAGAGCGTCCATTCGGTGTCGATCAGCGTCAGCCCGTGGTTGCACTGCCCCGCGAAAGAGTCGAAGGCGCGCTGCTCAATGTCCACATTGTCGAACGAGCTGGCGATCTCGAGCGTGCGGTCGGTGCTGTAGCTATCCAGCACAACCACGCGGTCGCACCACCCGAGGCG
>JBCBZH010000056.1:0-18517 GCA_039815415.1 Bacteroidota bacterium
CCTCGTCGGCGACGATCTGCGCCGAGGCCCAGAGGAGTTTCGGGAGGGCCGCCAGCACGTCGTCGGAGCCGGAGAACGTGAGGTCGTCGGCGTAGCGGGTGTAGGCGAAGCCGAAGTGGTCGGCCATGCCCTGCATCCGGGCGTCGAGGCGGCGGCAGAGGACGTTGGTGAGCGCCGGGCTGGTGGGCGCGCCCTGCGGCAGCACGCGCTCGCCGCGCGCGACGAAGAACGTCTCGCCATCCAGGCGCGTCTCGTCAATGGCAGGCTCGGTGCAGAGCAGCGCGAGGATCGTCGCCACCTGCTGGCCATAGCCGAGCGCGCGCCAGAGGCCCTTCACGCGGCGGTATGTGACCGTCGGAAAGAAGTCCTGGAGGTCCATGTTCACCACCACGTCGGCGCCGACGTGAGGGGCGGCGTTGGTGGCAATCGAGCGTTCCGGCACGAAGCCGTGCGCGGCATCGTGAAGCGGGATGCCACTCAGCAGCTCGTCGAGCACCCAGCGTTGAGCGCGCTTCAGGCGCGGCATGGGCGCCGAGATGTGGCGGACGCCCCCGCGCTTCTTGGGCATCTGGAAGCGGCGGTAGTGCGAGACCCGCGACACCCGCCGCGTGAACGTGAGGAATCGAAGCTCCGCCAACTCGATGGCCATCGCCTGCGCCAGCTCGAGCGCGGTGTGGAACACCGGCAGGTTGTTCTCCCCGAGGCGCTCGGAGTTGGCGTCGGTGTGGTTCAGACCGCCAGAGACCCCGTCGCCGAGGTAGACGATCTCGCGGCTCTGGCGCTCGGCCCAGGCGGCGGCGCGTGCGGCCTTCTCGGCCTTCTGGCGCTCGCGCGTCTCCTTGCGGCGCTCCATCGCCTCCTTCATCCGCACCTTGCGCTGCTCCTTGAGCAGCCGCTCGCGATCCTCTGTCAGACGCTTCTCCTTGAGGAGATCTCTCAGCTCGCGCTGCAGCTCGCCACGCCGCGTGATGAGCTGTTCGGGGACGGACGGCGTCTCGGCATCGTCTTCCCAGAAGCCGAACCGCTTCATCTCCTCCAGCACCAGCTCGTCGCGCGAGGTCTGGCGGATGCGGTCGTAGAGTTCCTGGCGCGTCTTGGGCTGGATGTCACCGGGCGAGCCGGTGTCCTGCGAGCTGGCGGAGGCGTCGGACATGAGAATGGAGGTGGAAAAGAGGCAAGACTTCCTTCTTCATTGTCATCCTGACCCGAAGGTCGGCGTTAGCCAACGTGATTTAGGATCTCTCGCTCGAAGCTGAGACGTTCAGCTAGTCTGAGATTCCGAATCGAGTTCAGAATGACAACTGGGAGAGGGCAGGAGCCTCACAGTCGTTGTCTCGTGGCAGAGCCGGGGGCCTTCGATCATCCTCAGGACGGGGCCGGTCCACTCCTCGCAGGACCGCGTAGGTGTACGCCATCTGACGCCTCGGGCGTCGTACGGCAATGCGTACACCTACGCTGTGTCCTGCTCTGTCATGAGCGGACCCGTGAAGCAGGGAAGTGCTATGTGCATGGATGGCGATCCGCCATCCGTGAGGCCAAAAGACCTCAATGCAAGGCGACGCCCCGGCGTCTGCCAGCGAGACAAATGGGAGACAGCAGCGGGAGCCTTCGTTTAAGCATCCTCAGGACGAGACCGGTCCACTCCTCGTGGCCTACAACTAGTGTCTGCATTGGCTTCTTGGAAGCCAAACGGGCAATCCGACACTAGTTGTACCAGGCCACTCTGTCATGAGCGGTCTCGTGAAGCAGGACAGGTCTCAGTGCATGGATGGCG
Source organism: Bacteroidota bacterium (assembly GCA_039815415.1). GTDB lineage: Bacteria > Bacteroidota > Rhodothermia > Rhodothermales > Rubricoccaceae > JBCBZH01. The sequence continues at coordinate 1,775 of JBCBZH010000056.1, forward strand.
ATCCACCACCCGTGAGGCCGAAGCCTCGTGCAAGGCGATGCCCCGCCGCTGTCAGGTTGGAAAAGAACAAGGGGGCCTCGAGCTGGCGAAGCGGCCGTGAGCTCGAGGCCCGGTCTAGTTGAGCATCCCGGCGAAGCGGGTGCGCTGGGTGTAGGCCCGGCGGAGGGCGAGCATGTGTTCGCAGGGGCCCTTCATGAGCTTGTTGCGGACGTAGAAGCTGCACCCGCAGGTGGCCTCCACAATGCGCTCGTCGCTGTCGAGGATGAGGGTCGGCTCGAAGGTGGTGTCGCCGTCTCGGACGGTGCCGGTGAGGACCGTGCGGCCGTCAGGGAGGTGCTCGGCGTTCACCGTCACGGCGTCGGCTTCGAGGAAGCGCTCGGCCGCCTGCTCGCGCTCGTTGGCAAAGCGGAGCTTCTCGAGCGGCAGCGGCTCCCGGCTCAACTCGCGGACGCGGTAGACGCCCTTGTTGAGGTCGTAGATGGCGCGCCCCGCCTGGGTGTAAGCCGCCAGCGCGCCGAGGACCGTGCTGCGGTCGAAGCCCGTGCGGCGGGCCAGCGATTCGGGCGCCTCCTGCCACGTCTCGCAGAGGGCGCGGAAGACCTCCTGCTTGGTGACCGTGTCCACGTCCGCTCGGGGCGCCATCAGGTCGAAGTTGCCCTGGCGCGACCAGTCGTTGCGCGTCCAGCCCGAGAGGCCGAGCGTGAAACTCATGTGGCCGAGGTCGGCGAGGTAGAACGAGGGCAGGCCGGTGCCGAGCAGGAAGACGGAGAACGACTTCGCGACCGGGATCAGGCGCTCCAGAATCATCAGGCGGCGGCGGCCCCAGACGCGGATCTCGTCAGGCTCGGAGCCCCGGTAGATAGAGCGCGGGCAGCGGATCTCGACGTTCCACGGCTCCACGACGATGCGGACCGGCTCGCCGGGCGTGAGGTGGAAGCGGAGCGAGCGCGGGCCCTCGCGCTCTTTGCGGCGCTTGAGGACGAACAGCAGATTGTGCACGTCCATCGGGTGGAGGTCCACGCGCTTTGCAGGCAGCGTCATCGCACTGGAGACTTGGAGGAAGCCGCGCACCCAGCTATCGGGTAGGTCGATTTTGACCTCCTTGTAGGTATCCTCGTGCTCAGTCTGCACCTCGAACCCGCTCGGGTCTACGGTGAGCTGCGTGTCCTTGTAGGTGCGGATCTTCTGGAACTCGTTGTAGAGCGCCGCCGAGTAGTCCACGTTGGTGGTGCCGCACGCGAAGTCGCTGATCTCGCGGAAGACCTCGTAGCTGCATCCGAGGCGTCCGTAGCTGGACTCGTCCTGGCTAAAACACTCGAAGAAGACCTCGTCCGGGTGGACCGTGATGACCGGGTCGAGGACGAACCAGAGGTCGCGGTACTTCTTGTAGGTGTAGTCGTAGAAGCGCTTGCGGGCGTCCCAGAAGGGCTTCATCACACGCGCCTGCTCATTCCAGAGCGCGTTCAACTCAGTCTGGACCTCTCCGATGCGAGCGGTCACGTCGCCATGCCGGGCAAGAGCGTCGGCGAGGAAGGCTTCCTCCTGCTGGGCCAGCCATGCCTCGTATTCGGTGCGGTCCTTCGGCTTGAAGCGGAGGTCCGACACCACAACGTCGTGCAGCGCCGAGATGGCCTCACGGAACGCCAGCTCGTCGCCCAGGGTGCCGACGAAGTGAGTCGGCTTGCGGAGCGTGTCGGGTGCGAAGGTGACGCCGGTCGCCTCGGGCGAGCTGGCGACCGTGGAGGCGCCGAAGTAGCGAGTTTCAAACTGCATCGGAGACCTCGTGGAGTGAAAGAACAGGGACACGCTCGAGCGGAAGGTCGAGGTCCGGCTGGGCGTCCTGGAGGTCGCGCATGGCCTCGATCAGCGTCGCCTTGTCACCGACAGCAATCGTGGCCGAGTGGTGCGCAAGAAGTGGGGCGATGATGGCGCCTGCCTCGGGGCTCGTGGTCGCCTCGCGCTCCAGGAAGGCGAGCACGCGATTCTTGGCTACGCGCCCGCGGTTGACCTGGCCGAGAACGGCCCGGAAGTAGGCCACGAGCGATTCGATGCGGTCGAGATGGCTGCCCGCATACGTCTCCAAGTACGAGCTGGCGAACTCCTGCACCGTGACCGACGGGTGCTCGCTGAGCTTGAGCAGGTAGGTCGGGCCGTCGCCGTCGTCGAAGAACTGGCCGATCAATTCCTGGCCGAAGGCCTGCACGTCCGGGCGCGTGCTGTCCACGACGTGAACCAGCAGGTCCGGCGTCCACACGTCGGCGTCGAACGTGCGCTGGAAAAACGCGAAGGCGAACGTGCGGGAGTCGTCCCAGCTGGCGTCGAGCAGCGTCAGCGCGTCGATGGGAGTCTCGCGCATCCGGTCGGGTTGGCGGTCCACCATGGTCCAGGCCGCTTCGCGGACGGTCGCCAGCTCGTGGCTGGCGAGCCGCGTGATCTGGCGGAGGGTGAGTGTCTCGTCCCAGTCACGCTCCGTGAGGACGAGGGCGCCGAGGTCTTGCGTAGGCGTCGGGTTGGCGTGGAGCAGGCCCCAGAGGCGGTCACGGTCGAAGGTGCCGCGCGCGGTGGCGAAGGCGTCGTCCGAGAGAAGGGCACTCAGGTCGGCGTGGAGCCCGTCGATGGTCTCACGTCGGTAGAGCGGTGGCAGGAGCGACTCGGTGATCGAGCTGGCGAAATCGGCGCTGGCCCCTGCGAGCCGGGCGATCACCGGTCGGGCGGCGGCGCGCACGTCGGAAAGAGGCGACAGGGCGAGGGCTTCCAGCGTTTCGGGCTGATCGAGGAGGCTGGCGTCCGGGAGACCCGCAAAGAGCGTCATACCCTCGGCGCGTGTCTCGGCGTCGGACGCCGTCATCAGGGCCGCGATGAGCGCGCCCGGGAGCGCCTCCGGGGGCGTCTGGTGGTGGACGAGAAGCCGCCCGCCTACGGCCTGGACGGCAGGCACCGGATGGCGAATCAGGTCCTCAATGGCGCCGAGCGAGATCCGGCTCAGCGGCTCAGGAAACAGCGCCAGCAGGGCATCCCCGATGCCGCGGATGCGATCCGCGTCGGTCTCCGCGTCGAATCCGATCAGTGTGGCGAGGCACCGTCCGATCAGGGCCTCGGTGTTGAGACCCAGGAGCGTCGTGCTCGTCAGCAGTTCGCGCGCGCCAGCTCGAACGTCGGCATGCTCATGCGTCAGGAGTGCAGCGGCGAACGTCGAGTCGTGGAGGAAGACCTTCGGCTGGTCGGCGATCCACGAGAGGGCCATCTTGCGGGCGTCCTCCAGCGCAGCGCCCAGGAGCGCATCCACGAGCTGGCGGTCGGGGGTGGCGGGGTCGTAGAGGCGCTCCGCCAGCTCGAGGCCGAGGCCGACAGTCTCGGGGTAGGAGCGACTGAGCAGCATCAGCACATCATCCACGTCGAGACGGTCGAGGAAGTCCGGGTTGGCGCGGAGCGCGCGCACGGCGAATGTGTGGACGGGCGCGCAGCGGCTTTCGGAAACGAGGTGCATCAGCCCTTCGGGGCGGGCATCCCACAACGCAGGGAAGGCCTCCTCTCGGGCCTCCGGTGCAGGCGTTCCCATCTCCACGCCCTCCCGCAGCGACCATGCCTTGTTGCTCTTCTTGAGGACAAAGCGGGGGCTGTTGGCGTAGAGGATGTGGTTGAATGCGAGGTACGGTGCAAAGGCGTCGTACCGAGTCGTCCGCGACCGCATCGAGCGGGTTTCCCAGTGGTACCAGTTGTAGACGATGGTGCGGGGCTCCTGGGCATCGTCGTCGGTATAGGCGAGCAGGGCGCCGACGGCCATCGGGACATAGGCCGCGTCCCCTGCTTCGCCGAGGCGGCGGAGCGTGCGCCACATGCGGCGGCGTAGGTAGGCGCGTGTCTTGGGCGTGTAGCCGAGGCTCGCGCTGGCGGTGGACTGGTCTCTCGTCAGCGCGTCCGTATCCACCCAGTCGAGGCCATCCGGTGTGCGGACCTGCGTTTCGCTGGACGAGGTGCGGTTTCTCCAATCCCCGCTCTTGTACGAGGACGTGGTTCGGCGATACTCGGTGTGTCCGGTGTCCGGGTTCTGGTGGAGATGGCGGCTGACCGTTTTGTAGGTCTCGCCTTCGCCGTCATACCCCCAGTCGTACCCCGTTTCGAAGGCATTCAGGCCGGAGGCTTCCGTAGCGAAACGGTGGGCGAGAATCCCGAACAGTTCGGCGTCCTCGCGGAAGAGGGCCACCTTGATGAGGTACCGCACCGAGACAAAGAACGGCGCGGCCAGCGGCATCGACCGCGCCAGCTCTGTCACCAGCTCGCGGGCGGTCTCATCGGTCAGGGCAAGCTGGGTGAGCGTCTCGATGGAGGCGAGATCTGCAGGCGTATTCGCGGACAGCAACGTGTCGACGAGCTGGCGACAGGCCTCATCGTTGATGAGTGCGTTCTGGACTGTCTCCGGAGCTTCGGTGCGGAGGGCCTCGAGCTGGCGGTCGCGCTCAGCGTCGGTGGCGAGCTGGAGGGCAGCCTCACGAGCGATGCGGTGGATGTGGGCAGGCTGCGCGTCGGCATCTTGATACGCCAGCGCGAGGTCGTACGCCTCCGAGCGGTTGGGCGTGGCCCGTCCGATGCGTCCGAGCGCCCACAGGCTGCTGTAGAGACGCAGCACCGCTTGCTCTGCAGAAACGTCGGCTGTCGCCAGCTGGAGAATGAGCGGAGCGGCCTCAGCGATGCGGAGTTCGCCTGCTCGCCAGATGACGCGGTCCACGGGCCAGTCGGTCTCGGTGTCGGGCGTGTCGACGGCCGTGTGGAGGCGAGCGAGAATCGCGACCGTCCGAGCTTCGGAGTCCACGGGGCGCTTCGGGGCCGGCGAGCTGACGTGAACCTCCTCGTACCCCTTCTTGGTCTTCGAGGCGACGGTCTTGTCGAAGAGCGCGTCGGCATCCTCGCGCGAGACCGGGCTGGCGGTCATCACGTTCTCACGCAGCGCTTTGCCTCGCCGCCCGTATCGGGTCACCACCTCGAAGCCGCCATCGGCCTCGCGGAGGTCCACCTCGTACACCTTGTCGGAGGTGCCCTGCTGGAACGCGAGTGCGGTGTGTCGGAGGACGGCCATAAGAGGAGCGGTGCGGGCGACGCGAAGATCGCTGCGGTGCGTGCGGTTTGGGCGGAGAACCCGGGAGTGCTCGCGGGCAGGACTGGCAATATCGATGTAGGGGTGTGACATCCGAATGTCATAGTTCTGTCTTGGTTTCGGAAGACCGATTCGGGACCTGAAATCACGATCCTCTACGGCTCTGAGTTGAGTTTGGAAGCGCCTCGCCCTACGTTGAGTTATGGAGGCCCCACCCCAAGGATTCATCTCTGCCCGCATCGAGCGCCGTCTCGATGTCGTGAACGACTTGGCGGTGTTCTGGCTGCGGCCCGAGGAGCCAGTGACGTTCCTGCCCGGCCAGTATGTGACGCTGGCTGTCGAAGGCGCCACTGGGCGAACCGTCAAGCGGGCCTATTCCATCGTCAGCGCGCCGCACGAACCCTTGCTCGAGCTGGTGATCGAGCGCGTAGACGAGGGGGCGCTGACGCCGGTGCTCTGGAATCGCCAGCCCGGCGATGTGCTCTGGGCACGCAAGAAGATCGTGGGCCATTTCCTCCTGGACGCCGAGCGGCTGCGCCACGTGATGGTCTGCACGGTGACGGGCATCGCGCCCTTCCTGTCGATGATTCGCGCGCATCTCGCGGCGCTCCATCAGGGCGAGGCCGTGCCCGACCATCGCTTTCTCGTGCTCCACGGTGCCAGCCACGCGCCGGAGTTCGGACCGTACCTCGACGAGCTGGCGACCCTCGCGGCGGAGTCCGACGGCCGGGTGGTCGGTGTCCCGACGGTCAGCCGCCCGTGGGCCAACCCGGACTGGGCCGGCGAGACGGGCCGCGTGGAGGATGTCCTTCGCAAGTACCTCGACCGCCTGGGGTGGAATCGCCCGGACACGGCGGGCTACGCCTGCGGCAACCCGACGATGATCGAGACTGTGAAGGGGATGCTGCGCCGCGCAGGGCTGGACGACGCGCACATCCACGACGAGAAGTACTACACCGAGACGCTGGAGCCGGAGGCTGCGCCCAAACCGGCTCCGCAGCTCGAGCCGTCGCCAGCTCGCCGGAAGCCGCTCTTACCGGGACAAATGTCACTCCGGGCGGTCTCCCGCCCAGAAGACCCGGCGGCCTGAGAACGCAGGCTCGCGTCGCGCGTAGGTGCGGGCATGGACACCCTCGACACGCTCCTGCCCGCCGAGACCGCCAGCGCCGCGGACACCCTTGCGCTCGGCCGCCAGCTCGCGGGCTCGCTTCGCGCTGGCGATGTGCTGGCGCTTTCCGGGGAAGTAGGAGCGGGCAAGACGCACCTCGTGAAAGGCATCGCCGAGGGTTTGGGCGTAGACCCCGAGACGGTTACCTCGCCCACGTTCGGCCTGATCCAGCTCTACGACGACGGCACGGTGCCGCTCGTCCACATTGATCTTTACCGGCTGGACGATGCGCGCCAGCTCGACGGGATCGGGTTCGATGAGGCGCTGGATGAGCGGGCGGTCTGTCTCGTGGAATGGCCCGAATTGGCGGAGGACCGTCTGCCCGCCGAGACTCTGCGTTTGCGTCTGTCGCATCTCGGGGAGACGCTACGGCGCGTAGAACGGGCATGACGGCGCTCGACCGGCTGCTCGCGCTGCCGCGCTTCGCCACGGCGGGCACCGGCGCGTACCGTCCCGGCCTCGACCGAATGCGTGCGCTGCTGGCCGCGATGGGGGATCCGCACCGCACCGCGCCGGTCGTCCACATCGCAGGCACCAACGGGAAAGGATCGACGGCGTCGTTCGTGGCTGCCATCGCCACCGCCAGCTCGCTGAAGACCGGGCTCCACACGTCTCCACATCTGATGGACATCGGGGAGCGGATGCGAGTGGACGGCATACCTGCGCCGAAGGCATGGCTCGCAGAAGCGACCAAGCGCACCGCCGACACGTTCGAGCAGATCGGGCCGAGCTTCTTCGAGGCGACCGTCGCGCTCTCGTTTCTAACTTTCGCCGACCAGGACGCCGAGCTGGCGGTCGTAGAGGTCGGGCTGGGTGGGCGCCTGGACGCCACCAACGTGGTCGAGCCTGCTGTGACGGCTATCACCCACATCGGGCTGGACCACACGGATCTCTTGGGCGACACGCTCGCAGCCGTGGCGCGCGAGAAGGCAGGCATCGCCAAGCCCGGCGTGCCGATGCTCCACGCGGTCGCCAGCCCGGAGGCCGTCAAGGCGCTGACTGATGAAGCCCGCAAGCGTGGGGCGATGGTCGAGGCCATCCGCGAGACGTGCCGGTGGGAGGGACACACGCTCCGGACGCCCGCTCGAGTCTATGCGGATCTCGAGATCGGGCTGGCGGGGGCACATCAGATGTGGAATGCTGCCCTGGCCGTCCGCGCTGCCGAGCTGGCGATTCCGGATCTGACGGAAGAGGCCGTCCGCACGGGGCTCGGCGACGTGGCGCGATTGAGCGGGCTTCGGGGTCGGGGCGAGGTTTGGGCCAAGGATCCGCGTGTCGTGCTCGACGTGGCCCACAACGCCGACGGATGGGCTGCCGCTCTTTCGCGAATGACCCTTCCCGATGGCGGGGGGCTCTACGCGCTGGTGGGTCTGATGGCCGACAAAGACGCCGACGCTCTCGCTCGCCAGCTCGACGTGGCCTCCGCGACCGCGATTCCCGTCGAACTGGCGGGGGATCGGGCACTGCCGGTGGATGCGCTGGTACAGACGCTTAGTGCGCGCGGCGTTCCCCTCGTGCCGCTGCCGGATCCGACGGTGCCTAACGGGCTGGTGGCGTTTCAAGAGGTCGCCAGCTCGAGAGACCGCCTCCTCGTGACAGGGTCGCACCTCACGGTCGCAGAGGTGCTACGTAGCAGGCCGTCGGTGTAGCGTCGTCGCATGCAACGACGCTACCGGTCGCTTTCAGCGATCTGGGCGTTGCGAAGCACGTACTTGCCCACGAGGTCAAACTCCAGGTTGACACGGGTGCCGGGCGTCCAAGCGGCCGCTGTTGTGTGGTCCCACGTGTGCGGGATCAGAGCGATGGCGAAGGTTCCGGGAGGATCATCCAGGCGAGCGACCGTCAGCGAGACGCCATCAATGGCGATGGAGCCGCGCGGGATGAGGTAGCGCGCAAAGGCTTCAGGGTAGCGCACATGGACGACGTGCGAGTCGGCCAGCGTCTCTACAGACTCGATGAGGCCTGTTGCATCGACGTGGCCTTGCACGAGGTGGCCGTCCAGGCGCCCGCCCAACGGTACAGCACGTTCCAAGTTGACGCCACTCCCGTCCGCCAGCTCGCCGAGGGAGGTCTTGGCGAGCGTCTCCTCGATGGCGATGGCCTCGAAGGCGTTCGCATCCTGAGCCACCACTGTCAGGCATACGCCGTTGACGGCCACGCTCTCGTCTATCGCCAGCGCGCTGGCGAACGAGCTGGCGATGCGGAGGCGGCGCCCGCCTTCCAGTGGCGTCACGGTCTCAGTGCGGCCGACTTCTTCGATGATGCCGGTGAACATGGGCTACTCGGAATAGATGTCTGCGAGGAGGGCGTCGAGACGGTCGGTGGTCTCCGGGTCTCGGTCGGGGATGCCGGAGAACACGATGGTGCCCTCAGGATTGACGAGGTAATACGTCGGGAAGGCCTCTACTTGGTAGGTCTCCAGCGTTGCCTCATCGGCGAGGAGAATGGGATATTGCCCGCCCCGTTCGCGGATGAAGCTGGTCGGGTCGTCGTCCTCGTACTCGTAGGACGCCAGCCCGAGGATCACCAACTCGGGGTAGGTCTGCTCGAGCTGGACGAGGTGGGGGATGGCGGTCACGCATGGGCCGCACCACGTCCCCCAGAAGTCAACCAGAACGTATTGGCCTCGATGGTCGGTCAGAGACACCAGCTCTCCAGAAGCATCGGGAAGCGTGAAGTCCGGTGCAGTCTGGTCGGCGGCTAGGGCCGGCTGATCGGAGTCATACGGGGCACGTTCGTACCCCTCTCGGATCGGAATCTCAAAAGCTTCCGGGCCAGGGATTTCGACGGCCTGGAACGGCCCGAACTCGGTGACGGTCTCGACCGAGTCCGCGTTGGTTGTTCGGATCTCGATGGGAAGGAGTGTCGCGTGATCGAAGCAGATGGAGGCTGCAAACAGGGTGCTGTCCTGTCCGACCGTGTAGGTCGCGCGTGTACACGGGACACTGCTGACGGAATCGGTGCCTACCAGTGCGCGCTCGGACGCGCTGGCAAAGTAGAAGAGGTCGGCTCCGAAGGCCGGATGGAGCGCGAGGATGGAGGCTGTGCCACTGTACATCTCCTCTCGTGTTGAATCCACGTACACCTTTTGGGTCCGGGGGAATGCGACCTGATACGTTTCGTCGTTGAGCGTCGCGACAGAGATTTCGCCACCGTCATAGTCAATGCGGAAGCGAGCCGTTTCGGTCTCAGCGTCGACGTGTGTCACGGCCAAGCCGCTCTCATACAGCGTCGTATCTGGCGTACTGAGCGTCATCACGAAGGAGAACTCGATGGCGATGCCGCTCAGAACGGGCCCGTAGGCCTGGTAAACGAGCGAGAGCGCCGAGTCTGGCGGGGCTTCCTGGGCTAGCGCAGGAGAGGCCAGCAGGACGAGCGTTGCGAGCAAGAGAGGTCGAGGCATGGCCGCAAGGTCGCCACAGTTTGGCGTCGCGCCACTCCTCAAGGCGCGGCCAACGGGCTGGCGGCTTCAGCGTACCCGATGGCGTACTCGCCCGCCTCGCTCAACCCGAAAAACCACGCCCGCGTCCGGTCGCCCTCTACCCACACGCTCGGCGCCAGCACGCCTGCAGCGTCGAAGGTCCCAGCGGTGGGCGTGAGGATGGGCGCCGGGGCCAGTGACCACGGTCCGGCGAACGTCTCTGCGCGCGCCAGCCCGATGCGATTCATCTCGTCATCGCCGAGGCCACCGGTGACCAGCAGCGCCAGCCCGTCGCCGTCTCGGAACAGAGCCGGCTCCCCGATCCCATTGGCGGTCCAGCTGAGAGACGATTGGGCCGCCAAGAGGGGAGATGGCAGCTTCGCCCAGGTTCGCCCGTCGGTAGAGGTTGCGCCGAGCAGCACGACGCCCGTGCCACGCGAGCATGCGGAGTAGCAGTGCCCAGTGTAGACCATCGAGAGGGTGCCGTCGAGGTCCAGAATTGTGGGCGAGTAGGCGGCGTCGTTGTCACGCCCACTGGGCGTCCGGTCCAGGACAATGCCCTCGCGTTCGAACGTGACGCCGTCGGCCGAGCTTGCGAGGTAGAGCGAGGCCGGAAAGCCCTCCTCAGGCGATCCGTTCTCAGGATAGCCCGCGTAGTAGAGCAGCCATTCGGTCTCACGCTCCACCAACTCGCAGCTCTCCACGCTCGCCTCGGCCGTTCCGGGCTGTCCGCGAATCAGGACCCCCTCGGGGGTGCCTCGAGCTGGCGAATGGCTCCACGAAAACCCGTCAGGTGAGGTCGCGCCGCAGATGGCCGTCCGGCCGGTGGCCGGGTCCAGGCAGGTGTAGCACATCCGGTAATCATCGCCGTCGCGGACTACACTTGGGTCGGTGGCGATGCGGTCGCCGGTCCAGACGGGCGTGGTCTGCTTGGTCCAGGTCCCCGTTTCGATGGAACCGCTGGGGTTGGCGGAATCACAGCCGACGAGGAGAACCAGCAGGGAAGCGGCGGCGAGGCGCATGAAAGGAGACAAAGAGACGCAGCAGCGGAGAGAGGTTACACCACGCCTGATGACGGGCTCCGGGGTCGAGCGTGTAGGAGTGTGGCGGTTGGGTGTGTGGGAGGCGAGGCCAACCCACACCGCCTACCGAATGTGGGATCACACCGCGCGCCGCCAGCCACGCAGCAGAGCGTCCTGCCCCACAGTCTCCCACGCGCTGCCGACGAAGCCCAGCGCCTCGGCCATGAGCGGAACGCCGAGGTCACCCACCGACGCTGTTCCCATTCCGATCAGCTTCGGCGCCACGAACCACGCCACGCGATCCACGAGGTCCTGCGTCAGCAGCGCCGTTGCCAGCCCCGGCCCCGCTTCCACAAGTACGGATTGGACAGGCCGGGAGAGGCCATCACCTGATCCGAGGCGGTCGAGTAGGGCGCCGAGGTTGAGATGATCGCCAGCTCGATCCACTGCGAGAACCGCACCGCCGAGCTGGCGAAGAGCATTGGCGTAGGCCGGAGTGACCTCGGGGGTGGTGGCGACAACCGTTCGGGCGGCGTGGTCGTCGGTAAACAATTGGAGCGAGCCGGGAAGCGAGCCGGTGCGGTCCAGCACCACACGGAGTGGATGTGCCTGCCCATCCGCCAGCTCGACATGCCGCACCGTGAGAGCAGGGTCGTCCGTGCGCGCTGTGCCCGATCCGATGAGCACGGCGTCGGATTCAGCGCGCCAGCGGTGGACGAGTTGGCGGGCCTCGAGGCCACTCACCCACCGGCTGTCGCCCGAAGCGGTGGCGATCTGGCCGTCGAGCGTGGCAGCCACCTTGAGCGTCACCAGCGGACGGCCCGTGCGGACATGCGTGAGGAACGCTTCGTTGAGCCGACGCGCTTCGGCCTCTCGCACGCCGACGGTGACATCCACACGGTGCTCTCGAAGGCGCCTGATGCCTCGCCCCGCAACCTGCGGGAACGGGTCCTCATGCGCAATCACAACTCGTGGGATGCCGCGCCTCAGAATCAGATCCGTGCAGGGTGGCGTCTTGCCCGTGTGGCTGCACGGCTCGAGCGTGACCACCATCGTGGTGTCGTTGAGCTGGTGATGCCCCCTGCGCTCGGCGTCGCGGACAGCCCAGACCTCGGCATGGGGGCCGCCGTAGCGCCCGTGCCAGCCCTCGCCCCAGACGTCGCCATCGGGGCCGATGAGCACCGCGCCTACCATTGGGTTCGGGCTGACAGCTCCAGCACCGCGTTCCGCCAGCTCGAGGGCGCGGTCCATGACGGGCGTCCAGTCCACAGCTACACCTCCTCCACGTAGTCTGGCAGTGCGTCCAGCTGCCACTGCTCGAAGTAGAACTTGTGCTCGCCGCGTGCCTTCTGATACGGCACTATGAAGCGCCGCGCATCACCTGCCGGATGTGCCGCGAACGCGCTGGTGAGAGCCTCACGCAGGGGCCGTTTCGTAAACAGGCTCCAGTCGACGCCATCGTGTGCGGGCTCGGGAAGCAACACGGACGTGCCCGAGTCCAGCACAGAGCGAAGGGCGGGAATGGCCTCGCGACGGGGGCCTGAGGCCGCCGTCGCCAGCTCGAGGCCGTCCACGGGGCCGACGGCCAGCGCAGCAGTGCTTTCGGGCTGGCGAAGAGATGTGGCGGCTTCGGCTGGGAGAAGGCCGACCGTGTCGCCAGCTTGGCTCAGGCGCGTCCAGGGTCGATCTCCAGCCCAGGCGAGCACGGGCTGGATGTAGGCTTCGGCGTCGGAGAGCGCTGTCAGGCCGATGCGGAGCGGCTGGCCGAGGTGCGTCCCAGCGAGATACGCGCGGGCATAGTCGCTCTCGAAGGTCGTCCCGGCGAGCAACGCATCGAGCGACCCCAGCTCGAGGGTCCGGCGGTGCGCGTCTGGATCGTCGTCGCGCACGAGGGATTCAAGCCCGACGGGCTCTTCGATGAAGACCTTGACGATGTCCATGCGCCGTGAATCGCGGATCGCTGTCCCTCGTTCCTGAAATCCGCGCGCCATTCCTCATGCCATGAAAGCGGTTCAGTCCGCACTCACCTGGGTCGCCATTGCCGCCATCGTGCTGGTGGCGCTTCCCGTGATGGCGGTTGTTCGCCTGTTCGATTGGCGAAAACCGTATCGCGCTACAGGGCGCGTGTTCCGCTTCATGGGCGGCCTGATCCCGCGCATCAACCCGGCATGGCGCATCACGAAGACGGGAGAGCTTCCGTCGGTGTATCCCTTCGTGGCGGTCAGCAACCACCAGTCGAACGCCGATATTCCGCTGATTTCGATGCTGCCCTGGGAGATGAAGTGGGTTGCAAAGAAGGCGCTGTTCGATGTGCCGGTGCTGGGGTGGGAGATGACGCTGGCGGCGGACATCCCGGTGGATCGGAAGAACGCGGAGAGCCGCGCGACCGTCCTGCTCCGTGCGGAGCGCCGACTCGAGAAAGGCTGCTCGGTCATGTTCTTCGCTGAGGGTACCCGGTCCCGCGATGGGCACATCAAAGCCTTCCGTGATGGTGCCTTTCGTCTTGCCATCGAAGCGGGCGTTCCGATCCTTCCTCTCGCGGTGGATGGCACCATGAACGCCCTCCCCACCGATGGGTGGACGTTCAACGCGGCCCACTGCCGTCTCCACGTCTTCGAGCCGATCTCGACCGAGGGACTCACTGAAGACAACGTGCCGATGCTCCGTGAGCGCGTCCGCCAGCAGATTGTCGAGAAGGTTGCAGCTTGGCGTAACGTAGCTCCGGAGGCTGTCGACGGACTGGCAGCGACTCAAGTCCTCGCCAGCTCGACCGATACTTCAGGGGCGGTCGAAAACCCGTCGAAGAGCACCTCAAGGAGCTGAGACAGGAAGACCGCCTCTTGGACGATGGGGCCGGTACGCCGTAGCTTCGTCGTCCTCACGCGCCAGCGCGTGACCCTGCCCGATAGCTCAATTGGCAGAGCGCCAGTTTCTGGATCTGGAGGTTCAAGGTTCGATTCCTTGTCGGGCAGCTCCGCGTGACCCATCACGTAGAACGGCCCCTCACAGTGCGTGAGGGGCCGTCTCTGTTTTCAGACGTCGAGCTGGTGCAGGCTACGCAGGCGGTGCCGCCGTCGGCTCGGGCTGGCGAACGAACACGTCCTCGCGCACCGGCTCGGGCAGCGCCGGGGTGGGAAGACCGAGTGTGCGGCGGAGCAGGTCGGTCCACTGGGCGCAGACCACATCTTGCTCGTAGCGCGAAAGGAACGTGCGCCGGGCGCGGGCGCCGACGGCTTCGGCCTCGCTGCGGGCTTCTACCATGCGGAGGAGGGTTTCCGCCAGCCGCACGCCAGCTCGAGGGCCGGAGCGGATGACCTCGCCGGTGCGGTGGCGGCGGATGACTTCGGCGGGCTCGGACTCTTCAGGGCCCACCATCACGGTGGGGCGCCCGGCGGCCATGATGCCGTAGAGCTTGCTCGGCGCCGCGATGCCTGCGAAGTCGTCACGGAGAGTCAGCAAGTGGGCGTCGCCCAGCGAGATCGACTCGGCGAGCTGCTCGCGCGGGAAGTACTGGAGGAAGCGCACGTTGGTCAGGCCCTCGGCCTCCGCGAACGCCTCAACCTCCTTGCGGCGCGGTCCGCCACCGACGAACAAGAACGAAATGCGTTCATCGTCTCGGAGAGCCTTCATGGTCTCGCAGACGGCTTCGAACTGGTGGGCCAGCCCGGCGTTGCCGCTGTACATCGCCACAAACGTGTCGCCGAGGCGGAGCTGCTGGCGGAGTGGGTTCGTCTCGCGAGCCACTGGCTGAATCTGCTCGGCCCAGCTCCATACGGGAATCGTCTTGGCTCGAGCTGGCGAAACGCCCTTGTCCAGGATGCGTCGCTTCATGTGGGGGCCCAGCGCCACTACGAAGTCGGCGCGGCGGTAGCTCCAGTTGTTCAGGGCATGCAGGATGCGCGCCGGGAGGCCGTTCTCCGAGATCATCCCCAGCGCGACCTCGGCGTCTGGGTGGAGGTCCATTGACCAGATGCCGTAGCGTACGCCCCGTAGCTTCCGCGCCAGCGCGCCGACGGTCGCCACCAGCGGCGGCGTGGTCAGGAAGATGACGCTGTCGTAGCGGCGCCCGAAGAGCACGTGCCGGAAGACACGGGCGTAGAACGAGGCATAGTCGGCGAGGCGCCCCAGAGTGGTACCGCGCCCGAAGGCCGTTGTCTTGACGCGAGTGATGTGGACGCCGTTGTGGGTCTCCTCAGCAGGAGCTTCGAGCTTGCCCGACTGATACTGGCCCTGGGCGCAGAGCACACTCACGTCGAACCCGTCCGCGGCGAGGCGCTCGCCGAGGTCAGTGAGGTACTGGCCCGTGGCTGCGTGATCCGGCCAGTAGTGCTGGTTGACGAGAAGAACGGAGGGGCGTTCGGACATGAGCGGCCTCGGCTGTGCCGAGAATACAGGGTGGTAGCGTTGGAAGCAGCCTTCGAAAGAGGCGCTGCTGCCGGGCGCCATCGGCGCAATGGGGCAGCTAGCGCCCAGAGGTCATCGTTGGAACCAAGCCCCCCTGTTTCCCGGATACTACGTCGGCTGGGAACGAAGGAATGCCGAAACCGCGCGAGTGGACGTGCTAGCGTTCTCATAACGAGACGAGGCCCGATAACAGCTGCCGCTCCACCACGTCGGCTATCAATGCACCTCCATTCCGCTTCTTGCCGGGTTGTCTCCCTGTGCAGCCTCGGGCCGATGGTCGCGTTTCTTCTCTTCATAGGGGTCCTTCTTGGGCCGTCAACGAGCGCGCAGACCACGACCCAGACCCTGCACCTGAGGCCAGGAAAAAATCTAGTCTCTCTTGCCCTTCATCCCACGGACGCGCGGATGGAGACCCTGTTCGGAGACGTATTGGATCACATCGTCTCGGTCAAGGACGCCGACGGTCGGCACTTCGCGCCTGGATACGCCGCGGATCTCACAGAGTGGGATTGGTCTGAGTCCTACATCATCCACGCCAACCGTGCAGTGTCGCTGGAGGTCAGTGGAACGCCTCTCCAGCCCGATGCCTCAATTCCTCTTCAGGCAGGGCTGAACTCGGTGTCCTACACTCAGCCAGACCCGATGCCCGTGGAAGAGGCATTCAGTGAGCTGGCGGATGTCCTCGAGTATGTGGAGGATGGAGATGGACGGCGCTATCCGGTGACAGCAGGCCACAGCGCCCTTCACCAACTCGAGCCAGGGCGAGGGTATAGGGTTCGTCTGAGTGCGGAGGCCACATTGACCTACCCGTCAGAGCCTAAGAGCTTCGACGGTGACATTGATGTCAATACAATGGCGGAGGCACTGGCCCTCACAGGCTTGCAGCCCGGGCAGACGGTGGGCGTTGCCGGGTACTACCAGCCAGGCGACGGTGGAGGCGGGCTCTTCGAGGTCCGTGACTCCGGTGCTGGGACGGACGGTGGACTGGTGTTCGCGCCTGACGAGTTCGTGAGCGACGAGATTCAGGAGGTGTACACCTTCGTATACGGGGATTACACGTTCCAAGGCGTGCCGCCAGGAGAGTCTGTCGTGTTCGGAACTCTGCGCCTCGTGCTCACCAATGCAGCTGGAGGAGACGCCATGCCCATCGATGGAACGCTTCTGCATGGGCACCGGCATGCGTCACGCCGCGCCCGTGTGCCCATGATGAACTACGGGGCCGCCCGGTTCGATGACAACGGGACCCTTTACGGATACTTCCAGCGGAAGTACGGGGATCGTCGAAATGGGCGGATCCAGTTCTCCTACCGACGCACAACGTCTTCCCTTCGCCTGCATCGGACGGACGTGGGCACGACGCTGAATACGCACTGGTTTGGCGTCCGGCCTGCGTCAGAGGGTCCGATGTGGACGGGCACGACGGATGTACAGCCGTTGGTGAATCACGTTATCAACGTCGCCGCAGAGCGGAACGAGGGTGCCGAGGGCACGGCAACGGGGGTGCTGCTTCCGGCGTTCGACACCTATGACTATTTCGGGGCAATCGAGCTGGCGGAGGGAATCACGCTTCGAGGGGCGGCGGGCACGGAGCTGGTAACCGTCACCAACGACCTCGGCCATACCTATCAGCCTGTTC
>JBCBZH010000301.1:0-4872 GCA_039815415.1 Bacteroidota bacterium
GGCGGATGGGGCTCGGCGAACTCAGCCGCTCGGTGCACCTCCGCCCGTTCTGGACGGCTGCCCGCCGCCTCGTCCCAGGCCTCGCGCTCTCCGACCTGACTCGAGGCCCCTCGGGCGTCCGCGCGCAGGCCGTCCGGCCCGATGGGTCGCTCGCTGACGACTTCGTGATTCAGAGCACACGCCGAGCCATCCACGTGGTGAATGCTCCATCCCCAGCCGCGACGGCCAGCCTCGCCATCGGACGCGAGATCGCCGCGATGGCTCGCGAGCGACTGTAGACCGGGATCCATGAGTCCAGTCGCCAGCTCGAGGGCCAGCCCCTGAGCCTCGCTATACCCCGTCCGGTTGCACTCTTCGCGATGGAGCCAAGAGTGAGTATGGGGGCGGGAGCCAATGAACGATTCCGTCGATGGCCGCTCCTGGGCTGCGCTTGTGCTGACGACTGGATGCCTGCCTGCGCAGGCATGACGGCACTGAGAGAGGGTGATCAGACCTCGCGGCATGGCACCGGAACTTCTGTCGAGGTGCTTATCACCGACCTGAACGGGCTCGAGCTGGCGAAGGCCTACGTCGCCTCTCACGGGTCGTCCTGTCCTCCGAAGCCACGTGCGCGGAGCCAGATCAAGGCCGGCACGCCCAGGCTGACTGCCTCCGTGAGATAGGTCCGGGAGAACCGATACAGCTCGAAGGCCGCCTCCACGTACGCAATCCCTAGCGCGAAGACGCCGAACGAGATCACCCCCACTACGACGTGGTACCCGAGCAGGTACAGCCAGAAGGGCCGGAGCGGAAACGCCGCGATCAGAAACATCGCTGGCAGCAGGAATAGGATCCCGGCAGGCGCCACCCACTGGGCAACATCGGGCTGGCGAACGCGGTCCTGGATCTCGCTCGGCTCTGTGATCTCGACAGGCAACGCGAACACGGCCTCCGGCCTCTGGGGTGTAGTAACGAGCTGGAGACTCTGGGAGGTCGGCGTGTCGATGGACTCGAACACCGGCTTCGCAATGTGGGCGGCACTCCAGTCGCGCACGGGCCGGACGGCGCCGAGGTAGCTCACCAACAACAGCCCTGCGAGCGCAGCCCCCATCCAGCGCGGATGCGCCTCCACGAACGCAACGAACCGCTGTCTCACGCGGCCGCAAGCGCGGGCTGCGCAGACCGGCCTCCGCCGACGTTGGCCCAGAGCACCCAGAGCCCGAAGATGGCGAGATAGAACACGAACAACGCGTGGAAGCCATGCACCTGCCCGAAGATGCTGGGCCAGAGGTCCGAGATCACGAGGAGCGCCACGCACCGCAGGATGTTGGTTGCCACGATGGCCGCCAGCCCGAGCGGGATGAACAGCGCGCGGCGGGCCCACGAGCCGGGATAGGCGATCACGAACCCGATAAACAAGCTGAGAGCGGAAAGGCCATTGCACCCGTTCTCGATGATGACGCCCACCTGAGGCGAGGCCCACACCGTTCGGCCATCCACCAACGCCGTCTCATAGAACGGGCTGATGACCCAGCCGGTCGCAGCGGCAACGAACGTCGAAAGAGCCTCGTCCAACCGACCGTCCGGGAGCAGCCAGA
Organism: Bacteroidota bacterium; assembly: GCA_039815415.1. Lineage (GTDB taxonomy): Bacteria > Bacteroidota > Rhodothermia > Rhodothermales > Rubricoccaceae > JBCBZH01. Next base: position 1,578 of record JBCBZH010000301.1, read on the forward strand.
GGTCGTAGATGAGAAACCAGACGGCGTAGACCGCGACCATTTTCAGCACGAAGCTGGCAAGCTCGCGGTGCGACGAGAGGAAACGGTGGGCAGCAGACGACATCGGGCCTCAAGATAGCCCGAGCACGATCCGGGGAAGCTCGTCCTCGAACCGTTCCGCCCCGTAGGCGGCACGCGCCCGCGAGGCCGCTGCCCGGCCAAAGCGCTCCGCGTTGCGCTGCGCATCCGCCAGCCCGGCGGCCAAGGCCCCGGCCGTCGGTGCCACTAGGCGCCCTTCCACCCCATCGTGGACCAATTCGCCCGCAGCCGCATGATCTACAGCGATGGCCGCGCAGCCCGCATGCATCCCCTCAAGCAACGAGAGGCCGAACGACTCCGACGGACACGTGGACGGGAACACGAACACATCCGCCTCCAACAGACGCTCACGCACCTCTGCTCCGGTCAGCGCACCGGTCACCTCCACGCTGTCCGCCAGCCCGAGCACACGCAGGCGCGACTCGTACTGTGCCCGCGTATCTGCCGACGGCCAGGCACCCGCTACCACTACATGATCCGGCGCATCGCCATTCATCTGGACCAGCGCATCCGCCAGCAGCTCGTGGCCCTTCTCGGGGAGCAGGTTGGCGAGGAAGAGCACCGACCGCTTCCGGGACGAAGACCGGGTCCATTTCGCCTCCAGCTCGTCGAGCTGGACGCGCCGATCCGAAGGAACCACATTCGGAACGACATGCGCCGGAACGTCTGGTGCTGCGCGCAGCAGCCGGTTCGCGGCATAGGCGCTCGGCAGCACGACGGCATCGAGCCTTCCCAGAACATCCGAGGCGGCTCGTCCCCACACCCGGTGCCGCAGCAGCGTGTCGTAGTTGGCAACGTGAAAGTGAGCCACCACACGCGTGGAGGCTGGCACCAGCGCCAGCGTCGCACGGTCTCGCAGAAGCCCTCGCACGCTGCTCGCCGGCGTGAAGTAGAACACATCCGGCGCCGACGAGCGGAGCAACGCGCGCAACCGGGCCAGGTGCGACACCCAACGCAGGGCGCGGCCGACCGGCGGCCCTGCGCTATCACGCACCGGCGCCTCATCGACCGTCGTGTCCAGCGTCACGACCGGTGCATGCTCCCGTAGCACCTGCACCGCCATCTCGGTGACGACGCTCTGCCCCGTAATGGGGGGCGGCAGCGGGGCAGCGACGAGAACGCAGGGGCCTTCCATCACAACGTTCTCACAAGTGGGACCAGCCCAGCCGCATCGAGCTGGCGACCAGCCCAGGCCTCGTCGTCCGGATCAAACGTTGCGCGTGGGGAATCGCTGTCGGTCCGTGCAAACTGGAACGACGACTCAAACTGGTCCCCTCCCCGCCGCGTAGAGCGAAGACGACGAGCGGCATCAGATGTCGCGTTCGCAATAGCCGAGTCCAGTATCTCTTGGGGGACCGTGGTCCCTAGAGTCTGCATCAACGCTTGAATCTCATCCGCGGGCTCCGCCATGAGGGCCTTGAACCGGAGGATGTGTTCCACGCGTCCCCTCCACGAGCAGGTGTGCCGAATCCAGCGCGGCAAGCCGTGGCGCGGGTCACGAAGGAACGCGCTGGGAGACATGGAGGGAGCCCCGATTAGAGCCGTGCGGTACGCGTGAAACGAGGCCAGGGCATCGAGGGGATGACGAAGTAGAAGGATAGCGCGAGGACGTGCCAGCGGGAGGGCATAAGGCCGGTGCGTTTTGATGAAGAGCGGCCAGGCCTCGTCTCGCCTCCACGGCCCGGCTCCTCCCAGCTCAGGCACTGTCTGCTCGAAGGCCTCATGGCTGAGACGTACAGAGGAGTCGCGCGTCAGCAGTCCGGCCAGAATGAGCCGCAGCCGCGTGCTGCCGGAGCGTGGGAACGAGGCCACGAGGACATCCGAGGCACGCATCCGAGCCACGCCCCGTGCGTAGCGTCGCAGGAGATGAAACCGGGGCCACACCACGGAGACTCCGGTCAGCTCGAGGTCGCCCTTGCGGTGTCTGGATCTGGCGACGGGCTGATGCCGCCATCTCCCTGCACCAACCAGACAGGCTCCGGATGATCCGTGGCTCGCCGCTGAGGAGGTATAGACGCGGTGGGCGTATAGGATGGAACGATGCGTTGGAATGCCGAACGGATGGCGTCTCCATCGCGGCCCCGCGCGGCTTCGATCAGCCTCTCGACCTCGAGGTCGAGGCCGTCAGTCGCGGATGCCTTGCGTGCCACAAAGATCTTCTCGTGTGGCGAGGGCTGCGTGCCCTCCTCTGCTGTCAGCAGTTCCTCGAAGAGTTTCTCGCCCGGGCGCGTCCCGCTGAACTCGATCTGGATGTCCACCCCGGGCTCCAGCCCTGACAGCAGAATCAGGTCTCGGGCCAGGTCCACAATCTTGACTGGCTCGCCCATGTCGAGCACGTACACCTGCCCGTTCGCCCCCTGCGCTGCGGCCTGGAGAACAAGCTGGCTCGCCTCCGGGATGGTCATGAAGTAGCGAATCATCTCGGGGTGCGTCACGGTGACGGGCCCACCTCGCTCGATCTGTGACTTGAACAACGGCACCACACTGCCTCGGCTCCCGAGTACGTTCCCAAACCGGACCGAGACGAAGGCCTGATTCGGGCCACATGTTCGCGACGCAGCCTCGACGACATACTCCGCCACCCGCTTCGACGTGCCCATCACCGACGTCGGGTTGACCGCTTTGTCAGTCGAGATGTTCACCATCCGGGTGACTCCGGCGTCCCTCGCCAGCTCGGCCACGTTGCGCGTGCCGATGACGTTGTTGAACACCGCTTGCTCAGGATTTGCCTCCATCAGCGGCACATGCTTGTGGGCCGCCGCGTGGTACACCAGCTCGGGGCGATAGCGCTCGAATACGGCTCGAAGTGAGGCCCGATCCCGCACGTCGCAGATCACTGAGGGCGTGTCAATCTCCGGCCAGCGCCGCCGCATCTCGCGGTGGATGAGGTACACCGAGTTCTCTCCCCGCCCCAGTAGAACGATCTGGGAGGGGCCGAAGACGGCGAGCTGGCGAACGACCTCGGACCCGATCGACCCGCCTGCCCCCGTCACGAGGATGCGCCGACTGCGGATCTGGTCCTGAATCACGTCCGTGTCCAGCCGCACCGGATCTCGCCCGAGAAGGTCCTCGATGTTGACGTCGCGCGTCTGGGCCAGCGACACGGTTCCGTTCACCAGCTCGAACATGCCCGGAATGGTCCGGTGCTCGACGTGAGCTGCAGCGGCCCGCTTCACGATGCGACGGATCAAACTGCCCGACGCGGACGGGATCGCGA
>JBCBZH010000186.1:0-8784 GCA_039815415.1 Bacteroidota bacterium
GCTGGCGATGCAGGCGTGGCGCGAGCGCCGCTCCTTCCGCGAGATCGTGGAGGGCGCGCCGGGCATCACGGCGCACCTGAGCGCCGAGCAGATCGCCAGCGCGTTCGACCCGAGCTACCACATGGCGCGGGTGGACGAGATGTTCGACCGCGTCGGGCTAGGGTGAAACCCACCGGCCCCACACCACGAACATCGCCAGCGCGAATAGGAAGACATTGATGATGATGGGCTCGTTGCGCCGAATGTGGACGACTGCTGCGCTCAGCATCGTCAGCGCGAGCCCGAGGGCAGCGAGCGGCGTCAGCCACGGGGACACGCCCAGAAGCCACGGGAGCACCACGCCCACAGCCCCGAGCACTTCGAGGAGCCCGATGAGCCGTATGGCGCCGTCACTGAAGTCATCGACAAACGGCATCTTGTCGCGCATTGCGTCTTTGGACTGAGTCAGCTTCATGACTCCGGCAGCAGCGAACGCGAGGGCAACGAGACCTTGGACGATCCAGAGGGCGACGTTCATAGTATGGGGAGGAGGAGGCGGAACTGAAGGGCGCTACGCGCGGCGGTGGGCCTGCCAGACCCACCCACTGAGCAGAATGGCTGTCGCTGAGACAAGGGTCATGACCGTGCCGGGGACGAAGCGGACGTAGCCGCCGAGGTCAAGGAAGAGGAAGTAGCCAACGTCGAGGAGGCCGCCAACCATGGCTGTCACCCAGATGGCTGTGAGGTTCCGCCGCCAGATGAACACAGCCCCGACAAGAGTCACAATGCCGCCCCAGAGCAGATTCCATCCATGCTGGTTGAGCACGGCGCCAACAGCGTCAGGGTAGTCCATCGCGAGGACTGCGGGGTCCACAGCGTCCGCGATGGCTCCGAACCCAGCCGCTGGGTCGGCTGAAATCGTCATCACACCGGCGAAGGCATGGACAAGACCCCAGATCACCCACAGCACTGAAGCAGTCTTAAGGAGAGTCGTTTGTGTTGACGTGAGCGAGGGCGAGTTCATCAGGGGCGTAGCCATGACAGTCAGGTTGGAAGAGATGAAGCATGTTGCAACCAATGTGGTTGCATTTTTGGACAAAAGGGGGCAAGCCTTAGGCTGGCATGCGAATCTGAGAACGGACATGTCGGTCCATCTCGGCGACGGTCACCGCCTCCAGGCGTTCGAGCAGGGCCCGCTCGGCGTCGGTGTATAGGTCATTGACGAAGTCCGCGAGGACGAGAGCAGCGCGTCCCGCGCACCCGCTCGGGTGGCGGGGCAGGATTTGTAGATCGTCGGCCACAGCCTCATACGCCTCCCGGAGGGTGATCGTCGACGCGTCGCGCGCAAGCACAGAACCGCCACCCCGCCCTCTCTGTGTCTCCACTAAGCCCGCTCGTTGGAGCTTTGCGAGGACCCGGCGGAGAACAACCGGACTCGTACCGTACGTCCGCGCAAGTTCGTCGGACGTGACAGGCGTCCCAGCCCGTGAGGCTGAAAAACCGAGGATGTGAAGGGCAATGGTGAGCTGGCTGTTCATGACAATAAAGTAACTAATCCAGTTCCTTTTTCAAATCGTCGCTAGCTGGCGAACACTGACCTTCGGCGGACTCCGTCGACCTCTGATTCTGGATGACTTGGGAGGGAAGGTGTCGCTCTGCACCCCTACCTTCGAGCTGGCGATACCGCCTCGCATTTCACCAGCTCGACGACCCATGCCCGCCCGCCTCACGTTCCTTCTTCTGTTCGCCCTCGTCGCCAGCGCGACGGTCTCGGCCCAGGGCCGCCAGCTCACCGCCGAGGACTACGCCCAGGCCGAGCGCTTCCTCAGCTCGAACGTCCGCGACCTTGTCGTGGGCGGAAGCGTGAGCCCGACGTGGCTGGAGGGCGACCGCTTCACCTACCCCGCAGAGACGACCGAGGGGACAGTCTTCATGATCGTCGACATCGAGGGCCGCTCGCGGCGCCCGGCCTTCGACCACGACCGCATGGCAGAAGCGTTGGGCGACGCGACGGGAGAGACCTATGATGCAGGCGACCTTCCCTTCAACGAGATCCACCTGACGGACACGAACCTCGGCGTCGACGTAGAGGACCGCCACTACACCTGTGACCTCGAGCTGACGGCCTGTGCCGACGCGGGCGAGCGCCGCAAGGAGGACCCCCGCGAGGCGATGATGCGCCGCTTCCGCAGTGCCGAGGTGGAGTCCCCGGACGGCTCGATGGCCGCCTTCATCCGCGACTGGAACCTCTGGGTGCGCAACACGCAGACCGGCGAGGAGACCCAACTCACCACCGACGGCGTCGAGAACTACGGTTATGCCACCGACAATGCGGGCTGGCGAAAGAGCGATCGCCCCGTCATCAAGTGGTCGCCGGACTCGAAGAAGATCGCGACGCAGCAGCAGGACGAGCGCGCAGTCGGCATGATGTACCTGACCGAGACGCACGTCGGGCGCCCTGAGCTGCAGGCGTGGACCTACCCGCTGCCCGGCGACAGCACAGTCGCCATGCTCCGGCGTGTCATCATCGAGGTCGAGACGGGGCGGATGATCCCTCTGGACCTCCCGATGGAGTACCACCGCGCTACGATGGGAGACGACCTGTCAATGAACGACTACATCTGGAGCCCTGACGGCCGCCAGCTAGCTCTCGCGTCCACGCCACGCGACCACAAGTTCGCCACCATCCGCGTCGCCGACGCCGAGACCGGCGCTGTGCGGACGCTCTTTACCGAGACCGAGGACACGCACTTCGAGAGCCGCACGGGCTGGCGCGTTCTCTGGGACACCAACGAGATCGTCTGGTACTCCCAACGCGATGACTGGGGCAACCTCTACCTCTACGATCTGATGAGCGGGCTGATGAAGAACCGCATCACGTCCGGCGAGGGGCCCGTCACCCGCATCGTCCGCATCGACGAGGACACGCGCGAGATCTGGTACGAGGCGATGGGCCGCGCGCCCGGCCAGGACCCCTACTTCCGCCATCTCTATCGAGGCACGCTCGACGGCGGGCCGGAGGTCGCCATCACGACCGACAACGGCGACCACACGGTCAACATCTCGCCCTCAGGCCGCTACGTGGTCGCCACCACCTCACGGGCCGACTTCGCGCCGCGCGTGGTCATTCGCGACCGCGACGGCAACCGCGTGATGGGCGTCGAGGAAGCCAACATCAGCGAACTCATCAATGCAGGATGGCAGCCGCCCATGCGCGTCCAGATGACAGGTCCCGACGGGGAGACGCAGCTCTACGGTCTCCTTTTCCGGCCCACGGACTTCGACGAGGACCGGCAATACCCGATCGTCAACCAGGCGTACCCTGGTCCACAGAGCGGAAGCATCGGGCGGCGCTCGTTCCGGTCGTCGTGGGGTGACCGCCAAGCCCTCGCCGAGCTGGGGTTCGTGGTCGTCTCCATCGACGGCATGGGCACGCCGGGCCGCTCCAAGTCCTTCCATGACGCTTACTACGGTGCGATGGGCCGCGACAACACCATCCCAAGCCAGGTGGCCGGGATGCAGGACCTTGCTCGCCAGTATTCGTGGATCGACATCGACCGCGCGGGCATCTGGGGACACTCCGGCGGTGGGTTCATCGCGGCCGGTGCCCTGTTCCGCCGCCCGGACTTCTTCAAGGTGGGCGTCTCGCAGGCAGGCAACCACGACCAACGCAACTACGAGGACGACTGGGGCGAGCGCTACCAGGGCCTCCTGGTGCCGACCGAAGACGGGTCGGACAGCTACGAGGCCGAGGCCAACCAGAGCGTCGCCGACCAGCTCGAGGGCAAGCTGCTGCTGGCCCACGGGATGCTGGACGACAACGTGCCGCCCTACAACACGCTCTTGGTGGTGCAGGCGCTCATCGACGCCAATAAGGACTTCGACCTGATCCTGTTCCCTGAGGCGCGCCACGGGTTCGGCCCTGGCAACAACTACATGACGCGCCGCCGATGGGACTACTTCGTGCGCCACCTCGCGGGCAACACCCCGCCCGAGGAGTACGAGATCGGTGCATCGCGATAGCGACACGCCAGCCAGCTCGAGGCGAGTCCTCGAGCTGGCGAGCTTCCCACGATGTCCACGCGCCAGCTCGAGGTCAGAGCCCGCGTGCAACGCCGGGCGTCGTAGCTTTCGCCCTCCCGTGTCCTGACCACGTTCTGTCCGATGCTCGCCGAGTTTGCTCCCCTGTTCCTGATGGTCGTGCTGGCGGCCGGATTGGCGCTGACGCTCCTCAAGCTGGCCGAGTGGCTAGGCCCGTACAAGCCGGGCGCCGTCAAGGCCAGTCCCTACGAGTCCGGCCAGGACCCTGTGGGCACCGCGCGCGACCGCTACTCGGTCAAGTTCTACCTCGTCGCGATGATCTTCATCGTGTTCGACGTCGAGCTGGTGTTCCTCTATCCGTGGGCCGTCTCCTTCCGCACGTTCCTGGAAGCAGGAGGCCCCGAGGCCATGATCTCGCTTGGCGTCGTCAGCGTGTTCCTGTTCATCCTCGTCGTGGGCCTCATCTACGACGTCAAGAAGGGCGGCCTCGATTGGGACTGAGGCCAGTCACTTGTAATTTTCAGTTCTGATTGAAAATAGGCGAGAGGGCGAACACTGCGCCGCCTGGCCCGTTTCTTCCCCGCACCACTGCCCCGACCGCCATGTTTAGCGAAGAAGGAGGATTCCTCACCACCACCGTGGATTCGGTGGTGAACTGGGCACGCTCGAACTCTCTGATGCCCATGCCCATGGGCCTCGCCTGCTGCGCCATCGAGATGATGGGCTTTGCAGGCCCCAAGTACGATGTGGCCCGCTTCGGGTCCGAGGCCATGCGCTTCAGCCCCCGCCAGGCCGACCTGATGATTGTCGCGGGCTGGTGCTCCTACAAGATGGCCCACACTGTGCGTCGCATCTGGGACCAGATGGGTGGACCGAAGTGGTGCATCGCGCAGGGCGCGTGCGCCTCCACAGGTGGCATGCACCGCTGCTACGGCGTCGTGCAAGGCATCGACAACTTCGTCCCCGTAGATGTCTACATCCCTGGCTGCCCGCCACGCCCGGAGGCCGTCTTGCACGCCCTGATGGACATCCAGGAGAAGATCCGCGTCAACGAGTCTGTGGCCAAGGATGTACGGGACCCGGGCACTGGCAACGAGCTGGTGGCCGGTCAGATCGTGCGTCCGGATGGCACCTCCGTTCGTCGCGACCCGGCCCTCGTTCCTGCCTCTGCCTAAGTCGCCAGCTCGACGCTGCCCCCCCGCCATGAGCGAAGACACCACCCCCGATCCTGCTGAGGAGAGCGACGACGCTGGAACGGACACGGCGGCTCCCCAGGCGGAAGACCCGCAGGCCGATTCGGTAGAGGAGCAACCAGAAGCGGCGCCTCGCACGCTCGCATTCCACTTCGAGCCGCGCGCAGCGCTGGCTGGAGAGATGGAGCGGCTCCGCACCGAGAACCCGCACGCCCAGGACAGCACCTACCTCCCCGATCTCGCCAGCGCGCTGGCGGAGCGCTTTGGCGACGCCATCGGCGAGACGACGCTGTATGCGGGCGAGACGACAGTGTATGTGAGCCGCGATCACATTCAGGACGTCGCCCAGTTTCTCCGCGACGACGCCGGGTTCGATTACATGTCGGACATGGGAACCATTGACCGGTTCACTGAAGACGACCGGTTCGAGGTGTTCTACAACCTCGTCTCCATCGCCAGCCGCAAGCGCCTTCGCGTCAAGGTTCGCGTAGATGAGCACGACGCCACCGTCCCGACCGTCACCGGCATCTGGCCGGGCGCGGGCTGGCACGAGCGTGAGGCGTGGGACATGATGGGCATTCGCTTCGAGGGTCACCCGGACCACCGGCGCGTCTACATGCCCGAAGACTTCGAGTACCACCCGGCCCGCAAGGAATTCCCGACGCTCGGCATTCCCGGTTCGCTTCCGCTCCCGCCCCGCGAGCCTGACGGCGAGCTGCAGCTCGATCCCTACGCCAGCGCCCACGAAGGCTTCACCGACGAATGAGTCGCGCGTGACGCACCGCGACGCATTCTCACGCATCAACGCTATGTCTGTCTCCACCGCCAGCCCGCCGATGCCCGCTGCCGCTCCCGGCACCAGCGAGGACCTGTTCACGTTCTGGCCTCGCCACAACGCGGCACTCTACAAGGCCCTCGCGGACCGACACACACACGTTGAGTTCGGAGGCGACGGGGCTCCGGCGGAGCGCGACTCGCTGGAGTCGTCGATGATCCTCAACCTGGGGCCGCAGCACCCGGCCACGCACGGCGCCCTGCGAGTGGTCTGCCAGCTCGATGGCGAGGAGATCGAGAAGTGCATTGTGGATCTGGGATACCTGCACCGAGGCATCGAGAAGCTCGCCGAGGTGAAGACGTACCAGGAGTTCATGCCCTACACGGACCGCATGGACTACATGAGTCCGTACTCGAACAACGTGGCGTGGTGCCTCGCAGTCGAGAAGCTGGCGGGCATCGAGGTGCCGGAGCGGGCACAATGGCTTCGGACCATCGGCTGCGAGCTGGCGCGCATCTCCAGCCACCTCCTCTGGGCGGGCACGATGGTGATGGACGCCGGGGCGCTCTCGGTCTTCCTCTGGACGTTCAAGTACCGCGAGGAGATCTACTCCATCATGGATGAGATCGCAGGTGCACGCTTCACCGTCTCCCACAGTCGCATTGGAGGGCTGGCGTTCGATTTCTCGGACACGGCCTTCGACATGATCGAGCGCTTCTGCGACGACTTCGAACAGCAGGTCGCCGACTGGAAGAAGCTTCTCAACCGCAACCGCATCTGGATCGACCGCAACAATGGCGTCGGCGTGGTGACGCGGGAGGAGGCCATCGCCTATGGCTACACGGGTCCATCGCTACGCGGCTCGGGCGTCGAGTACGACCTCCGCGTCTTTGAGCCTTACCTGGTCTACGATCAGCTCGACTTCGACATCCCGATGCGCACCGAGGGCGACTCGTTGGCGCGCTACTTCGTCCGCGTGGAGGAGATGGAGCAGTCCATCAACATCATCCGGCAGTGCCTCCAGAAGGTGCCTGCGGGTCCGGTCCGGACGGATAATGCCAAGGCCGCCTACCCCTCCAAGGACGAGGTCTATTACTCGATGGAGGGCATGATCCACGACTTCATGATGACCGACACGGGCGTGGCACCGCCGAAGGGCGCGGAGGCCTACCACGCCATCGAGGCGCCCAAGGGGCGAGCTGGGCTTCTTCCTGGCCTCCGACGGCACCGGAAGCCCGTGGCGCGTCAAGATCAACGCACCATCCTTCGCCAACCTGCAGGGCCTCGAGACCATGATGGAGGGCGCGATGGTGGCCGACACCGTCGTGCTCATCGGCTCCGTAGACCCCGTCATCGGCGACAGCGATAAGTAAAGGGATAAGTGATATCAGGGGTGGAGGGATGAGCAGATCCCGCACTCCTCCATCCCTCATCCCCCATCCCTCTTAGACATGGCATCACAACCTTCCGGCGCCCACCCGCAGCCCCAGTACGTCCCCGGTGTGGAGCCCGAGCGCCACATCCCGGACGACGAGCTGGTGTGGACAGACGACGAGCTGGCGAAAATCGAGGGCTACCGGACGCAGTATCCGACGCCAGACGGCGCCATCATGAAGGCGCTCTGGCTGGCGCAGCTCAAGTACGAGTGGCTCCCCCCGGAGGTCATGCGGTTCGTCGCCGACACTCTGGGCGTGCCCTACGCCAAGGTCTACGGCGTGGCGACGTTCTACACGATGTACTTCAAGGAGAAGAAGGGCAAATTCGTGTTCGATGTCTGCACCTGCTTCTCTTGCCAGGTCTGCGGCGGCTACGACATTCTCCACTATCTCGAGGACAAGCTGGGCGTCAAGAAGGGCGAGACGACCGAAGACGGGATGTTCACCGTCCAGCAGGCCGAGTGCCTCGGCGCATGTGGCTCGGCCCCCATGCTTCAGGTCACCAACGGTCCGTACGTCCACAACCTGACGAAGGAGAAGGTGGACACCATGCTCGACACGCTTCGAGCTGGCGAAGAGCTTCCCTTCGAGAGCGTCACGCTGCCACAGGACGAGACCGAGATGGAGGGCAACCGCCGCTCGGACACGGAGGCTGTGACGGCCTACGACACGCCACCCGTTTCGGAAACCATTCACTAGTGAGCACCCGCCCGCCCAGCCTCGGCCTCATCGCCGACCGCCACATTCGCGAGGACGCCGCCCGAACGGCGCCCCGGCTCGATGTGCGCGGTCCGGTCGCCAGCTCGAGGCACGCAGAAGTTCCGCCAGCGCGTCCACCGGGCGCGGGGCTGACGCGTCGCGAGCGGCGCATCAAGGCGATCCTGCTCAAGGAGCTGGAGGCGCTCAACGGCAAGACCAACACGTGGACCACAGCCCAGGAGCGGAAGCACCTCTTCGAGGGGCTCGACGTGGCGTTCATTGATCGCGAGATCGCCAAGATGGAGCGTCGGCTTCGGCCGCGCCCCTGGGTGACGATTCCGCTTGCGTTCGTGACCATCGCCTATCCTGCCTTCTACATCGGCGGTGCTCTCGGTGAGCCGCTCGGATGGGAGACGGCGTTCGAGATCTTCCTCGGGCTGGCGATGCCCGCCTCACTCATCTTCAGTTGGGTCATGAGCCGCAAGGCTCAGCAGCGCCGCCTCTGGATCTACCAGGCCCTCCGTGAGCTGTCCGACGCCGAAGACGAAGGCCGCCAGCTCGACGAATCCGTGCGCGTGGCCGACCTTCTCATTGACCGCATCGTGGCGGCTGAAGACGCCGCACCCCTTTATCGCATCCGTACCTCTTAGTCATGTCCGAC
>JBCBZH010000136.1:0-11154 GCA_039815415.1 Bacteroidota bacterium
CTGGGCGCCCGACGATCATCTGCCCGTTTTTCGGCGACCAGCCGTTCTGGGGACGCCGCGTTGAAGCTCTCGGCGTCGGACCGGCGCCCATCCCCCAGCGCACACTCACCGCCGACGGGCTGGCGCGCGCGATCCGGGAGACGCTGGACAACGCCAGCCTTCGCTAGCGCGCCGAGGTGCTGGGCGCCAAGATCCGCACAGAGGACGGCGTCGGCGTGGCGGTTCGGGCGCTGGAGAGGATTCGGAGCGTGGCGCGATGAGTGGAGATTGCCACGTTGGAGGGTCCCATGCTCCTCATAATGACAGCGAGGCGGGGGCTACCGCTTGTCGAGGTGGTAGCAGAGCGCCATCGCGATGCAGTGCCTCAGCTCGTCGGTTGGGATCGGTTCATCGACGTGGAAGGTGATGGCCCGAGTGCCATCGAAGGTGAACCGATCCGGGTACATCTGCCGGAACGCCCCGATGAGCGTCGTCTGGCAGTTGACGAAGAGGCCATAGCGGTCCTCCGTGCTCTGGACAGGCGCCAGCCGCACGGTGGTTCCGCTTCTGGGCGAGCGGGTGAGGATGCTCGGCTCGCCCCACTTGAGGGCCTCCTCAACCTGCCCAACGCCCTCGGTGGCGGCGGCTGTGTCGAGAACGAGCTGGCGGAGGTCGAGCAGCTTCGCGCGGACCGCAGGCGGGTAGCTGTCGAAGGTAGCAGCGACGTTGGAGGGAGGACGCGCGTGAGTGGGCATGGTCACCGTGAGGCGAACGGCACACTAGGAGTCTACGCTGACACCCGCTTCGTCACAGGTACTTGCATGGGGGCTCTACGATGTCCAAGGTCGCCAGCGCGACTCGGCATCCCGGACCACCGAGAGCAGGAGGAAGCCGTGGGAGAGGTCGTCAGACGGGTTCACGGCCATGTGTTCCAGAACCGACGGGCGGATCTCGCGCTCGCCTGCGATTCCGGGTCGTTTAGGCCGATTTGTTGGGTACGTTCAGCCAACTCGCTCACCCAGCCGTCTTCATTTATGGCTTCCCCCCGCATCCTCCGCGCCGATCTCTCCCATCTCGACGGGCTGGCGGAGCTGTTCGATGGCTATCGCCAGTTCTACCGAAAGCCCCCAGACCTGGCTGCCGCTCGGGCCTTCCTGAAAGAGCGCATCGAACTAGACGAGTCTGTGATCTTCGCGGCGACGCTGCCGGGGGCCGACGCGCTGGCAGGGTTCACCCAGCTCTACCCCTTCTTCTCGTCCGTGCGGATGCGCCGGCTGTGGATCTTGAACGACCTGTTTGTGGCACCCGACGCTCGCCAGCGCGGCGTGGCGCGAGCCCTGATGGAGGCTGCGCGGGCCTACGCCAGCTCGACGGGCGCGGCGTCGCTCGAGCTGGCGACGGAGATCACCAACACCTCGGCGCAGGCGCTCTACGAGGACCTCGGGTACGCCCGCGACGACGAGTTCTATCACTACGCTCTGACTCTGTAGGGCCAGTAGCCAGTGGGATGGGGCTCCCCGCCTGCGCGGGGATAGGCAGGGGCAGAGGGCTCCATACTTGGCTCGCCAGCTCGAGGAGACGCACACGGTTCTTCTCGCAGTGGGGGAGCGGAGTGCCGCTGGGTTGGCTGCTTCTGCCTAGTCACCACTGGGCCCCAGTGCAACTTCCCGAACCTCGTTCCGTATTTTCAATTCATACTGAAAATTATGAGGCATGACGCTCTCCACGCTCCGCCGCGTCGCCCGGTTCTCGCTAGCCGCTGTGTGGCTGGGAGAGGGCCTTGGTCTCAAGCTCTGGCTCCGGGATCCCGTCGAGCTGGCGATCGTCGCTGATAGTGGACTGTACATCGCCAGCCCGGAGGCCACGCTGGTCGCCATCGGCGTGCTGGAGGCGGTGGCGGGAGGGGTGCTTCTGGTTGGCTACCGGGAGCGGCTGGCGGTAGCCGTCACCACGATGGCGATGGCCGTCATCACGCTCGGCGTGGTCTGGACCGACCCGTCTACGCTGCTCGCTCCGCTGACGGGTGTGCTCAAGAACAGCACGGTGGCCGTGTGCGGCGCCGTCGTATGGGTGCTCGCCGACCCGAAGCATGTGTCTGAAGGCTCTCCAGCCGTAGTGGTGTCATGACAGCAACCGTTCACCGCCAGCTCGAGAGGTTGGACGCACACCGTCTTGAGTTCTGTCGCCAGCTCGAGGCTCTGGATTCGCATGCCCTCGATGCATCGCCTTCGCCGGGGGCATGGTCACTGGCCCAGATCGCCGAGCATTTCTTCCGGATTGACCAGGGCTTGGACCTGACAGGGGCACCTTCAACAGTACTTGGGCGCGTCCGAAGCCGACTTGGAAGCCTGGCGCTGCGCGGGGTGTTGTCACTCCCTGTTCGCATTCCCGCTCCACCGTCAGCACAGGCGGTAATGCCGTCGGATGCGCCATCGTGGCCGTCCGTTCGCGAGGCGTGGACGGCGCTGCGGTCGAGCTGGCGACAGGCGCTGCCAGAGGTGCCGTCAAGCACCATCGTCTATCGTCACCCCCTCGCCGGACCGCTCTGTCGCGACGACGCGCTGGCGTTCCTGCTCGCCCACCACCGCCACCACGATGCGCAGGTGCGGCGCACACTTCGCCAGTTGGCTGACGACGACCTCGGGTTCGAGGTGCGGCCAGTCAAACGGTCAACGGTCGCTCTACGTTGAGGCTTCGATGGGTGTCTCCACGCGGGTCCGCTGCATCACGATGGGCAATCGCCGTCCAGTCCCGAACGCCTTCGAGGAGATACGCAACCCCGGCGCGGCCTGCCTTCGCTTGTACTCGTTGCGGTCCACCATCCGCGCGATGCGCTGCACCAGCGCCAGCTCGTTGCCGGTCGCCTCAGCGATGCGCTCTGGCGCCTCGTGGTTCTCGATGTAGCGGTACAGGATGGCGTCCAGCACCGGATAGGGGGGCAGCGAGTCCTGGTCCACCTGGTCGGGCTTCAGCTCCGCCGAGGGCGGCTTGGAGATGGTGTTTCGGGGAATGAGTTCACGTCCAGCACGGGCGTTGATGTGCTTTGCCAGCGCGTAGACGGTCATCTTGTAGAGATCCGAGAGCACCGCCAGCCCGCCGGACATATCGCCGTAGAGCGTCGCGTAGCCGACCGCCATCTCGGACTTGTTGCCGGTGGTGAGCAACAGGTGACCGAACTTGTTGGAGACCGCC
Organism: Bacteroidota bacterium; assembly: GCA_039815415.1. GTDB lineage: Bacteria > Bacteroidota > Rhodothermia > Rhodothermales > Rubricoccaceae > JBCBZH01. The sequence goes on from JBCBZH010000136.1 coordinate 3,172, forward strand.
ATCAGCGTCAGTCCGCGCGCGCGCGCCTGGATGTTCTCCTCGGCCACGCCCTCCTCAGTGCCCGCGAACAACGGCGCCAGCATCTCGCCGAAGGCGTCCACGGCGGGCCGGATCGAGACGTTGTGGAACTCGATGCCCAGGTTCTCGGCAAGCTGGCGACTGTCGTCCACCGAGCCAGACGACGAGTACGCCGAGGGCATGGTGATGCCCACGACGCGGCTCGGGCCGAGGGCCTCGACGGCCAGCGCGCACGTCACCGCCGAGTCGATGCCGCCGGAGAGACCGATGAGTGCTTTCTCGAACACTCCCTCGCCCGTTTTCCAGACGTAGTCCCGCACGCCGAGCACCAGCGCGTCGTGGATCTCCTCGATTACGTCTTCGGGCTGAGGCTCGATGGCGGGCTGCTCCACATCGGTGTCCCAGACGAAGAAGTCCTCCTCGAACAACGCGCTTTCCCATACCAGCTCACCGGCCGCCGTCTGGACCTGGCTATTGCCGTCGAAGATCAGCTCCGTATTGGCACCCACCTGGTTGACGTACACAAACGGGACGCCGTGCTCCTGGCAGCTCTCGGTGATCAGGCCCCGCCGTTCCTCCGGTTTTCCGAGCGCATACGGGCTGGCGGAGAGGTTGACGAACAGGTCGATGCCGAGGGCCGCCAGCTCGTCGATGGGGTTGGCGGCGTAGAGGTGGTAGGGGGCCTGCTCTTCGTTGTTCCACATGTCCTCGCAGATGTGGACGCCCAGCCGGTACCCGCGCCATTCGATCACCCGACGCTCCGGCGCGGGCTCGAAGTAGCGGTACTCGTCGAACACGTCGTATGTGGGCAGGAGCGTCTTCGAGATGGCATCCTGCACGGCGCCGTCCTCAATCAGCATCGCCGAGTTGAACAGCCGCTTGCCCACAGGCGTCTCGTTTCTCACAGGGGCCCCAATGAGCACCGCCAGTCCGTCGGGGAGGTCGCGCGCGAGCTGGCGAACGGCGTCGTCTACGGCGTCCAGGAAGGCAGGACGGTCCAGCAAATCCTGGGGCGGATACCCGGTGACGCACAGCTCGGGGAAGACCGCGAGATCGGCGCCTTCAGCGGCGGCGCGCTCGGCGTCGTGGAGGATGCGGCGCACGTTCCCGGCGAGGTCGCCGACGATGGTGTTGATCTGGCAGAGGGCGATCCGCATGGAGCGCAGGCAGGTAAGAGACCGTTGGACGATAGGATGACGCGCGCGGTGCCCGCGGTACGCTACAACCGGATCCCGACCAGCGGAAGGCGGCCCGGCATCGGCGCCCCGAAGACCTCGGCATACTCCACGTCGAAGATGTTGCGGACCTCCACATAGGCTTCCAATCCGCCCACATACGGGATGCGACGCGGCGCCACCAGCCCGACGCGCCCGTGGATGACGGTGAATCCGTCCGCGGGCTCGAGGCGCGTCTTGCTCACGCCTTCCACAGACAGGCGGAGCAACCTCACATCCAGCGCGGCACGGCCCTGGACAAGGTGCGGGCTGTGATCGAGGACGTACTTGAAGTCGCCCTCGGCGAACGCGCCGGGGTCGATCCGGACATCGGTGTAGGTGTAGCCCATCGAGAGCCGGAGCACGGCATCGGTGGCGAGCTCGCGAATCACCGAGGCCGACGTTTCCAACCCAGCGGCATCGGCCCCGAGGACGTTCTGGGCGAAAAACACCTCCTCGCCATCGACGGTTGTGCGGACGTAGTCGATGAGATCTGTGGTGGTCCGGTAAAAGCCTGTCGCGCGCAGCTTCACGCCTCGAGCTGGCGACACATCGGCGCCGGCCTCCGCGTTCCAGGCCCGCTCGGCCACCAGATCCGGGTTGCCCAGGTTGCCGCCGGGGCGCGGAGAGACCGTGTTGAAGTAGCGCTCGACGTAGTTCGGTGCGCGCACCGCGCGTCCACCGGCTGCGCGGAGCGTCACCTGCGGAGTGGCTGCATACGCCACCGCCAGCATGGGCGTCGCTTCCAGCCCGAAGCCTGGGTCCGTATCCAGCCGAGCACTGGCTGAGAGAGTGAGCGGCACCGTTGGCGACCATCTCGCCAGCGCGAAGGCGCCTCCCGAGAGGTCGGAGTGGTCTCCAAGGCTGTTGGATCGGATGCTACGGCGCTCCGCACTGGCTCCACCGCCCACGGTCAGGGTGGACGAGAGCCGGTGCGAGACATCTGCTGTGGCTCCAGTGCGCTGGCTGGTATGAAGGTTGGGGCTAAGACCTGGGAAGAAGGTGTACCGGTCGCGGTGGAGCCGGTGCGAGACGGCGACGCTCCACTGCGTCAGAGCGTCGGGGTCTGGCGCGGTGGCGCGGGCCTGGTACCAGAGAGTGGTTGTGACCTCGCGGGCGGTGTCGCTGGCGAAGGGCGTGTAGAACTGATACGCGCCAAAGTTGCGGAGGTCGTAGGCATGACGTGCGGTGATGCGGGCCGCCTTCAGCCCCACACCGAGCGAGAGAGTGCGCGCGTCGCGCTCGAAGTCTGTCCGCAGTGGCCCCTCCGAGCTGGTGATGGGGGCACCAGCAGCGTCCAGGATGGGCTCGCCATCCGTGGCGATGTCGCTGAATCCATAGCTGAACGCCACCTGTGGGGACACCGCATGGCCCGTCACATCTGCCCAGCGGGTACCGTTCGATCCAGTCGCCAGCTCGATGGTGCCTCGGCCGCGCCGTCCCTCGATGCGGCGGACGCCCGTATGGGTGATGACGTGGATGACGCCACCGAGTGCATCGGGTCCCCAGGCGGCGGCATCCGGGCCGCGCAGCACCTCCACGCGAGCGATCTCGCCGAGCGGAATGGGGAAGTCGCTCAGGAAGTGACCGGTCATTGGGTCGTTGAACCGCGCGCCATCCACCAGAATGACGATGCCGTTAAACGTGCCGCCGCGCATCGAATAGTCGGCCTGCACGCCGAACGCGCCGCGCGGCGTTACCAGCACACCCGCCTCAAAGCGCAGCAGCTCGTCGAGCGATTGCGCCGATGACCGGGCGATGTCGGCCGCTGTGATGACGCTCACATGGCGGCCCGTTTTCCGGGCATCATCGGCCAGCCTCCCGGCGGTGACGACGGTTTCCTGCCCATCCACCGCAAACGCGGGGTCGCCGTCTTGCGCGGCTGCGCCGGCAACGGAGAGCAGGACAGTGAGAACAACGAGCTGGCGACGAAGCATCTGGGGGGCGGTGGTGGGCTCCGAAGCTACGGGTCACGCGAGGGCGATCGGTCCTGTCCCGGCCAACATGCCCTCCTCGAGCTGGCGGCCCCGACCGAGATCGTCCTTATACCTCCGCCAGTGCTTCTTCCGTCAGCGCGTCGAACTCCGCGATGAACGTGGTGCCTTCGCCATAGACGCTCTCGGCCCAGACAGTCCCGCCGTGCATCTCCACGATCTTCTTGACGATGGAGAGTCCGAGCCCGGTAGACGACTCGTTGCCGGTCGGCTTGGCACTGAGGCGCTGGAAGCGACCAAACAGCTTGGCCTTGTCCTCGTCGGTCAGGCCTGGGCCCTCATCTCGGACGCGGACTTGAACACGTGCCTCGCCGGTGGGAACCACACGGACCCAGATGCACCGTTCCGGGGGCGTGTACTTGACGGCGTTCGAGATCAGGTTGTCCAGGACTTCCTTGAGCCAGTCACGGTCAGCGTTCACGTGTACCGGCTCGTCGGCCTCGATGATCAAGGTTTGATCTTTTCGGGCCGCAGAAGGCTGGAAGCGCTCAGCGGAGGATCTCACCAGCGCGCTGAGGTCAATGGGGCGTGTGTGGAGCGCCAAGCGGCCGTCGTCAATGGCTTCGGCCCCGAGGAAGCGTTGAACGAGCGCCATCATGTCTCCAGCGGCGCCCTCGATGATTTGGATCAGTTCGTGGGCTTCGCCGTCCGGGTCGGTCACCTCGCGCAGGACATCGGTGTAGCCGAGGATGACCCCCAGTGGGTTGTTGAGGTCGTGCGCGACGACGCGCATCAGATGGCTTTTGACCTCACTCGTCTCGGCGAGCTGGCTGTTGACGTGCCGGAGAGCTTCGTTGGCCTGGACCAGCTCCTCTGACTGTGCCTCGATGATGGCCTTTGCGCCCTCAGCGCGCGCCCAGGCGGTTTCGGCTCGGTCCCATGCAATCTCAGCACGAGTCTTCTGGGTCTCGACGTTTTCTTTCTCGGCCCGAAGCTCCTGCATCCGTTCCTCCACCGCCAGCTCGAGCTGGCGCTGACGCCGTGTCGCCAAGCGGAGGCGGTAGAGGTGCACGGCGAGGAGAAAGGCAATGACGCTGACGACGACCAGGGCCTTGAACTCCACACTCTGTGTGACGGCGGGCATCAGAGCCAGAGCAACCGCCGACGTGTCCACCTGTGCGAGCCCTGTTCCCTGTGCCGTGGTGGGGGTACGGCTCATCCCGAGCGCAGCGCCCAGTCGGGCGAGGCGCAGTCGAAAAGGAGACGAGCGAGGTGCGAGCACGCAGTCGGGCTGTAGGGGGCTCGCGAGAGTGTCGTCTGTTTTGGGGGGGCCTTAAGCCCCGGCGGCTCCCAGAACCACAGGTGGCGAATCGCAGTGAATGCTCGACGAACGACCTACCAGCCCTGGCTCTCTACATCCCACATCCGATCTGCACAGAGTCGGTTAGGCGACCAACGTGCGGGCCGTCGCCAGCTCGAGGGCCTGGGCGAGATCGCCCCAGAGATCATCGGCGGCTTCCAGCCCGACCGACAGACGCAGCAAGCCGGGAGCGATGCCGCCTTCTGCGCGGGCGTCGTCCGAGAGAACCCGGTGGGTGAGGCCTGCCGGGTGTTGAATCAGCGTATCCACCGAGCCCAGGCTGACCGCAGGCGTCATCAGTTCGACGGCCTCTAGGATCGCACGGGCAGCGTCGTAGCCGTCTTCCACCTCAAAGGCGAGCATCGTACCGGGTCCCTCGAGCTGGCGTCCCACCAGCCCGTCGGGGTCCCCATCGGGCAGGCCGGGGTAGTGGACCACTCGGATGCACTCGTGGCCGACGAGGCGGGTTGCCAGCGTAGCTGCCGTTGCCTGGGCGCGCTCTACGCGGAGCGGCAGCGTGGCAAGGCCCCGATGCAGCAGGTACCCGGCCAGCGGGTGCAGCAGCGCACCCGTTGCCACGCGCACTTGCCGAAGGCGCCGGGCCCAGTCCTCCCCGCAGGCCACGACGCCTGCGACCACATCGCCGTGGCCACCGAGAAACTTGGTGGCGCTGTGCATCACCAGCGCAGCTCCGTGGGTCATCGGTTGCTGGAGGATGGGCGTGGCGAAGGTCGAGTCCACCAGCACCGGCACATCTCCCGCTTGCGCCACCACCGCTTCGATGTCCACCAGCGCGAGCGTCGGGTTGGCGGGCGTTTCCGTGACCACGAGGCACGTGTCGGGCCGCATCGCGCTGGCGACGCCCCCGGGTGTGGTCCACGTCACCTCGAGGCCCATCAGCTCGCAGGTCAGCAGGTGGTCCGTAGTGCCATAGATCGGACGTGTGGCGACGACGTGGTTGCCATCGGCACGAGCCGCCAGAAGCACCGCCGTGAGAGCCGCCATCCCACTGGCGAAGGCAACGGAGGCCTTGGCCCCTTCGAGGTCCGCCAGCGCGTTCTCGAAGCGAGCCACCGTCGGATTGTGGAGCCGTGCGTAGATGGGGTTGGGCGCCGTCGCATCGCCCGCCACCAGCGCGTCAAGGCTGGCCGTGGCACCGTCCAGGTCCGTGAACGGATACGTGGAGGAGAGGTCGATGGGTAGGGCGTGGACGCCGAGTGTGGCGAGGTCCTCGCGGCCTGCGTGGACGGCGCGTGTGGCGAGATCGAGAGGCAGCTCCATGCGAACGATTGGCGCGTGAGATGCTCGTACAGTAGAATGATTATCGGCTTCGTCCAAGCCTGTCGAACACTATTCGGAATCCCAGTGTCATGCGCCAGCTCGACCGAACCGACCGCGCCATCGTAGACCGGTTGCAGAACAATGCACGGATCTCGAACAAGGAGCTGGCCGCCTCTGTGGGGGTGGCGCCGTCTACGGCGCTGGAACGCACGCGCAAGCTCGAGGCCGACGGTGTGCTGGTCGGCTACCATGCCGAGGTGGCACCCGAGGCATTGGGCATCGGGCTGCAGGCGCTCGTGGGTGTGTCGCTTCGCCAGCACGCGCGGCCTCTCGTAGAGGCGTTTGAGGCCCACGCGCTGGCGCTCCCCGAAGTGGTTCAGGTCTTCCACACGACGGGCGCAAGCGACTTCCTGGTCCATGTCGCTGTGCGCGACACCGAGCACCTGCGCACTCTCGCGCTGGCGGCCTTCACCGAGCGCCCCGAGGTGGCGCGCATCGAAACGTCGCTGCTGTTCGCGCACCGGCGGACGGTGGTCGAGCTGGCGACGGGCCCGTAGGCCTCCCCTTCAGCAGGGGGCTAACAGCGGCGAGAAGCGCCTCCGACACGTGCGCGTACCCGGGTCGCGCTCAGCCGTAGCGCCGGTAGTCGTCCTCGTCGAAATCGTCGTCATCATCGGACCCAAAGGAGCCGAGACCCGAGAGCACCGAGCCGACCATGTCCGAGTAGGTCGCGGCATCGGCCTCCAGGTCCTTACCCAGCAGCGAGTGCTGGTGCAGCGCCTCCAGCACCAACTCCATCATCGATGCCTTCTCTGCTAGGCTGCCGGGCGATGTGTGGGTCTCGATGACCGTCGCCAGCCCGTCGACGCGGTCGAGCGTCTGCGCGTAGGTCTTGAATGGCATCTCGGGGTCCAGCTCAACGCTGTTGCCCTTCGAGAACCAGCGGAGCACGTCCGAATAGGCATCGCGACCCGTTCCCGCGTCTGACTTCTCACCAGGGTCGGGGAGGTAGCGCTTCACCGTGCTGGCGATGGCCTTTCCGATGAGCGCTCGGGCCACGCCCTGAGCGCCCTCTTGTTCGCCCTCGTACACCAGCTCGACCTTGCCCGTCACGGCGGGCTCGATGGCCTGGAGGTCTGAGGCGCGAATCGTGGTTTCGTCCTCGCCGTTGAGGAGGCCTCGGCGCTCGGCAGCAGAGATCAGGTCCTCGAGGGCAGCCCGCGTGAGACGCGCCGAGACGCCTGACTTCTGGTCTACGTACTCGCTCGCACGGGCTTCGAAGGCCACCTGCTCCACAATCTCGCGGAAGACGTGTGGAACGTGAACGGCCACGCCGCCCTCGCGGTCGGCCCACGCCTCCTGGCGGGTGATCTCCACGCCCACGTCCAGCGACTTGGGGTAGTGCGTGAGGATCTGTGAGTCGATGCGGTCCTTAAGCGGCGTGATGATGCTGCCCCGGTTGGTGTAGTCCTCGGGGTTGGCGGTGAACACCATCAGCACATCGATGGGGATGCGGATGTTGAAGCCGCGGATTTGGATGTCCTGCTCCTCCATGATGTTGAGAAGGCCCACCTGGATGCGAGGCTGCAGGTCCGGCAGCTCGTTGATGGCGAAGATCCCCCGGTGCGTGCGCGGGATGATGCCGAAGTGGATCACCTCCTCGTCGGCGTAGGTCAGCTTCCGCGTAGCGGCCTTGATGGGGTCGATGTCGCCGATGAGGTCGGCGATGGAGGTGTCCGGCGTCGCCAGCTTCTCGCCGTAGCGCTTGCTCCGGTGGAGCCATGAGATGGGCGTGCCGTCGCCGTGCTCAGAGACGAGGTCACGGGCGAACTTCGAGACCGGGTCCATCGGGTCGTCGTGGATCTCGGAGCCTTCCACCTCAGGCACCCACTCATCCAGCAAGTGTGGCAGGGCCCGAACGAGGCGGCTCTTGGCTTGACCCCGCAGGCCGAGCAGGATCAGGTCATGCCTCCCGAGCAGCGCGTTCTGGACCTGCGGGATGACGGTTTTGTCGTAGCCGAGCAAGCCCGCGAATACCTCGTCGCCAGCTCGAAGGGCCGCCATCAGGTTGGCGCGGATCTCGTCCTTAACCGAGCGCGGCTGGTAGCCGCTGGCCTTGAGGTCGCCGAGGGTCGAGATGGAGGGGGCGTCGGGCATGGGGAGCGGGGCAGTCGGC
>JBCBZH010000104.1:0-12890 GCA_039815415.1 Bacteroidota bacterium
CGTCGTACAAGGAGACATGGGGCCTGGTACTCAACGAAGCGATGGCCTCCGGATTGCCCGTGGTCGTGTCGGAGCGCATGGGTGCCACGGAGGATCTTGTGACCCACGGCTGGAATGGGTTTGTTTTCAATCCCGCTCGGACCAACGAACTGGCGGATCTAATGGTTCATGTTCACGGGCTCTCTCCTGATGCGCGGGCGGCACTGATCGTGAAGGGCCGCCAGCGTGTTGCGGGCTGGTCGCCGGAACGGTTCGGTGAGGGCCTCTGGAGAGCTTTCTCTGCTGGGCGAGAGAGTTCGGACCGCTCGCTCGGACTCCTCGCCAATGCGCTTCTTACGGGCCAGCGCGTGCTCGCGCGACGTATTGACAGCTTCCATGCCACGTAGGTCGCCTCAGCATCTTTACATCGTCGGGCGCTTTCCGCCTCCACTTGACGGGCAGGCCGTAGCGACGGCACGGCTAGCAACTCTCATTGAGGAGAAAGCACAGGTTGCTCGCGTGAACGTGGGCACACCGGAAGGAAGCCACGTGGAGGCGCCAGGAGGGCTCCGATTTCACCGTGCCGCCCATGCGCTTCGTCTTCGGGCACGCCTTCGACAGGCATTGGCGGCACTTCCCGAAGTGCCGGTCCTCTGGCCGTCCATCTCGCCGAGCCCGCTTGGCCATCTCCGCGACCGCCTCACCGTGGTACCGGCCTTCACCGATCGCCAGTCCATCGTCGGCGTTGTCCACCGAGGCGACTTCAGAACACTGTTCACATCGCCTCTGACGCGATGGAGCGGACGCCAGATCGTCGAGCGACTCGCAGCAGTTGTGTTTCTGACCGAGGCGTTGTCTGATGCCTGCGCCTCGTGGATTCCCGCAGCGAAGCGAGTCGTGATTCCAAACACGATCAGCCATGACGTGATTCCTGATGCAGCTACCGTCCAGTCCAAGCAGCAAGAGTGGGCTGTTCGTCCACCCGGGACGCCGCTGCACCTGCTCTACCTCTCGGCCATGATCCCCTCGAAAGGCTATGAGCATGTCCTCAGCGCGACGGCCCTCTTGCGCGATCGTAACGTCCCCGTCCAGACCACATTCGCAGGGCGCTGGGAGTCTGACGTTGCCGCGCGTGCCTTCTCCGACCGCGTTCGCCAGCTTGATCTGGCGGACTGCGTCGACGTTCGGGGAGGCGTGAGCCGGAACGAAGCTGGAGCGCTACATCTCAGCGCCGACGTCCTGATTCTACCAACAACCTATCCTGTGGAGGCCCAGCCACTCGTCGTCATCGAGGCAATGGCCGCGGGAACGCCCGTGATTGTTACGCGGCATGCCGGACTGCCTGAAATGGTCACGGAGAACCGTGAGGGACGGTTCGTGGCCCCAGCGTCCCCCGCTGAGATCGCGGATGCCGCCCTCCGCCTTCGCTCCAACTGGGTCGCCTTCTCGCTGGCGGCGCGGCAACGCTTCGAGCTGGCGTACAGCCCCGACGTGGTGCGGCGCCAGTGGCTTCAGCTCCTCGACACGCTCTAACGGGGCCTACGCCGTCCCTGTGGATCCGAAGCCCCCCGCTCCGCGCTCGCTCGCCACCAGCGCGTCCGCCGTCTCGAACCGCACCGGCACGTAGCGCGCCACCACCAGCTGAGCGATGCGCTCGCCGCGCTGCACGAGAAACGGCTCCCGCCCGTGGTTGACGAGCAGCACGCCCACCTCCCCCCTGTACCCAGAATCGATGGTCCCCGGGCTGTTGAGAACTGTCACGCCATGCTTGAACGCCAACCCGGAGCGCGGGCGGACCTGCCCCTCCGTTCCGTCGGGGAGTGCGATCTGGAGGCCCGTGGGGATGAGTGTGTAGGCCCCCGGCACCAGCTCGACGGGTGCGTCTTCGGGCACTGCCGCGCGAAGGTCCAGACCAGCCGCATCGGGCGTGGCGTGAGACGGCAAATCGAGGCCTTCTCCGTGCGGAAGGACCACAACCGGAACCGGGGTCGGCTCAGAAAACATGCGGGAGTATCAGAAGGGAGGAATTCGCCAGCTCGAGGCGCTTCGAGCTGGCGAAGGGGGGTTACTCGACGCCCGCCGTGAAGCGCTTCACAAACGGCGCGACGATGACCGCTACGACTCCGGCGATGCCGATGGTCGTGGCGACGTTCATGAACAGGTCGCCGGGTGGCAGCCCTTCCAGGCCACCGGCCACCAGGCCCGCGAACAGGTTGCCGAGAGCTGCGGCCATGAACCAGACGCCCATCATCTGACCCACGCGTCCTGCAGGAGCGAGCTTGGTCATGGACGAGAGCCCCACCGGGCTCAGGCTCAACTCACCGACGGTGTGGAAGAAGTAGGTCACCACGAGCCACGAGATGCCCACCTTTGCGGTGGTGGTCGCATTGGCGGCGCCCCACGCCAGCACGAAGAAGCCTACCGCCAGCCCGAGCAGGCCGATGCCAAATTTGAGGGGGATCGACGGGTTGGCGTTCTTGCGCGCCAGCCACGTCCAGAGGCTCCCGAATACCGGCGCGAGCAGGATGATAAAGAACGCGTTCACGTTCTGGAGGAGCGACGCAGGCATCTCCCAGTCACCGAACATCCGGTCGGTGTAGTCCCGCGCGAACAGGTTGAGCGACGAGCCTGCCTGCTCGAATCCGCTCCAGAAGATGGCCGCGAGTACGAACAGCCAGACGATCACGCCCAGCCGCTTCTTCTCCACGCCGGTGAGGCCGCCTGCCACGAATAGGAAAATGAAGTAGAGCGTCGCCAGCCCGACGACCACGTAGCCGAGGTACTCCGCCAGCTCGGAGATCGAGATGCCGAGCGAATCCGTGGACATCAGGTAGCCCACGAGCACCGCCAGCCCGGTGGCGACAGCCGCAATGAGGTAGAACCGCTGGCCGCGGGCACGGAGGCCCGCCGCGTCCACGTCTGGCTCCAGGTTGCCCGCGTCTTCGATGTGGCGCCCACCCAGCTTGTACTGCACCAGCCCGAGGAACATGCCGAGTGCGGCGATGGAGAAGCCCCAGTGGTAGTTGTAGCCTTCTCCAACCCAGCCGACGAGCGTAACTCCGAGCACCGACCCCAGGTTGATGCCCATGTAGAAGATCGAGAAGCCAGCATCGCGGCGGGCGCCTCCTTCCGGGTAGAGGTCACCCACCATCGCACTGACGTTGGGCTTGAGCAGGCCGGTACCCATCACGATCAGCGCCAGCCCAAGGAAGAATGTGGACGTGGTCGGGATGGCGAGCGAGAGGTGCCCCAACATGATGATGACGCCTCCCACAAAAACGGACTTCCTCTGCCCCCAGAGCTTGTCCGCCACCCAGCCGCCTGGCAGCGCCAGCACGTAGACAAAGAAGGTGTAGAGGCCGTAGATCGCCGCAGACTCTGCAGTGCCGAAGCCCAGTCCGGGGTTGTCTGCCGTGACCGCCTCGGTCATAAACAGAATGAGGACCGCCCGCATCCCGTAGTAGGAGAACCGCTCCCACATCTCGGTGAAGAACAGCGTCGAGAGCCCTCGGGGATGACCAAACCACTGGTCTCCCGAACTGCCCCCCAGGACGGCACCGCCAGCTCGTGGGTCGGAGAGTTCACTACCGGCGTCGTTGGGCATCTGGAATCAGCGGCTGATGAAGGAACGGCCTCTGCGAAGGCCGAGCGAAGATACCCTAGGGTAACAGAACAACGAGGACGCGCTACGCCTGTGCCAGCATGCGCGCCGCCATCCGATGGGGCGCCCGCTCCTCAGCGTCGAGCTGGCGAATGGCCTCGGCGAGTGCCTCCGTGCGCCCGTCCGACCAGAACGCGCGGCGCCAGCCCGCTTCCACGAGGCGACGCACTCGGCGGCGCAAGCGAGTTGCCTGAAGCGCGTCCCACATTGGCAGGAGGTGCGTCTGGTGGGCATCCAGGTGCGCCACCAGCCCGTCAATGCCCTCGCCATGCAATGCGGTCACCCGTGCAACAGGAATGGTCCACTCCTCTGCAGGGCGAAGGTGAAGGGCCTGTCGGAGAGCGCGTACGAGAGCCGGAGCGTCCGGGTGATCGGACTTGTTGACGGCAAAGACGCTTGCAACCTCCATTAGCCCGGCCTTCATGGCCTGAACGGAATCCCCGCTCTGCGGCACGAGCACCACCAGAACCGTGTCAGCCGCCTCTGCCACGTCGATCTCGCCCTGCCCCACGCCCACCGTCTCCAGAATCACGACATCGTACCCCGCCGCATCGAACACGTCACAGGCCGCTTCGGCAGCCTCACTCAGGCCACCCAACGCTCCTCGCGCGGCCAGAGAGCGTACGAACACGCCCTCGTCTTCCGAGTGCCGGTCCATCCGCACGCGATCGCCCAAAATGGCGCCGCCGGTGAATGGGCTGGATGGATCCACGGCGACGACCGCGATTGTCTGGCCGCGCTGGCGAAACGCTCCGACCAACCGATCCACCAGCGTGGACTTGCCTGCTCCCGGCGGTCCGGTCACGCCGATGCGCCACGCCCGTCCCGTATGCGGATACAGCGCGTCCACCAGCGCGTCTGAGCCCGGAAGCCCGTTCTCGACCTGTGTGATGGCCCGCGCGACAGCCCGGCGGGTCCCACTCCGAATGGCATCGAGGTCAGCGTGTGTCACAGCGCGGGAGACGAGGGAGCGCAGAAGATCGACAGGATCGTCCCCCCATAGGTCCGCGATTGCTCGAAACCGGGCAGCGTGTCGAGTTGATGACGTGCGTCGTGCTCCACAACCAAGACCCCGTCGGGCACGAGGCGAGGCAAGACCAGCTCAGGAAGCTCGGGAAGCCACGTCAGGTCGTACGGCGGGTCAGCGAGCACCAGCTCGACGGGCGACCCCTCGCGCCCCAGAAACGCCCGCACGTCGGACCGGACAAACCTCGAGCGGGCGAGGGCATCGAGCGACGCAGCGTTTCGGCGAGCGACAGCGAGCGTCGGACCGTGGCGCTCCACGAACGTAGCATGCTCGGCTCCTCGGCTGAGCGCCTCCAATCCGAGGGCGCCGCTCCCGGCGAACAGATCAATTACCCTCGAGCTGGCGAGAACGCCACGTGCATCCAGCAAGCTGAAAAGGGCTTCGCGGACGCGGTCCGTGGTGGGCCGGGTGCCCCGCCCCGGCGGAGCCTCGATAGGACGGCGCCCCCATGTCCCCCCCGAAATGCGCATCAGGCTAGAGTTGCGCCGAGAACGGGTGCAAACCCGGCCAGATGATCGGCCGAGATGCCCTCGGGGCGGCGGCCGTAGAGAGAGAGCGGGTCGAGTGGAGACGCCTCAAGATCGAGAAGGCTGGACAGCACACTCAGGCGGGCTCCCTGCGGTCCCTCATCGCCATAGACGTGGAGACGGTCGACGTTGGCGGGCGCAATGCCGATGCGTTCTAGCGCCGCCAGCGCGAAGTAGGCCGTGTCCTCGGGAGACGCGCCGGGTCCGTGATGCCCGAACAGCCAGGACCGCCCACGGCTGACAGACACCTCCGTGTGGCCCGAATAGGCTCCGACCGCCAGCTCGATGGCATCGGAGGCCCCTCCCTGAATTGCAGCGGTGGCCCGGACGATGGCCGCTGCCGCCCGGGGCGAGTCCGAGAGATCGTAGCGGTCCACCCCGAGCGCGCGGGCCAGGAGTGAGAGCCGCGCATGGATGGGCTCGCTGACGTGCGTGACGTGGTGCCAGCGGTGAGGGGTCCCCCCGATGGCATCGAGCCGAAGTGGCACCGCACGGACACGCACCGGCTCTTCGGAGCCGACATCCGCCAGAAGCGCGGCTTCCTGACGAAGCTGCTCATCGCGCGCGGCCGCATCCATCCCTTCGGGGACCGGCGTAAAAAAGCTGGTGGTGTGGGGCGGATGCGCCACCACCACGAGGGCCTGCGCTGTCGTGTCCTTGAACACTTCGCGCAACGCCTCCCCGATGCCCTGAATGGCGTACGGCGCCCCGTCGGCGAGAACGCCCTTTTCGATATCGACTTCGAAATCGCACGTTCCGAGGCGGAGCAGGCGCCCTGGAATGCGGCCCGCGCTCCGGTCTCCGGCAGCGTCTCGTTCGATCTCCGCGTAGCGCAGTGCCGACCCCGAAAGGCCGATCACTGCGAGAGGCGCTCGCGAGGCATCAGGCATGGGTGCGGAGGCTCACCGCGATGCCGGTGTGGCTACTCCCAGCTGGCGGCGTTGCGCTGAGCGGGATCCACCCTGCGGGATCCAATCGAGTCGTCCGGCACGTCGGGGTCCTGGAGCCAGTAGATGACCGTCTCCGTGGTGTCGCTGACGACCTCGTAGTTGAACCGACTCCCCGTGCGAGGTGAGAACGGAAGCGAGTCGACGAGGAACGGCGAGAGGCGCTGCTCGTTTTCGTCCATCACAGCGGCAGCCTGCGCGTTTAGTGCCGAGTCGCCACGGGCGAAAAGCACGAGCGAGTCTAGCGTTGCCGGATAGTCATCGTTGGCGTTGCGGTAGGCGATCAGGGATGTCCGGACATCGTCCATCCGCTCCCGTGTCAGCGTGGTCTGTCGCTCTTGCTCCTTGAAGTCGTCGTACGGCCTCGTAATGTTGATGTAGAGGAGGTATCCGAGTACGAGGATGAGAACGCCGAGGACGATCTGGATGGCGATGCGTGCACCGCTGTTGCCGTCGGAGGCCATACGAACGGGGTGGATGGGCGAGAAAAACGAGACTTGAGCAGGTGCGCAGCCGCGCAGTCGGCAGGTTAACCGTTCTCACCCCAGAAAGGCAAGGTGACTCCACGAGGCTTGTGGGATTCAACAGGATCGAGAGGTCCACGGAACGAGACCGCTCCGAGCGTCACCCCCCGATGGTGATCATGGGCCGATTGTCGGAGATCGCCAGCGCGTCCATCCCGGCATGGGCGGCGGCCTTGCTCCGAAGGGCCGTGTGGACAAGACCCACAACGGCGGCATCGGTTGCTCCAGATCGCAGTGCATCCCGGAGGCTCACCTCCCGATTCCCGAACAAGCACACCTTCAGCGCACCATCGGCCGTCACCCGGAGCCGGTTGCAGCCTGCACAGAACGGCGCCGACATTGACGCGATGAAGCCGATGCGGCCTCGCCAGCCCGGCCGCGTAAACGTCCGGGCCGTCGCGTGCGGGCCATCTTCTCGCGCCGCGAGATGTCCATGCACATCCTCAATTCGGGCCTTCGTTTCGGCCATCGGAACGAGCTGGCGACGGTCCCAAGCATTGCCGCCGAACGGCATCCACTCGATGAAGCGCACTTCGATGGGCTCCTCTGCCGCCCAGGCTGCGAAGTCCGCCACCTCGTCCTCATTCACCTCCCGAAGCACCACCACGTTGACCTTCAACGGGTGCGGACCATCTACCGAGTATCCGGTCACCAGAGCCTTGTCGATGGCGTCCAGCACTCGGTCCAGGCCAGGGCGGCGCGTGATGGCCTCGAAGCGGTCCGACCGGAGCGTATCCAGGGACACCGTGAGGTGCGTCAGGCCTGCATCCTTGAGCGCATCCAGCCGATCCGCCAGAAGCAGGCCGTTTGTCGTCAGCGCGAGGGTGTGAACGTCGGGCTGGCGGCCAATCCGGGCGGCGATGTCCACGGCGTCTTTTCGGGCCAGCGGCTCGCCGCCGGTCAGGCGCACCTTGTCGACGCCCGCTTCGGCCAGCACCCTCACGAGCCGCTCGATCTCCGGGGCCGTGAGCATCTGCGCCGTCGGCGTCACCGGGATGCCCTGCGCAGGCATGCAGTAGACACACCGCAGGTTGCACCGCTCCGTCAGCCCGATGCGGAGCGTGGTGTGCGTGCGGCCGTGGCTGTCGGTCAGAGAAGGAATGGACATGCAGAGGGGTCAGTCGTCGGACCGAGCTGGCGATCGGCGCCAGCTCGACGCGCCTTACTCGTTCTTCCCGAACACGATCCGTGCGATGGCGATCGCCACACCGACCGCGACGCCTGCAAAGAGAAGCACCACATACCAAGACGCCGAACCAATCTCAACTGCATCCATGTGAGCTACTCAAAGTCCTGAACGAGCACAATGTCGCTATCCGACCGCTCTGACTGGGACAGCAAGAACCTGCGCGCGCCTGGGAATACGGCCAGGCCAGGTTGCTCCGGGACGCCGCCTGTGGACGCAACCCATTCGTAGTCCCCTGTCCATGGATCGAGGCGAAAAATGGCGACGTCGCCGTCGGCGTTGCGCAGCAGGGCATATACGAAGTCCCCCTCCACGGTCCAGTTCGCCCAGTCGGCAGGCGATAGGGGAATGCGGAGCGGGAAGGCCTGCTGATCTAGAGGGAGGCCATCTTCGCCGAGGCGGAGACGCCAGAGACCATCCAGGTCATCCCGAACCACGAGGAGCGTTCCGCCCGGCCCTTCCGTCGCAGCAACACCGCCATACAGCGTCACGCGCTCCGGCTCGCTCGCGTCATCCAGGGTCAGTCGGTAGATCTGCCAGTCGCCCGCTCGGTTGGAGGCGAAATAGAGCCACCGCCCATCCCGAGACCACGACGGGGCCACATCGTCTGCCGGGTCATCCGTCAGGCGGCGCGGCTCCTCGCCCAGGGCGGCAATGAAGATGTCGGCGTTGGCGTCTTCCCGAGCCGAGAGAGCCACCAGCTCGCCATCGGGCGACCAGCGCGGTGTCGCGACGCGCGGCCCTTGGAAGTGGGTCAGGCGCGTTGGGTTGTCGCCGGTCGCGCTGGCGGTCCACACCTCGTGGCTTCCACTGCGCTGCGACACGAAGGCGATGCGCTCACCGTCGGGGGAGACAGCCGGGTGTGCATCCTCGCGTGTAGAGGGCACCACGACGCGGGCCTGCTCCTCACCAGCCCGAAGCTCGGCGACATGGGAACGCGTCATCTGCCGGGCAAACGCGATTCCAGTGCCGTCTCGAGCCGTTGATGGAGACGACACCTCGCCACCGTCGACTCCGAGGGCCACCCACCGGGGCGTCCCGCCTGTCCGCCGGACGCGCCACAGCCCGGCCACACCTTCCCGATTGGCGGCATAGACCACCTCCCGGCCATCCGCTGTCCAGTCCAGGCCAGTCACACCTTTCTGCTCACGCGCGAGGCGCTCCACCTCTCCACCCTCAACCGACACGAGGCACACGTCCTGTCGCCCATCGAGCGTGGTCCGTACGAACGCCAGCGTCTGCCCATCGGGCGAGAAGGCCGGATCGAGGTCGCCTGGGAAGATCGACGGCGGAGGCGTGGTTCGCTTGGGCGGACTGCCATCGAGAGCGATTAGGTGGATGGCGTAGGCACTGCTTCCCCGCCCATCGCGCGCCGCGAAGGCGAGCTGGAGACCATCCGGGCTCCACATTAGGTCCCGAACCTGAGCCCTACCGAGGTCCGCCAGCTCGACCGGATCGGCCCCACCTTGTGCATCCACCGTCAGCAGCGAGCATCCCGTTCCCGAGCAGCGGGCAAACGCGACACGGCTGCCATCGGGGCTCCATGCCGGGCTCCGCTCATCGAGTTCGCTCGAGCTGAGGGCCACCGGCGACCCGCCCTCCACAGGCTGGATGTAGATGTTGTATGCACCTCCCGCCTCGCTCCATGAGAACGCAACGGTCTCGCCGTCTGGCGAGAGGGCCGGGTCCCGCTCTTCGCCGGGATAGCTGGTCACGGGCAGTGCAGGCAGCGGCAGCACATGGTCGGTGGCGAAGCGATAGGCGATGAACGCAGCCACAATTGCCAGCCCGATGCCCGCCATGGCGAGAGCCGTAAGACGAACGCGCTGGCGAGCCTTGAGGCGCCGGTACCGCGCGTGGACCTCCGATGGGGACACGGCAGGGGTCCTCGGCGACGGCGTCGCCACCAGCAGGTCTGGGCCCGGTCGCTCCGCGGCGCTCGGCGTAGGACGCGCTTCCACGTTCCGACGCACTGGGGCGATCAGGACGTAGCCCCGCTTCCGAATGGTCTCGACGTACTCCGGATTCCGGGCACTATCCCCTAGCGCTTTTCGCAGCTCCGAGATGCATCGCGCCAGCACGTCGTCCGTGACGATGGTCCCGGCCCAGACCTCCTCCATGAACTCCTCCTTGGTGACTGTCTCGCCCGGCCGGTTCGCCATGCACGCGAGCACTTCCATCACCTTGGGCTCCAGCCGACGCACGTCGTCGCCACGCGTGAGCCGATTCGCCATCGGCTCCGCCATCCACTCGCCGACCATGAACGGCTCTGTGAGGGCGGGCTGGGAAATCGCCAGAGGCTCCATCAGAGATCGAAGGATGTGGAAGAGCCTCCGATCTCCGCTGTGGACTTGAATGTGACGTGCATGACACGGTCACATCTGCGGATCTGGGCTCCCCCCTGAATTCGGAGGATAGGCGATCTCCCCCCTGAAATCCACCGAATACCGTCTAAATCGACCCTATGACCCCTTCCATCACCAAACCCTCAGAGGTCCGGCACCTTCTCCCCACTGTTTTGCATCCGAAACGCCCTCATCCTTGTGCCGTCTGCCCCTGAGACCCCACCTCTCCCATCTCATCTCTCCACTCCGAAGCCTCGCCAGTTCGGATGTCGGCCTTTCTTCTTCATGGCGACGGCTCCCTCCAGAGCCTGGAATCAGACGGCGGCCCGTAAGCCATCTCTGGTTCACTAGACGGCACCACCACCTCTGTCGTCCCCATACGGGGTCGGTCCCCTCTCCCCCTGCCGACCCTCCGAGGCCCGGGCGTATCCCCAACGCGCCCGGGCCTCTTTGTGTGTGATCCTCCGGCCCAAGCGTTCGCCAGCTCGAGGCCCCGCCAAGCCCTGCCTCGAGCTGACGCGTCTCTATTCCGCTGCGTACACGCGCTCGCCACCGATGTAGGTCGCCAGCACGACGGTGTCCAGGATGTCCTCAACCGGGACCTGCATGATGTCCTGCGAGAGAATCACGAAGTCTGCGTAGCGCCCGGGCAGGATGGCACCAGCCTTGGCTTCCATCGACGCTGCGTAGGCAGCACCGAGAGTAAATCCATACAGGGCTTCCTCGCGAGTAAGCACCTGGTCCGGATACCAGCCCTCGGGGGGCTCGCCCTCGGGGTTCTGCCGAGTGATGGCCGCGTAGAATCCGAGCAGTGGATTGACCTGCTCTACGGGAAAATCGCTTCCGAGCGCGAGGCGCACTCCCGAATCCAGCAAGTGCCGCCACGCATAAGCCCCCACAGCGCGCTCACCGACCCGGTCTTCCACCCACGGCATGTCGCTCGTGGCGTGGGTTGGCTGCACACTGGCGATGATGCCATACTCCGCGAACGTCTCGATGTCCTGGAGCCGGAGGATTTGAGCATGCTCGACCCGGTGTCGCCGCCGAACTCCGATGCCCAGGTCCATCACAGAGGCGTAGGCCTGGAGCACTTCGCTGTTGGCCCGGTCTCCGATGGCGTGGGTGTTGACTTGAAGGTTGCACGCCATCGCCTTGTAGACGGTGTTGTACAGCTCCCCCGAGGACTGGAACAGGAGGCCACGATTGCCAGGATCGTCCGTGTACGGGTCGTGCAGCGCGGCGCCGCGGCTGCCGAGGGCGCCGTCTGCGTAGAGCTTGACTGACTGGACTACGAGGCGAGAATCGAACTCATCGACTCCGTAGGGATGAGCCTCGCAGAAGGCGTCGATCTCGCCCGGCGTGATCATCGCGTAGTTGCGGATTGGGAACCGTCCCTCCGCAGCGAACTTCCGGAAGAGGTCGAGGGCGGCGAGTGAGACCCCTGCATCGTGCACTCCCGTCAGCCCGTAGCGAACGGTCTCCGCCAGTGCGCGCTCGAGCGCCTCCTCGTAGAACGCCGGGCCCAGCGGAGGCACGGAACGGCCCACCAGCCCGGCAGCAGCGTCAATGAACACGCCCGTTGGGCGACCCTGGTCATCGCGGATCACGGCACCTCCTTCAGGATCTGCAGGCGCCTCCGCATCCGGATCGATCCCGGCGGCGCGGAGAGCGGCTGTGTTGGCCCAATCGGCGTGGCCATCAATGCGGCTGAGCCAGACGGGACGGTCCGGGAAGGCGCCATCGAGATCCTCGCGGGTGGGAAAGACACCGTCACCGCCCCAGTCGTTCTGATCCCAGCCGCGACCGATCACCCAGCCCCCCTCTGGGAGATCCGCTGCGAAGGCTTCCAGTCGCTCTACGATCTCGTCCACGGACTCCGTCCCCACAAGATCCGCCTGGAGGAGCGACGTGCCGAGCCCCATCAGGTGAGCATGAGCGTCGATCAGGCCAGGAATGATGGCATGCCCTCCGGCATCGATGCGTGGCCAGTCGGGGTAGGCCGCAAACACGCCCGACTCGGACCCAACCGTCCGAATGCGTCCGGCCTGGACAGCGAAGGCCTCCACAGGGGGCACATTCGGAGAACCCGTGTAGATGGTCGCATTGTGTACCACGTAGCCTTCATCTCCATAGCTCGCTGTTGAAGGTGGAGGCTGTGCGCTGGCGAGCAGGGGAACGAGGGCAAGGAGGAACACGAGAACGCGCATGAGAGCTACGAGCTGGCGGGAGAGCGGTCGAGCCACAGTGTAACAGGACCATTGTTGACAAGGGCAACGTCCATCTTCGCCCCGAACCGACCGGTCTGGACGCGGCCCTCGAGGTGCGTCGCCAGCTCGGTGGTAAAGGCCTCGTAGAGCGGCTCGGCGAGATCGGGAGGGGCCGCGCGGCTGTAGCTGGGCCGGGTGCCTTTCCGCGTGTCGCCCGCGAGTGTGAACTGGCTGACCACCAGCGCGCTGCCGCCGACGTCTTGCAGTGAACGATTCATCTTTCCGTCGGCGTCCGGGAAGATGCGGAGACGGGCTACTTTGGCCGCGAGCCAGTCGCCTTCCGCGCGCGTGTCGCCGGTGACGACACCGAGCAGCACCAGCACACCACGTCCGATCTCACCGACGGCTTTGCCTTCGACCACGACAGAAGCGGAAGAGACGCGTTGGACGAGAGCGAGCATGGGACGGGGGACGGGGGACGGGGGAC
>JBCBZH010000388.1:0-2704 GCA_039815415.1 Bacteroidota bacterium
CCCGAGCCCGACTCCGTTGGCGGCATTTCCTGCCGTGTAGATCACCACCTCACTTGGCACATCGGTGGTCGGTGCCGTCCACTGGAAGGACCATGTGGTTTGCGCATTTCCAGCAGAGGTGTGCGTTACGTACCCATCATTGCCATCGGTCAGTTGTACCAGCGACGGGTCTGGAACCGTGAAGCTCCCCACGAATAGGCTGTCGGCTGGGTTCTTCACCGTCGTCAGGAAGCCCTGCCGCCGCCCTGCTGTGGTCTCGGGCGTGTTGTTGACAAGTACAACCGTGATGGTGATGGTCTCCCCTGGCACAGCGGTACCGGGAGCATTGATCGTGACGCTTCCACCGCTAAGAGGGTCATTCAGCGTGTTGCCGCTATGGCACACGGTGCAGTTCCGAGGCTCACCAGAGGGAATGATGTCGCCCGCGAATCCAGCGGGAGCCCCGCTCGACCGGCTTAGAGCAAGCCCTGGCACCAGGGCCCCGAGCCCAACGATGAGCACACCAACACAGACGCGAATCCAGATCATGAACGAGGAGAGCTAAGGACAGATAGGGATATCGGCACGGCCAGCGGGTGAGTCAAGGCCTTAACGCATGAAGTGCAATCTCCGAACCGCTGACCCCGCACCTGCGGAAAGCCAGACAGCGTAGGCGCCCGGTGCCAAGGATCGCCCCGAAACCATGATGGAACGAGCCTCTCCGGGTGCCAAGGTGCCTTCGAACACGGTCGCCAGCTCGCGGCCCAGGACATCGTGAAGCGTCACGCGGGCCGGCCCTCCATCCTGGAGGCGAACGGTGACTTCGGTGGTCTCGCTGAACGGATTCGGGCCGGTGAGGGTCAGACTCGAGCTGGCGATGGGCACCTCCTCCTCATCTGCGACTGGGATCGACTCGATCCTGAAGATCCGCGTGGCGCCTCCGAAGGCGTGCATGAGAACGTAGGGCTCTCCGTCAGGCCCTTCGCGAAGCGCAGAGATGCCCGCCTGAAGCGGGCCACCGGAGAGCGTCGTGAGGAGCGTCGTGTCTGGCTCTGAACCGCTGGTATCGAGAGCCCAAACCTTGCGCGTGATGTAATCCGCATAGAGCACCTGGCCTTGCAACTCGGGCATCGCAGTACCACGGTAGACCATGCCCCCGGAGATGGAAAATCCGCCGGTGAACTCGTCATGCTTGTAGGAGAACACTGGCGCCTCGAACGCCGACAGGGTACATCCGGGAACGAAGCACGCCGGTCCTTCCACGGTGCCCCACCCGTAGTTCTTGCCTCCCTCTACACGGCTGATCTCTTCCCACGCGTTCTGGCCCACGTCCATCACCCAGAGTGAGTCTGTCTCCGAGTCAAACGCAAACCGCCACGGGTTTCGGAAGCCATAGGCGTAGATCTCGTCCCGCTCCGGCCCATCGGTCAACGCGTACGGGTTGGTGTCCGGGATCCCATAGTCCTCTCCGTCAGGGACGGTGTCCACATCAATCCGCAGGATGGAGCCGAGCAACGTGCTGGTGTTCTGTCCGTTGCCCTCTGGGTCTCCTCCACCTCCCCCATCTCCGAGAGCGATGTACAGATATCCATCCGGGCCGAACGTGATCTGTCCTCCGTTGTGGTTGCCCTCCGGCTGATTTACCTCGAGCACCACACGCTCACTCTCTGGGTCCGCCGTCAAGGGATTCGAGGCGGAGCGAGTGAACTCGGAGATGACCGAACGCCGTGGCGCACTGGCGGTGTAGGAGACAAAGACGCGACCGTTGTCTGCGTAGCTGGGATGGAACGCCAGCCCGAGGAATCCGGCCTCTCCACTCCTGAGCACGCGCGCGCCCAGATCCAGAAACGTGTTGGCGACGGTTTCCCCAAGACGGAGAGTTTGCACGCGCGCGTCGAAGCCCGGCGCCGCGACGCCCTGCTCTACGATGTACATGCGATCCGGCTGGCCCGGAGCAGCCACCAGCTCGACTGGGCTGAACCAATCGACGGGGAACGCTTCGACGGCCTCGAATGACTGTGCAAAGACCGTGGTGGGAAGCAGGACAAGCAGAACGAGGCAAGAGCCGATGCGCATACAGAAGAGCGGAGAGAGCCCGAGTCTAGATCGGTAGTTTGCAGGATGCCATGTGTTCCGTCTGATTCGATCCATCGCGCCGTGGTTCCATTCCGTTCTGGGCTTCTGTTGTTCGCGCTGGCGACCTGTGCTGGGGCCTGTTCTCCTCAGGCCCCCGCTCCCGAACGCCTCGATCACGCTGAGCTTGCGGACGCGTGGGAGACGTGGCGTGCCTCTCGGGACAGCCTGTTTCAGTCTGCCAGCTCGCCCCTCCCGCTTCCTGAGGTGGACGCCTTCGTCGGCCTGCAGTACTTCCCGTACGACTCCGCTGCGGCAGTGTCTGCAGCACTGGTGCCTGCAATGATTGTGGACACGACGCTTTTCCCGACATCCACTGGTGAGCTTCGGCCCATGTCTGTGGCAGGCCAACTGGTGTTCGATCTAGACGGCACCGAGTGGCGCCTGATGGCTTATCAGGCCGTTGGAATCGCCGGCCTGCCCTCTACCGGACTCTTCGTGCCGTTCCGGGATGCGACATCGGGCCGGGCGACGTACGGTGGTGGACGCTACCTCGATCTCGACGGACGCCCGGACGCCGAAGGGCGCATTGTGGTGGACTTCAACAAGGCCTATCACCCATACTGCGTCTACAACGAGACCTATTCCTGCC
>JBCBZH010000365.1:0-3189 GCA_039815415.1 Bacteroidota bacterium
GAGGTCGCTCGAGTCGGTGGCGCGTGGCCAGCGCCTATCGATTTCCACTGGCCGTCCCTGAGGTGCTACATGCCCAGGCTTAGGTTCGGATGTGGAGGACGTTGTTGGGAAAGCGGCGTCGGGCTGGCGTCAGCTCGTAGGGTCTAGTTGTGGTACCCTCGTTTGGCCCGTGCGCGATCCCCGCGAGCGAGCACTCCTGAGTCCGCGAATCGCTGCCTCTCGGCCTGCGAGACGAGTTGCTGCCACGGCTGGTTGACGTCCACGCCTCTGTCCATGAAGTTGGCCGTAGCTCGCTTGAAGAACTCGGCCTTCGATGGCGCCTTGTGGTAGGCCTTGGCGACGATCTCCGCAAGCTGTTGCCCGAAGCTGACCAGATGCGGGATCGGTGCCGCCTCCGTCTTCCAAGCACTTCCTTCAGGTTGCTGGGCGGCATTGATTCCCACCGGCTGCTGCGCGTGGGAGACGCCTTGGAGACCCGGCACGGCCATCGTTGTAGGGGGGACCTGCTGCTTGAACATCATCGGCCTCAGCTTTGGAGGCACGGGCGGCCTCCCTGCGAGGACCCGTCCTTGATGAAGGGCCTGGATTCCAGCGATCAGAGCGTCCTTGTCCGCGGAATTGCGGAGATAGACGACGATGGTGTCGACGCGGGTGGCAGCTCCGGCGACGGTTGTGTGTTTGGCTGCAACGACCCCTGGTTGTTGGTTGAAGAGCGGCTGGAGCCGGTTCCATACCGTCATCAGATGGGCTGGGGTGGCACTGATGTAGACACGCCATCCCATCTGGTCCGTAGGGGCCGCGTTGTACTGGACCTGAGTCCAGCTGGCGTCGACTCCTTGTGGCGGCTGTGGAGTGTAGAGGTCGTAGATGTCCCAGACCAGATCATCCTCATCGGTGAGGCGATGGATTGAGGGATCGTCCCAGACACGGTTGAGGAAGGCAGTAACGCTGGCATGCATAGGACTCTGGTGCAGGAGGCCGATTCCGTCGGTGGCGGTGAGCGAGGCTCGAGACAGATAATAGGCTGTTCGCCGATCCGCGCGGCACGCGGCTAGGTCGCCGTCGCCAGCTCGAGGCGGTCATAGGGGGCAGCGCCATCCGCTGGCCTCGAGCTGGCGGATGGAACGCGAAGAGGGAGCTACGCGACCCCGCCGTAGGCGACGCCAGAGAGATCCGTCATCTCCTTCTTCCACGTCGTCAGGTCCTCACGGTTGAACTTGGACAGGTGATCGTGACCGCAGGCCCGTGCCATCACCTGCATCAGCTCGACGCTGGCCTCGAAGAAGTTGGCGAGCTGGCGGGCGGATGTCTCAACGACGATGCGGCTGACCAGATGCGGCTTCTGCGATGCAATCCCGACGGGACAGTTGTTGGTCTGGCAGGCCCGCATGGCGATGCATCCGATGGCTTGCATCGCCGCATTCGATACCGCAATAGCGTCTGCACCGAGCGCAAGAGCCTTGATAAAGTCAGCGGGTGTGCGGAGGCCTCCTGTGATGACCAGCGTGATGTCTCCCCGGTCGATGGAATCGAGGTGGCGGCGGGCGCGTGCTAGAGCCGGGATGGTAGGGACCGAGATGTTGTCCCGGAAGATGGTGGGGGCGGCGCCAGTGCCTCCGCCCCGACCGTCCAGAATGATGTAGTCCACACCCACGTCGAGCGCAGCATCGATGTCCTTCTCGATGTGCTGGGCCGACAGCTTGTAGCCGATCGGGATTCCGCCAGTCCGCTCGCGGACCTCATCTGCGAACGCCCGGATCTCGGCCGGCTCGGTCCATTCCGGAAAACGAGCTGGCGAGATGGCATCCTGCCCAGGCTCGAGATCTCGCACCTCGGCAATTTTGCCTTTCACCTTCTCACCGGGGAGGTGCCCACCCGTTCCGGTCTTGGCTCCCTGGCCGCCCTTGAAGTGAAAGGCTTGGACGTTCGCCAGCTTGTCCCAGGAGAATCCAAATCGAGCCGACGCCAGCTCGTAGAAGTACCGCGAGTTGGCTGCTTGTTCCTCGGGGAGCATGCCGCCTTCTCCGGAGCAGATGCCGGTTCCAGCCATCTCGGCCCCGCGTGCCAGGGCAATCTTCGCGGGCTCGGACAACGCGCCAAACGACATGTCGGACACGAAGAGCGGAATGGCTAGCCGCAGGGGCTGCTTGGCGTTGGCACCGATGACCACATCAGTGCCTACCGGCGCAGAGTCGAGCAATGGGGCCCGGTGCAACTGCGCAGGTAGCACCTGGATGTCCTCCCACGTTGGCAACTGGGTGCGCGGGACACCCATGGCCTCAACGGTGCCATGGTGTCCCGTTCTCGAGAGCCCATGCTTGGCATAGTGCTGTATCTGTGCATTGTGCGGTTCCTCTGCCGTTCCGTGCGAGGTGTCCGCGTAGAGCCCGAGGTACGCATCCCGGTTGAACGGCTGAGGGTTCTCCGAAGCCCAGTCGTGAATCTCATCGGCGTCTACCAAGATGGCATCGCCCTCGACCCATGAGGTGAACTTCGGGAGGGCTTCGTCATTGGCATACTCCGAGACGCCACTGTCCAGTCGGTAGTCCCAGTTGTGGACGCCACAGATGAGGTTCTGCCCACGGACATGCCCGTCTGCCATGAGGGCGCCGCGATGAAGGCAGCGGCCATAGAAGACGGAGATCTCGTCGTCGAAGCGAACCACAACCAGGTCGACCTCGCCTACGAGCGCATACCGGGGTTCACGATCAGGGAGTTCGCTGAGTTGGGCGACTTGAGTTGATGTCATTCCTGGTGCCGGGAGTCGAGGATCGCAGGAAGGTAGGGAGGGGGGTCGTTTATACGCGAAGGCAGCGAGGCCATGACAGCTGTGTAGAAGCGGCTGTCGAGGTTGGTGGGATCAAGCCATTCTCACCCTCAGTCCAGTGGAGTAGCAAATGGGCGTCGCGGAATGCTGAGTGGACGTTTCGGTTGCCTAAACCGGAGTATGCTTCGGTGGAACAAGAACAACTAGGCGCGGATACCGCCCGCCGCCTTTCCTGAGTCCACTCGTGCCCGATCCGACACGCTGGAGCGTGCCGCCTTCAACCGTTTGCCTCTCGCCAGATGCTGTGCATGTCTGGCGGGTGCGGCTCAGTGCGGACGAAGCGAGGGGCGAGGCGCTGCGATCTATGCTCTCGGATGACGAGCGTCAGCGAGCCGCGGCCTTCCATTTTGACTGGGATCGGC
>JBCBZH010000207.1:0-7951 GCA_039815415.1 Bacteroidota bacterium
GCTCTTCCGATCTAAGCGGGCCATGCGGTGGCGCAGAAACCTCGGAACCGGCAAATCCACGATCGCAGGATCCATGAACAGGTTGTAGAGGAACGGCTCCACGTCCTCCACACAGGTCGGCCCTCCTACGTTCAACAACACCACCCCGACCTGATCTCCCGGCACCAGCGAAAGCGGCGACTGCGCGAAATATCCCCCCGTCACCAGGCGCGGGTCATCGCTGAAGTCACGCAGGAACTCGCTGGAGGTCATTCAATCCAGGAAAGGGGAAGACGGGCAGAGAGTATCGGCTGCCCGTGAGACAATTAACCGCTGTCCTGCTCCAATGAGGTTCGGGGACGTTGAAGACTTAGGGCAGGGCCTTCGGTTTTACACCCTCTCAACACCGCCGCAGTGCGGCATCGCCAGCCCGATGTGAATCGCTCCTTCTCGGCGTCCTGCCCTCGCCCAGTACAGATTCCTCGTCCCGGCCTAGATGGACGCCGTGATGGTTCCAAGGAGTTGGCGAAAGGCCACGTCTTCCAGAGACGCCCAGGCCTGTTGCACATCCGCCTCCGGCATGTCCTTGGAGTGGCGATGTGTGGCCGTGCGGAAGGCGGCAACCACCCGCTCGGCCTCATCGAGCTGAGACGCAGCCTCTCGCACCGCTGTAGGATCTGAGGCCTTGGACACCAGCCCGAGAGCGAAGTGCAATCCACTGACCGCGACGGCCAGATGGTGGGCCGTCAACGGCGTCAGGCCCTCGCCCACTTCGTCCTGGAACGCCCGAACCGACTCGTAGCGCTCCCACACGACCGACGCGAGAATGTGCCGCAGGCGCGAGGGCATGGGGCGGTCGCCGGGCTGTCCCACCCAGTCGTCAGAAACCAGCGGAAAATCGTCTCCGATGAGCAACCCCGAGCGGAGTTGTTCGGCAAGGCGGCCCGTGAGGCGAGCGGCACGCTCCATCCAGATGCGATGGCGCTCGGGCGTCAAATGACGCGTTGCAACATCAAGCGCCTCATCCAGAGCAGTAGCGGCATCGCCACTACCGGCCTGGCGGACTCGCTCCAACTCGACCGCGTGGTCCAATGCGGCTGCCAAGGGACGCAGGGCTGCGATCAGTCGCGCCGCGGCCGCTTCGGGCACGTACGACTGGAACGCCTCAATGGCGAGCCGGACCCGATGCGCTGCCAGCAGTAGTCGCTGAGCCGACCGCGGAATGGGGGCAGCTTGAAACTGCTGGGCCGCTCGGTTGAACCCGCCGATGTAGTGTACTAGAGTGTCGTGCGCAGCCGAGAGAATGGGTGTGTCCGGTGCGAGGAAGGAGCGACGGTGCGAAGGCGGGTCTTGGGAATGAGCAGGACTCGCACGCTGCTCGCCAGGCTCCGACGTCTGCTCCAGCGCTTCAGGACTCCCGTCATCCGCCTCCTCAGAGTCCTCCTCCGCCAGAAGGGGGGTCTCGGTCTCTGCTGGCTGAAACATCTCGAGCAGCTCCGCCATGTCTTCTGCCTGCTCCACATCCAGAGCCTCATCTGGCGCAGAGCGGGTCGCCAGCTCGTCGGTCTCTTCGAGCTGGCGGGACGGCTCCATGGGCGACACCGGAATCGCCACGGTCGGTCCCTCAGCGAAAGGCACCTGGGAGGGGCTTCCATCTCCGACCGACGTGGGACGAGCTGGCGAGTCGTCAGCGTCTACCGAGGAAGGCTCGGGTGGACGGGACTCCGTCGGGCGAGATTCCGCCGGAGCGGACCCATCTCCGCGATCGACAATCTCGGAGACCCGATAGGAGGGGACGACGGGTGCAACCAGGCCATCGGGCTCTTCAGCAGGCCTGAAGATGCCCATCCGGTGCTCGCGGAACGCCTGCTGCCAGTGACGCACGCGCGAGGTGCTGAGCCCCACCTGCCCCGCGATGGTGAGCGCGCGGTAGCCTCGTGCATCGAGTTGAACGACGCGAGCACGGCGCTGCATCATCGGCTCAGAAGACGCGATGTAGGTCTCCAAGGCGGCACGCTCCTCTGGGAGGAGAAGAACGGGTTCGTCGAGGGAGCGATGGACTCGCATAATGCCGCGCTCAAGCTTGGTCAGACCGACCGGTTCCATGCCGTGGCGCAGAAGAACCGGCGCGAGCCGCCGCAAATCAGCCTCCGTGCCGCTTTGAGCGCGTTCCACCTCCAGCTCGTTGGAGACCACATGCGCGCCCGGCACTTCGTAGACCACCACATCGAAGGACAAAAGGGCCACGAGCCGGGTACCGTCATAGGCGAGCCGGGGCGTGCGGTACTGACGCAGCCGGATCAGCGGGGCCACAGGATCGGTCCCGACGATGCGGCGAACAGCCTCCGCCAGCTCGCCCGGTGGCAGAGGCAGCTGTCCCTCCGGAGGCGTCCAGGCCACCCCGTACGAGGCCTCTGAAACAGGACCCGCCACGCCCCGCCGGATGGGCCGAAGCGTGGCCGTCCACTCCCCTTCCTGCTCCCGAAGCCGCAACGTGAGCCCCTGCGCCAGGAGCGCGCCGTCATCGGTGTCCTCGTAGCGATCGTTGACGCGCCGAGGTGGCAGCGCCTGGAGCCGAAATCCCCCGAGGTCGCGCGCCTGAAGCAGGGCCGAGAACGGTCCGGGCTGGCGGGCGACGTACGTGGTGGGGGGCATAGGGAAACGCTGTGCAGAGCCGCCAAATGGCTCTGCTAGAATCTAGCGACAGCGGGCGGATCGGAGCGTCGGGCCATACGCGGGTCCGGGGAGGATTTCGCCAGCTCCAGGGACAACCTCAACAAGGGGGCGAGAACAACCAATCGGTTCGCGTTCCGCGTGCTCGCCAGCTCGGAGTAGGGGTGCAGTACAGACCGAGCTGGCGATGGATTGACCGCACAGCCGTCTATCGATTCGAGGACTCGGCCAGGTCTTCGGCCTCCGACACCAACGCGGCAATGGCGTCCAACCCACGGTCCCAGAACTCTGGGTCGCGCAAGTCGATGCCAAGCTTGCCCACGATGGCATGCGGCCAGTCCGATCCACCTGCGGTCAGCAGCTCGAGGTACTTAGGCGGGAACGCCTCGCCTTCATCGAGGTAGCGAGCGTAGAGTGCCAGCACCAGTAGCTCGCCGAACGCGTAGGCATAGACGTAGCCCGGCGTGTGGACGAAGTGTGGGATGTAGCTCCACCACCGACGGTAACCGTCAGTGAGCGTCACGCTGTCACCGTACATCGCGGTCTGCGTTGCCATCCAGTGATCGGCGAACTGGTCGGGCGTCAGCTCACCCTCGGTGCGGCGGTGCGTGTGGATGCGGTCCTCGAAGCGGTTCATGGTCACCTGCCGGAAGACCGTTGCCATTGAGTCGTCGATCTTGCCAACCAGCAGCGCGAGGCGATCGGTCGGGCTGGTGAGTCCGGCAAGTAGGCTCTGGAACGCCAGCATCTCGCCAAACACGGAGGCGGTCTCGGCCGTGGTCAGCGGCGTGTCGGCGTGGAAGACACCCTGCACGCGCGAGACATACTGGTGGACACCGTGGCCCAGTTCGTGGGCAAGCGTTTGCACATCGCGCAGCTTGCCGGTGTAGTTCATCAACACGTAGGGGTGGGCGCTCGGCACGGCGCCGTGGCTGAAGGCGCCGCCCCTCTTGCCCGGCACCGGCGGCGCGTCGATCCAGCGATGCTCGAAGAACTCGCCCGCGATGCGGCCCATCTCGGGGTGAAAGCCGCCGTACGCATCCAGTACGATGGTCTTGGCCTCGTCCCACGGAATGAACTGCTCCACCTCATCCAGCGGCGCGTAGCGGTCGTAATCCGCCAGCTCGTCCAGGCCGAGGAGGCGGCGCTTGAGGTGGTAGAAGCGTGATACCAGCTCGTAGCGGCCCGTCACGGCCTCCACCAGCGCGTCCACGCTGGCCGCGTCCGCCTCGTTGGACTCGTTGCGGCTATCGATCCACGACTCATAGCTGCGTAGGCGGTCCGAGGAGGCCTTATCGGCCAGGATGGTATTGAAGACGTAGGTGAGCGGGCGCGACAGCTCCGCCAGCCCCTCGGTTACCCCCATGTGAACGTCCTGCCGAAGCGAGCGGTCCGGGTCATGGAGCTTGGAGAGGGCCTGCTGGAGAGGCATCGCATCATTGCGCACGGTGAAGCGGGCGGCACCCAGCGTCTCGTCGTAGAACCGATTCCAGGCACTCCAGCCGGTGACGGCCTTCTCGGAGAGGATCTTCTCTTCGGGCTCGGAGAGGACATGCTCCCGTGCCTCCAGCTTAGCTCGAGGTAGTGGCGGTACGGCGCCAGCGCGGGGTCGAGCAAGAGCGCCTCGGCCTGCTCCGGATCCAGCTGCGCCCACTCCACATCCACAAACAGCAGGCTCTGCCCGATGCGGGTGTACGCTTCCCGGACGCGTTGCAGCAACGCTCCATTGGCTGGATCTTCTGTGGCCGTACTCCACGCGAGATAGGCGTAGGTGTAGGCCCGCCCGGCCCGGTCATGAATCGATGCCAGCGCCTCGAGCGCTTCGGCTAGCCCGGCAGCATCGAGCTGGTGAATCTGACCGTGATAGCGCGCACCGAAGGCCTCAGCGTCGGTCTCGGTCGCCGCCAGCTCGGCGTCGAGATCGACGGTGGAAGCATACAGATCAGCGAGGTTCCAGCGAACGTCCTCAGCGCCGGTTGTAGGAGCGCCGGGTGCGGCGATGGCGTCGGACATGAACAAATGCGTGAGGGACAAAAAAGGGGCCAAACGGCCTCAACAGGGTCCTATCTTCCTGCCGAGCCGTCCCGTCTTGGAAGGTACGGCTTGCCCTCCTCGGCCATCTCCCTCTTCTTCATGGCTCAGGTCATCGAGCTGGCGACCCCTCAGGACGCCGACCGCATGATCCAGGCGTCGTATAAGCGTCCGGTCTATCTCCTCAAGCACTCCGTCTCCTGCCCCATTTCAGGGCGTGGGCATCGTGCGTTCATCGGGCTGGTGGAGGACGAGACGATCGATACCTACGCGGTGCTCGTCCAATATGCGCGCGAGGTATCGAACTACCTCGCCGACGCGCTGGGTGTCCGGCACGAAACGCCACAGGCCATCCTCATCAAGGACGGGGAGGCGGTCTCGGTCGCCAGCCACTACGCCATCACCACCGACGCCCTCCGCGACGCGGTCCAACAGGCAACGACCTAACCCAGCAATGCGTCCGACCGCGTTCCTCGCTCTTCTCCTCGGCCTGCTGGGCAGCGGATGCGACCGACCGAACGCCAGCTCGGCGCCTGCGCTGGCCGTGCCTGCACCCGAGCGCGCCCCGGATGTGTCCTGGCAGATGAACGGCGAGCAGATCTCGCTCACCTCGCTGCGCGGCCAGACGGTGTTGCTGCACTTCGCCGATGCCGCCAGCCCGTCGTGGACGGCCCTGGATGAAGCCTACCCCGATCTGAATGCCGAAGGCGCCACGGTGCTGGGCGTCGTGACCGACGATGCACCGTTCTCTGAGCATCCGTATGGAACGGTCTCCGCCGACAAGCTGGAGACGGCATTCGGCATCACCACCACTCCTGCAGCGGTGATCGTGGATGCGGACGGATGGGTCCGAGGGCGAGACCATGCGCTCGATGCCGATGCCTTCTTCGAGTTGGCGGCGCCCGTACTGCTGGACGAGTCCACGAATGCGCCTGTGCCCGTTCCAGATCCTGCAGATCGCCAGCTGGCTGTCGCCGACCTCCAGTTCGACGCCGAGGCGCTACACCAGCTCGTCCGGGCGGGCGCGGCCCTGATCGATCTGCGGTCGGATGAAGAACGGACCGCTGAGGGGTGGATCCGGCTTGCTCTCCCCTGCCCGCTCGATGCTCTGTCTACTGAGGTGCTGCCCGCCGACCTGTCGGCTACGCTCGTCTTCCTCGGCCCAGACGCGGATGCCGCCGCCGAGCTGGCGGCGGAGTGGGGCTATGTCTCCCTCCTCAGCCTGTCGGATGCCGCGCCATACGTCATGGATGGCGCGGCTCGGGGTGAGCTGGCGACACCGGGGGAGGCACCGCTCTCTCGGGCGCGGCGCGTTCGGGGGTGACAGACCGTAGACTGGGCGCCCCTTGAGCAGGGCTAAGCGCCCAGCATCTCGTCCAGCTCCGCCAGCGCGTCGCGGAGGTCACGTGTGGCCTCGGTGGTGGGCAAGATGGCCGTCCCGGCTTCGCCCACGCCAACACTCTCCCAGAGGTCGTACACGGGCCGCGCGAGCACGTCCTCTCGGAGGCGCAAGCCGTGGCGCGCGAACACCGGCCTCAGCTCCTCTGCACGGGCGGCGAGCTGGCGAAGCGTGGACTGGTAGGCGTGCTGCACCACCTCCTTCCGCGCCGCGAACGAAAACACGTTCGTGAAGAACATGGTGTAGTCCTCCTTCTGCGGCTCGAACAGGACGAGGTCAGCGCCTGCATAGCGCTCCTCGTAGGCCGCCATACCGGTCGACATCCGGCTGTGGATGAGTGTGCGGAACGTCTGGCTCATCACCCCTGGCATGCCCCGGTCAATGAGCTGGCCGCGCTTCATGGCCCCCAGCGCGACAGCCTGAGACGTGTCTACAGGTACAATCGGGTTGACGCAGATCACCAGCTCGGCACCGCGGTTGAACGCCACTGACGCGTGGACGGTCTTGTGAAGCACGCCATCGACAAACTGACGCCCGTCAATCTCAACCGGTGGATAGAGACCCGGCAGCGCCGTCGAGGCCTGCACGGCGAGGCTGATGGGGGTCTGGCTCGCATCGCTGGACCCAAAGCGAATCGACTCCCCAGAGTCGAGATCTGAGGCGACCACGTACAGCTCGTTCTCGAGCTGGCGGAAGTCATCCGTGCGGCCCTCGCGGTCGAACAGCGTCTCGAGATACTTACGCAGTGGGCGGTTGTCGAAGATGCCCACCGGAACGGCCCGCCCGAGGCGCTCGATGAGCGCCGAGACGATGCCGCTCGTGCCCTTCGGGTCCTTGATGGCCGACACCAGCGCGTCGAACACCAGTCCGGGGACGCGCTTGCCGCTCTTGGCGTACTCGCCGAAGGCAGGCGACAGAAACAGCTCGGGGCGGAAGGCATTGTCGCCAGGCTCCTCGCCCACCACCGATCGCGCCATCTCGGCCGTGGTGATGCCGTTGGCGAGGCACGCGCCTACCAGTGCGCCGGCCGACACGCCGACCGTGACCGGCACGTTGTTAAGATCCAGGCCTTCGATGGCGTCATCCAGAGCGCGCAACACGCCGATCTCATAGATGGCTCCGGCGGGGCCGCCGCCCGCGAGAGCGAGGCCGATGGTTCCAGTCGTGTGGTGGTCGACGATCTGCATAATTGGAAGCGCTTTCGTCCGGTCAGGATACAACGAGCTGGCGGTGTCTTTGCGTGCCATCGACCAGAAAACGGCCGAGACCGCACACAACCAAGCGTCCCCCGGAAGACGAGCCTCCGGGGGACGCTGAGAATGCAGCCTTACGGGGCTGCAGGACCAGATGCACTAGGCGTGCTGCTCCTGAACGCGGGCAAACGCCTTGTCGGCGGTCTCCTTGCCCTGAACCTTCTCGACGACCACCTCACCGACGCGGATCTCGTACCAGCCGCCACCGACTGCCTCGAGAACCAGCTCGTCGCTGGTGGTCGCAGCGCTCTCGCTCTTCAGAGAGTCGATATGCTTGGTGAGCCGCTCCACGCTGGCGGTCAGCTCCGAGATCTCCTCACGGGTCGGTACGCCAAGCCGCTTCATGACCACGGCGACGGCCTCCTGAACGCGGTCTTCCATCTTGTCCGCAGTCTCCTCCGCCATGTACTTGGCGTCCTTGACGCGAGACGTGACCGCATCGGAGGCCTTGTCCGAGGCATCGTCGAGCTGCTCGCGGATAGCCTTGACGCGCTTGGCGATGGTAACCTTCAGTGGCCGCGTGAACCGCAGATCGTAGCAGTGGTTCGCCAGCGACCTGTCCTCGCCGAGCGGGGCGGCGTTTCGAGGAAGGGGACGGGGGGATGGGGGGAAGAGA
>JBCBZH010000363.1:0-3211 GCA_039815415.1 Bacteroidota bacterium
CAATCCGCGTCATCGTAGTCGCGCAACGTCCAAGTGAAAGTGTCGTCCTCGGTCGTGCCGTTGCCCCACCCCGCCAGCGCGTCCGGCGTGGCCGGGTCAATAGAGGGGCCATGATCTCGGTAAGCGACCACGTGCTCATCGTAGTTCGGCAGCAGGTGGATTAGCGGAGTTGATAGGGAAATCGGGCCGACTGGAGCCGTCATCCAGTAGGCCGTCCCACTGATCTCAATCTCCTCTACCTCATCACTGAGCGCCTCCAGCCCGCGCCTGGCAGCCGTAACTGTGAGGCCGGACCACCACGCGAAATCGTGCGGTGTGGCGGGCCCGTGGCTTCGGAGGTATCGCCGAAGGAGTTCAATGAGGGCTTCCTCAGGATCAAGCTCCAGGCCACCGGGTGCGCGTTCGTCCACAAGGGCATACGTCTGCTTGCTGCCTTGACGTCGCCCGCTGCACACGACGGCGTCCAGTTCGGCGTGCATCACGATGTGGGCGAGCCGCGATCCCTTCGCCGCGATTCCGTCCTCATTGAGGACCTCCCCCAGTTCGGCCCGCGTCCGGTGGACGCCATCGGCCAGCGCGCTGGCGATCCGGTGCTGGCTGCGTGTGATCAGCCGGTCGTCGATCTCCAGCTTGCGGTCGTAGGAGCGCATCAATCGCTTCGTGCGCGGCCCCGTCAGGGCCTGCATCCAGCGGAGATCCTTGGGCCGAACCAGATGCCACGTGGGCCGCAGGACGTGAGTACGGAGGATCGTCCCCGCATCGAGGGCAGCATCGACATCCGCTGCGGCGACATCGGTCGTCCGCTGAGCAACGGCCCAGGACGCTCCCGAAACATCCTGGGCCTGGACGGCTCCAAGCCAATCCACTACAGCCTCAAGATGCGACAACCTGTTGCCGACAAGGCGCTGGTTCCTCAGACGATGAGCCGCGAGGTTCATGGCGCCCTAGCCAGCTCGAGGCTAGCCCTCGTGCTCCACCTGGAGGTAGTCCAGCTCGAGAGGCGTCTTGCGCCCGAAGATGGACACCATCACGCGGACCTTCATCTTGTCCGGGTAGACCTCCTCCACGAAGCCTGTGAACGTGTTGAAGGGTCCATCGACCACCTTGATGGCATCGCCCTCCTTGAAGGGAATCTCCATCACCTCGCTCTTGTCCTCGTCCATCATGCCGAGGATGCGGCTGACTTCATCGGGACGAAGCGGAACCGGCTCCCCGTTGGCACCGAGGAACCCGATGGTGGACGGCGCACCGCTGACGACCTCTCGGAGGTACGGGTCGATGAGAGCCTCCAGCAAGATGTAGCCTGGGAACGAGGTCTTCTCGCGGGTCTTCTTCTTGCCTGCGCGCATCTCGAAGACGGTCTCCGTGGGGATGACCACCTGCGTCAGCTTCTCTTCCATCCCGAGGCGCTCGACCTCACTCTCCAGATACTCTTTGACCTTCTTCTCGTGGCCCGAGAAGGTGCGGAGGACGTACCACTTGCGGATCGGAGACAAAACAGCCATGGGTCGGACGGTGCAAACAGAAAGGAAGCCTACGCGCCGTACACGCGCGCGAGGACCCACGAGATCACCTGGTCCGCGCCGAAGATGAACAGCGCGATGATGAACGAGGCAACCAGCGTCAGCGTGGTGTTGCTCAGAAGCTCCTGGCGCTTGGGCCAGTTGACCTTCCGCATCTCCTTGCGGACTTCCAGGATGTAGCCGCCGATTTTGCCGCCGGGTGCCTTTTCGGTTTGCGTCTGCGTTGCCATGGGTCGAAATACGTGTGCCAGCGAGCTGGCGAGATCAGAGTGGCACGGGCGGCAGGACTCGAACCTGCAACCGCCGGTTTTGGAGACCGGTGCTCTACCAATTGAGCCACGCCCGTGAATCGGACCGCCGACGCCCGGGAGGACGTCGGCGGTCGAGATCAATCTACGCGAGGAACGCGCAGAGGTCGAAGAGGTCGGGTCGTCTTAGTCGAGAATCTTCGAGACGACACCGGCGCCCACCGTCCGACCACCCTCACGGATCGCGAACCGAAGACCCTCCTCCATCGCCACCGGCACGATCAGGTCCACCTTGAACTGCGTGTTGTCGCCAGGCATCACCATCTCCACGCCACCCGGAAGCTCGATGTCCCCCGTCACGTCCGTCGTGCGGAAGTAGAACTGCGGACGGTACCCCTTGAAGAACGGCGTGTGGCGCCCACCCTCGTCCTTCGACAGGATGTACACCTCGCACTCGAACGACTTGTGCGGTGTCACGCTCCCAGGCTTGACCACCACCATGCCGCGCTCGGCCGCGTCCTTGTCCACGCCCCGCAGCAGCACGCCGGCGTTGTCGCCCGCCTGCGCCGAGTCGAGCAGCTTCCGGAACATCTCCACGCCCGTCACGGTGGAGCTGATCTTCTCCTCCTGCATCCCCACCAGCTCGACCGGGTCGCCGACCTTGATCGAGCCGCGCTCGACGCGGCCGGTGACCACCGTGCCACGGCCCGTGATCGAGAACACGTCCTCGATGGGCATCAGGAACGGGCGGTCGATCGCACGCTCGGGCGTCGGAATGTAGGAGTCGACGGCCTCCATGAGCGCCGCCACCGAGGCCACGCCCTCCGGCTCGCCGTTCAACGCGCCGAGCGCCGAGCCCTGGACCACCGGCAGGTCGTCACCGGGGAACTCGTAGGACGAGAGCAGCTCGCGGACCTCCATCTCGACCAGCTCCAAGAGCTCCTCGTCGTCGACGAGGTCGACCTTGTTCATGAACACCACGAGGTAGGGCACGCCCACCTGGCGGGCGAGCAGGATGTGCTCGCGCGTCTGGGGCATCGGGCCGTCGGTGGCGGCCACGACCAGGATGGCGCCGTCCATCTGGGCCGCGCCGGTGACCATGTTCTTGACGTAGTCGGCGTGGCCGGGGCAGTCGACGTGGGCGTAGTGGCGGTTGTCGGTCTCGTACTCGACGTGGGCCGTGGCGATGGTGATGCCGCGCTCGCGCTCCTCGGGGGCGTTGTCGATGTCCTCGAAGTTCATGGCGGTGCCGCCCTGGGCCTCGGCGAGGACCTTGGTGATGGCGGCGGTGAGGGTGGTCTTGCCGTGGTCGACGTGGCCGATGGTGCCGACGTTGACGTGGGGCTTGGTGCGCTGGAACGTTTCCTTAGCCATAACTGGAGTTGGTTTCGCCCCGAGTGGGGAGCGTCTGTGTTAGCGGAAGTGGACGCTCCCGCGTCC
>JBCBZH010000312.1:0-4481 GCA_039815415.1 Bacteroidota bacterium
CCTGTTGCGCGCCATCACGGCGCCTGACGGGGGCACCTTTGAGGAACGCGTCCAGCGTGCCCTCGCGCTGACGACAGCCCTCCTCGAATACGACATCGGCATCCTGAGCCGGATTCAGGACGAGCGCTACATCGTCATTGCCTGCCATGCCCCCGGCGTAGCCCTTCAGCCCGGAGCCCACTTCTCGCTCGAGAGCACGTACTGCAGCCTGATGCTCGCCACAGGCGAGCTGCTGTCCATAGAGCATATGGGCCAGTCTGCGGATCGATACCATCCATGCTACGAGGCCTTCGAGCTGGAGAGCTATGCAGGCATCCCCGTATATCGGAACGGGGAGATCTGGGGGACTCTGAATGTGTCGTCTCCCACACCGCGGCCTACTCCTCTGCCAGAGGCGGACGGCGAGTTCCTCCGCGTGCTGGCGACGTGGATCGGAGGCGAGTTGGAGCGACAGGACCTTCTGCGCTCGCTCACAGAGCAAGAGATCCAACTGAACGCGGTGCTGAAGCAGGCACCAATGATTCTGTACGCATTCGATGTGGAACGCACCGTGACGCTAAGTACAGGTGGCGGGCTCGCAGCACTCGGCCTGGAAGACGGTCAGACGGTCGGCATGAACCTGCGCGACTTCAACGAGCCCGGTTCGCCTGCGGATGTCAGCACTCGCAACGCGCTCTCCGGCACCGCCTCGTCCTGGCAGGCTGAGTACCAGGGGCGGATGTACGAGACTTCAGCGGAGCCAATCTTCGGAAACGACGGTACCGTGATTGGGGGGATTGCGGTCTCCATGGATGTGACCAGCCGCGCCGAGGCTGAAGCCGCACAGCAGGAAAGCGAGCTTCGGTACCGGATGCTGAGCAACGCCACATCGGAAGGCATCGCCTTCAGCCGGAACGGCGTCATCTTCGACTGCAACCACCAGCTCGCTCGCCTGTTCGGCTACCCGGACCGGGCCGACGCGATTGGAACCGACCCCTCTCAGGTGGTCGCCCCCGAGTATGCGGAGCAGGTTCGCGAGATCATGATCCAGAACCGGCCCGAGCCCTATGAGGTGGTGTGCATCCGCCCCGACGGCACGCGCTTCTGGGCCGAAATCAAGGGACACCCAATTGACTACAACGGCGAGACGGTGCGGATGACAGCAGTCCGCGACATCACGCCGCAGAAAGACGCCGAAGCCCAGACGCGCTTCCATGCAGACGTTCTCCGGCATGTCTCCGATGCCGTGATTGCCCTGGACCTCGAAGGACGCGTGACGTACTGGAACGTCGGCGCCGAGCGCATTCATGGGTTCGACGCAGACCGAATGCTAGGCCGCCGCCTCGACGAAGTGGTCCGATACAAGATCGATGAGGACTCCTACCGTCCACCGGCACTCGAATCGACCCTTGAAGCCATGTTTCGGGAGTCCGACACCTTTGGGCATCTGATCTACACCACGCCTCACGGGATCCGCCGCTACGTTTCTGTAGCGTCGAGCGTGCTCCGAGACGAAGAAGGGGACGCTCGCGGGATGCTGGCCGTGGTCCGGGATGTGACCGATCAGCACGAGATGGCGGTGCAGCTCCAGCACCAGGCCTATCACGACGCCCTCACGGGGCTTCCCAACCGTGCCTGGTTCCACGCCAAGATCAAACAAGCCCTGGATCACGGCGATCCGTTTGCGGTGCTCTTTATCGACCTTGATCACTTCAAGGTTGTCAACGACTCGCTTGGACACAACGCCGGCGATCAGCTCCTCAAGTCCATCTCCACCCGACTCCGAGAAACGCTCGGGGCATCCGTCGGGGCTGTGGTGTCTCGGCTAGGAGGAGATGAGTTTGGCGTCCTGCTCCCTGGGGATGCCGCCCACGCAGAAACGGCAGCCGTCGCACTGCTACAAACCCTCGATGCTCCCGTCAACCTCGGCCCTCGAACCCTGGCCCCAGAGGGGAGTGTGGGCGTCGTAACGATGGCGTCTCAGTACGACGACCCCGACGCGCTCCTCCGAGATGCAGACACGGCTATGTACGTAGCGAAGCGTAGCGGGCGCAACCAGATCTGCATCTTCGATGAAGCGATGCATGAGGCTGCGAAAGAGCGATTTCAGCTCGAGCACGATCTCCGCCTCGCGGTGGAGAGAGACCAACTCCGCCTCCGCTTCCAGCCCATCATCCACCTTGAAACAGGCACCCTCGCGGGCGTGGAAGCTCTCGTTCGGTGGGAGCATCCTACACAGGGCCTCATCAGCCCGGGCGTCTTCGTGCCTCTAGCCGAGGAGGTCAACCTGATCCCCACCATCGACCGGTGGGTGCTGCAGGCTACCTGTGCCGAAGTTGGCACATGGCCGATCGCGCCGGACTCGTTCCTGGTCAGCGTCAACTGCTCGGATCAGACGCTGCTCTCGAATGGCCTCAGCGCGTTCGCGTACGATGCCATCACCTCCGCGAACCTGCCCGCCTCGGTCCTCGCCCTCGAGCTGACGGAACGAGCGCTAATCGACTCGACGACGTCCGGCGATGCCCTCGAGTCTCTCCGAGCCCGGGGCGTCAAGATTCTCGTGGACGACTTCGGATCGGGCTATTCATCGCTGGGCTTGCTGCACGCCTTGCCCGTGGACGGACTCAAGATCGACCAGACGTTCGTCGCGGACCTCGAATCGTCTCCCTCGGCCCGGGCGGTGGTTCGCGCCGTGTCCCAGATGACTCGTGACCTCGAGCTGAGGGTGGTCGCCGAAGGGATCGAAACGCGGGAGCAGCTCGGCCGGCTGCGGGAGCTGGGATGCCAGCTCGGCCAGGGCTTCCTGTTCTCGAAGCCGGTTCCTCCAGAAGAGGCCCGGGCGCTCCTCGGCCAAACGCTTCTGTAGCCCCCGGCTCGCCAGCTCGAGGGGCGCTGCCTCCTCGTTATCTCCGGGCTACTCGTTGACTCCTGGGAAGCTCTCGACGTACTCGATTTTGAAGTCGGCAAAGGACTCCACGAACTGCACCTTGTAGTCTGGGAAGCTCTCGACCATCTCCCACTCGCCCGGATCGTCGGCGAAGTTGTCGACCACCTTCACCCGCAGGTCAGGGAACGAGGTCACCACCTCCACCTTGCAATCTGGGAAGCTGTCCACCACCTCGATCTTTCCGTACACCACGGCGGGTCCAGGGCACTCGGATACCGGCTCGGGAGCCCAAGCAAACTGGAGGACGAGGGGAAAAAGCCAGAGCGGAGTCATGGAGCCTGTGGATGGTCTGAGCCGACAGTCTAGGGCACACCCGCAGGAGAGCCAAATCTGGGCTTAGCCATCAACGGCATCCATCAGTGTGTGGGCCTCAGCCAGGATGCCCCCAGAATCTTCGAGCGCCTCCACCCACTCTGCTGGAAACGCCTCGGCCCCATGAACCGCTCCCACGAGCGCCCCTGTCATCGCCCCGATGGCAGCGGCATCTCCACCAACGTTAATGGCGGAGAGGAGCGTCGCCTCCGCGAGATGCACCCCACGAGTTCCCATCGCAACCGCGTATGGGAACGCTTCATCCGCAGCACTCCCGGTTCCGTTGCACCGGTCCTGCAGGTCCAGCGGATACTCCTGGAGGCGCGTCGCTAGCTCGTCAAGGCGCCGGCTGACGGAGCCATCCGCACTCAGGATGCGTTCGGCATCGCGAGCCGTGGCGAGCGCACGGGCGAGAATGGGAGCTCCATCCATGTCATTGGGGTCGACTTCGAGCGCGGCGCGGATTGCTGCCGCCTGCGCCGCTGCCGCGACGTGCGCAACCGGGTGAGGGTCGATGGGCGCAAACAGGAGGGCGGCCCACCGCGCGAGGGCAATCTCCCGGAGCCCCCGGAGCCGCGCGATGACGCCGAGAGCCACTGCGCTCGCCGCTGGCATGGCGCTCGGGCTGGCGTGGATGTCGCCCCGGCGGAGGGTCGTGAGCCTCGCCAGCTCGTCGGCAAACGCTTGCCGAGCCGCTTCGGGGCTGTCGGGCGGTGCGGACGCCAACGCACGGGTCAGCGCTCGGGCTCGCTGCGTGTCGGCGGTGACCTGTCCGGCCTCGAGGTCGGCGCGCTTCTCATCCGCCCGCATCGTCTTGATGCCCTTGTAGTACGT
Organism: Bacteroidota bacterium; assembly: GCA_039815415.1. Classification (GTDB taxonomy): domain Bacteria; phylum Bacteroidota; class Rhodothermia; order Rhodothermales; family Rubricoccaceae; genus JBCBZH01. Next base: position 4,073 of record JBCBZH010000312.1, read on the forward strand.
CCGCACGTTGATGTGACTGAGGCCCTCGATGGGCATACCGAGCGCATCTCCGAGGGCCGAGCCAAGGATGGAGCCAACGACGCGATCGCGAAGCGTAAGAGACATGGAGTGAGCGGGAAGCGGGAAGCGGGAAGCGGGAAGCGGGAAGCGGGAAGCGGGAAGCGGGAAGCGGGAAGCGGGAAGCGGGAAGCTGCATGCATTCGTCGCTCGCCCGCCAGCTCGAGGTGCCAGACTGTGAACGAATTCGCAGCGCAGCCTAGGGTGTTCAAGCTCTCGTGTGCCCTCATCCCACGTGCTCGTATCCTCCTGCCCCCTCTCCTCCCGACCTATGGACTGGCTCGCTGGCGCGTGGGCCGTCTTCGCCAAAGACCTCCGTCTCGAGCTTCGCACGCGCGTCGCGCTCGGCGCG
>JBCBZH010000323.1:0-4248 GCA_039815415.1 Bacteroidota bacterium
CGCGCGCCTGCATCCGAGTGATCTCCGGCACCAGCATCCCGAGTCGGCACCCGCGAAAGCCGAGCATGGGGTTGGATTCGTGCAGCCGTTCGACCTGGCGAAGCAGTGCACGCGCATCGTCGGCGTCGTCCAGCAGGCGATCCATCTCCGCGAAGTCGGCGCGCCGGAGCGCGTCCTTGACCTCGGCCAGCCGGTCGCGGAGATCGAGCAGGCCCGGTAGGAACTCGTGCAGAGGCGGGTCGAGGAGCCGAACCGTCACCGGCAGACCGTCCATCGCGCGGAAGATGCCCTCGAAGTCGTGGCGCTGAAGCGGGAGCAGCTTCCGCAGGGCCACCTCGCGGGCGCCGGAGCCCTCGGCGAGAATCATCTCGCGCATGGCCCCCAGCCGCTCCTCGCCGAAGAACATGTGCTCCGTGCGACACAGCCCGATGCCCTCCGCCCCAAACTCACGCGCGGTGGCGGCGTCCTCGGGCGTATCTGCATTGGCGCGGACGCCGAGCTGGCGCGCGGCATCGGCCCACCCCATGAGGGTGTGGAAGTCCTCCCCGAGCGTCGGCTCTACGGTGGGCACCTTCCCGATCAACACCTGGCCTGTGGACCCGTCCACCGTCACCCACTCCCCTTCCAGCAGTGCGTGATCGCCAACGGTTGCGCGGCCTTGCGTCACATCCACCACCAGCCCGTCGGCTCCGGCCACACACGGCGTTCCCATGCCTCGGGCCACAACGGCCGCATGGCTCGTCATTCCGCCCCGAGCCGTCACGATGGCCTGCGCAGCCACCATGCCGTGAAAGTCATCCGGGCTGGTCTCCTGGCGAATGAGCACCACCGGGTCGGCCTCGGCCCGGCGCTCGGCCTCATCGGGGTCGAACACGGCCACGCCGCAGGCGGCACCCGGGCTCGCCGGGAGCCCAGACACGAGGACCTCCGCATTGGCATTCGGGTCTACCGCCGGGTGTAGCAGTTGATCTAGCGACGCAGGAGCCACGCGCTGCACCGCCTCGTGCTCGCTCAGCACGCCCTCTCGCACCAGCTCGACGGCCACCTTGACGGCTGCGCTGCCGGTGCGCTTGGCCGTGCGGGTCTGGAGCAGCCACAGGCGCCCTTGCTCCACTGTGAACTCGATGTCCTGCACGTCGCGATAGTGGGCTTCCAGGCGCCCGGCGATCTCCACGAGCTGGCGAAACGCCTCGGGCATCGCCTCTTCCATCTGGGCAATGGGGAGCGGCGTGCGCGTTCCTGCAACCACATCTTCGCCCTGGGCATTTCGGAGGAACTCGCCGTAGAGCACGTTCTCTCCGGTGGACGGGTTGCGGGTGAACGCGACGCCTGTCCCAGAATCCCAGCCCATGTTTCCGAACACCATCGCCTGCACGTTAACCGCCGTCCCGATGTCGTCGGGGATGCGGTGTACGCGCCGGTAGGCCACCGCGCGATCGTTCTTCCAGGAGTCGAACACAGCAGAGATCGCCATGCGGAGTTGTTCCTCGGGGTCATCCGGGAAGGGCTGCCCATGCTGCTCAGCAAAGACGAGCCGCTTGTAGGTGTCCACCACGCGCCGGAGATCGTCTTCGGAAAGATCGGTGTCCCGGCCTCCCTCGGTTCTGGCCTTGGCCCGGTCCAGAACGCGTTCGAAGGCCTCAGCCGGCACCCCCATCACGATCTCGCCAAACATGGCGACGAACCGTCGGTAGGCATCGAGGGCGAAGCGCTCATCCCCAGTCTGACGTGCGAGGGCCTCCACCGTCACATCGTTCAGCCCGAGGTTGAGGACGGTATCCATCATGCCCGGCATCGAGATGGCAGCGCCACTACGCACCGACACTAAAAGCGGGCGTTCGGCATCCCCGAAGCCTCGCCCGGTCTGCTGTTCGACCTCTGCCAGCGCGGCGCGGGCCTGGCTCCACATTCCCTCTGGGAATTGCCCTCCGGTTTCCACGTAGGCATTACAGGCCTCGGTGGTGATGGTAAAGCCCGGAGGCACGGGAAGCTCCGCCTCGGTCATGGCGCTCAGGCCGGCTCCTTTTCCCCCGAGCAGGGACTTGGTGGTGGAGTCGCCGAACGCATAGACCCAGCGATGGTCACGGTCGGTTGGAGAGGGTTGGTCTGGCATCAGAGGGAATGTGGGTGCGATTCGGAAGCGCTTCCGACAAGAAGTATACCTTGTCCCACTGCGGGAACTTCAGGCTTCAGATGCACCTCCATTCTGATGTCCTGGACGCCCTCACTCCGGCCCCATCTCATGCGTTCCGCAGGAGGCAACGGGCAAAGCAACGAGCTGGCGAGGGCACCTGAACCAACCGTCAGAAGCCTGGAGCATGCAGCGAACCTGCACGACGGTCCTCACAGAAACCAGTCGCCAGCTCGAGAAGCGCCCTCTACTCTGCGTCGGGCTGGCGGGTGAGGAGCCCTTGCTTCTTGAACGAGATCATGGTGGTCTCGAGCGTTCCATGGCGCATTCGCCGCCGGACCTCCTCAACAGGCATCCCGGAGTTGAGCCAGATCAGCGCCGCCGTGTGCGTGAGGCTGTGCGGGCTGATGCCGCGCCGCTTCAGCCCTGCTTCGCGGAGGTAGCCGTTGATGCGCCCCCGGATAGACCGGGTGTTGAGCCGCGTCCCCTCACTCCGGTGGCCGTGACTGATGAAGAGTGGATCGGTCGGACGCACGCTGCCGCGCGCCTGGAGGTAGACGTCGAGTGGCGCCAGCGCAAGATCGTCGATGGGCACCTGCTCGTCTTTGGATTGCCGCCCCTTGCCCTGCACGCGCAGGTGGGTGCCCATGAGGGTCCGGTCGAGGTCCTCGAAGTCGGCCCGCACCAACTCGATCTCGCTCAGCCCGCCCCACACCATGAGCGACATGATGGCCCGGTCTCGCCGCCCGATGAGTGTGGCCGATGGCACCATGCCAATGAGTGTCTCGATCTCAGCGTCGCGCAGCACACCCCGGCTGTGGGCGCCTGGGCGCCGGTTGCCCTTGACCGCCCGTGCGGGGTTCTCCATGAGGTCGCCGCGCGCGACGAGGTACTCGCAGAGACGGCGCAGCGCAGTCAGGTACGTGCTCACAGACACCTGGCTCAGCTCGCGCTCCTCCATCAGATAGCGCTTGTAGGCCTCCACGTTGGCCTCGGTAAACGTGAACCGGCTCGAGGGCCGCGCCGCACGCGTGGCGTGATAGCGCTCGAACTCGTTGAGCGAGCGCCGGTAGGTCCCCTTCGTCTCCGGACTCTTGTCTTTGAGGTAGTCGGTCACGAACCCGTCCAGGCGCTCCGCCAGTTGGGCGACGGAAAGGCGGAGTGGAGCGGGAGCGTCGGCCATTCGCGGAGTTCGGATAACGGCTATCGCTGCAATCTAGCGGCACGACTGCCAACCCCGCGTCACAGGTTGTGGGCAGTGGGCAGTGGGCAGTGGGCAGTGGGCAGTGGGCAGTGGGCAGTGGGCAGTGGGCAGTGGGCAGTGGGCAGTGGGCAGTGAAAGATGCCTCGTCAGCTCGAGCCGTCAAGCTCTATCGGAACGAGTCGCCCACATCGAAGCGCGAGTTCTCCACGCTGCCAGCCCGTTGGCTTCCCCCGAGTTGGCGAACCGTCCTCCGTCTACGGTCCACCGTCTACGGACCGCCAGCTCGAGCACCGCCGCCTCGAGCTGGCGAAGACACATAGCCCACAGCACATAGCCCAAAGCCTACAGCAGCGCCGAGTCCGGCCCGATGGCCTCGAGCTGGCGACGGTAGGCTGCAAGGAAGCTGGCCGCCCGTTCTTCCACCAATAGCACTTCGGCCCGTTTTTCCAGCAGTATAGGTTCGGCTTCTTCTTCCACCGGTAGCATTTCGGCCCGTTCTTCCACCGATAGCACTTCGGCCCGTTCTTCTACTGATACAGACTCAGATACCGATACAGACTCAGATACCGATACAGACTCGGCCCGTTCTTCTCCCGATACCGCTTCGAACCGCTCTTCCACCCCGGTCTCCAGGGAAAATAGGCGAGCTGCTGAGCGGCACTTCTCAAACCTTGAAAATCAGCTAACTGCTGAATTTGCAGACTATCTACAGCTGGATTCAGAGCTGTCAGCTGACATGGTAGATTTGGCCAGTGCCCAGAGTAATCTGCTGGCAGTACAGCAAAAAACCGGTAAAAAACCGGCACTGATCTATGCGGTTTTTGGGCTTGGTGGAGCCACTGATGGACAAGGAAACGTACTGACTACTGTAAAGCCCACGGATCCCCTTGAACTGTTGCTTATTACCGCCGAG
>JBCBZH010000151.1:0-10415 GCA_039815415.1 Bacteroidota bacterium
AGAAGTTCCCCGACGCCCCGATGTTCGCCGCCAACCCGGCGTTCGTCCCGGCAGACGGGCAGGGCCTCAACGACCTGCTGCAGAACCCCTGGATGACCATCCACCCGCCGACCCTGTTCGTCGGGTTTACGCTGCTGATGGTGCCGTTCGCGTTTGCCGTGGCCGGGCTGTGGAAGCAGAAGTACACCCAGTGGGTTCGCCCGGCCCTCCCGTGGGCCCTGGCCGGGAGTGGCATCCTCGGCGTCGGCATCATGATGGGCGGCTGGTGGGCTTACGAGACGCTCTCGTTCGGCGGCTGGTGGGCGTGGGACCCGGTCGAGAACTCGTCGCTGGTGCCCTGGCTGTTTGCGGTGGCCGCGCTGCACGCGATGGTGGTCCAGAAGAAGACCTCCGGCGGTCACAAGGCGGCGCTCTGGCTGAGCGTGGTGGCCTTCCAGTTCGTCATCTACTCCACCTTCCTCACGCGCTCTGGCATCCTGGGCGACGTGTCGGTTCACAGCTTCGTGGACCTCGGGCTCTACAACCAGCTCCTGCTCTGGATCTCCACCATCGGCGTGCTCGGGTTCGGGCTGCTGCTCTGGCGCTGGCGCGAGCTTCCAGCGCCCCCGGCGCCGCCTGCCGTCCTCAGCCGCGAGTCGCTGGTGTTCACGGGCGCGCTGCTGCTGGCGCTCACCGGGCTGGTGATCATCCTCGGCACCTCCGCGCCCATCTTCGGCAACCTCTTCCGCGACAACCCGAGCGCGGTGCCCATCGCGTTCTACAACACGTGGACGCTTCCGCTGGCGGTCGGCATCGCGCTGCTGGCGGGCATGGGCCAGATCTTCTGGTGGCGCAAGATGCGCGTGGAGGACGTCAACCGGATGCTCGCCAAGCCGATGATCCTGACCGTCATCTCGACGGCCGCTATCGTGCTGCTGACGCCGTTCGTGCAGGAGACCATCCAGCCGCTGCCCGCCAGCTCGAGCGGAGGCGCCATCGCCGAGGCCGGGATTCTGCCCGGCGGGCTGGCGGACTTCTACGCTCAGCACGGCACCAGTCTGTGGCTCCTCGCCCTGCTGTTCACATCGTTCCTGATGTTCTACTCGAACGGCTGGGTGATGTGGAAAGTGGGCCGGGGCAACCTCAAGATGATCGGTGGCAGCCTCACACACGTCGGCTTCGCGCTGATGCTGCTGGGCATCTTCTCCTCGTCCGTGTTCAACGACTCCATCTCGGAGGGTACGGGCACGGACATCCAGGGCAGCCGAGACAACGTGGTCGTTCCACGAGGCGAGACCGTCACCGCCGATGGCTACCAGTTCACCTACGTGGGCCAGGAGACCAACGACGAGGGCCGCCCGGTCTACCTGATCGACGTGGCGAACCGCCAGGGCGAGCAGTACCAGGCGAAGACGGTGGTGTACAAGGATGGACGCGATCAGTGGATCCAGCACCCGTACGTCCGCGAGGGGGTGGTGAAGGATCTCTACATGGCCGTCTACCCATCGGCTATGAGCACCCAGGCTGACGAAGAGCCCAGTGAGCTGAAGCTGTCGCAGGGCGATGCCGCCATGCTGTCCACGCCCACACGCCCGGAGGCCTACCAGATCCGCTTCGTGGACTACGACCTCAACGTGGACCTAGACGCCATCGGCGTGCCTGCGGACTCCGTAGACCTTGCGGTGGCCGCCGTGCTGGAGGTGGTAAACGTCGAGACCGATGAAACGCGCACGCTGCGTCCGGTCTACGTCATCACCAAGGACCGTCGCCAGCAGTTCGTCCAGAACCGGGCCACCGACTGGAACTTCGGGGTGGTGTTCTTGGGGATGGAAGTGGAGGAAGGTGCCATCCGCCTGGCGTTCGACGGCGCGGACGTTCCGGAGGAAGAGTGGGTGGTGGTGCAGGCCTACGAAAAGCCGTTCATCTCGCTGCTCTGGCTGGGTACCATCGTGCTTGGCGTTGGGTTCGCGGTGTCCTTCGGGCGGCGCCTCACCGAGCAGACGCGGTAACGGGCCTGGGTCGCCAGCTCGAGCTGGCGGTCAATCCACCATCGCTTTCTTCGCGCGCTGGCGCCCCTCGTCCGTCAGCGCCAGCAGATCGCCAGCCCGTAGAACGGTCCCCGTGCGTTCGGCGAAGCGAACGGCTGTCGTGGCGAAGGCGGGCTCCCAGCGGAGGTGCTCTTGGAGGTGCCCCACGCGGCACTCACGGTCCGCCTCCGGCGTGTTCTCGTGATGGAGTAGGTGGACAAGCAGCATCCGACGCGCAAACTCCCTGCGCTGACGCGACCGGCGGAGCGCCAGCGCCACCAGCCCCCGGTCGGGCGCGAACGTGAATGCCAGTGCGAAGGCCACGCCCGCCATACCGGCCATGCTCCCGGCAATGGAGGCGTCCAGGGCGCGTGCCACCCAGTAGCCGGAGATCGCGCTGGCGACCCCGATGCCTGCGGCGTAGATCAGCAGGCGTGGCAGGTGATCCGTGAGCAGGTACGCCGCCGCCGGGGGCGCCACAATCAGGGCCACGACGAGAATCGACCCCACCACATCGAACGCGCCCACCGCCGTGACCGAGACAAGGCTCATCAGCGCGTAGTGAAGGGCCGTCGGCGCCAGCCCGAGAGCGGCGGCCAGCGCCGGGTCGAACGTGCTCAGCTTCAGCTCCTTGTAGAACGTCGCGATGAAGGCGATGACCACGAGTAGGATGCTGCCCATCAGCCAGAGGGCCTTCGGTCCGAGGTCTCGGCCACCGAGGGTCAGGCGCTCGATCCACGAGAACGCAGGATCGCCGAGCAGCACCGCGTCCGTGTCAAGGTGGACACCCGATGCGTAGCGCGCGATCAGGATCACGCCCACCGAGAACAGCACCGGAAACACCAGCCCGATGGCCGCATCGCTCTTGACCAGCCGCGTGTTGCTGAGCGCTTCGATGAATGCGACCGTGATGACGCCCGTGACCGCCGCCGCGAACAGCAGCAACGGGCTGGCGAGGTCCTCCGTGACGAAATACGCCAGCACGATGCCTGGCAGAATGGCGTGGCTGATGGCGTCCGAGAGGAGTGACGCCCGCCGGAGTACCAGAAACGCTCCGAGCAGCGCACACGCCGCCGCGGTCGCGGCCGCGATGAGTTGGATCTCGAGTTGCGGCTGGGTCATCCGTCCTCCTCGTCTCGCGCCCGTGCGAGCCGCCGCGCCTCCGCCAAGCCGTCGGTCGTCAGCGCCCAGGCGTCGTCGCCAACAGGCTCGATCCAGCCCCGCTCGCGCAATGAACTGAGGGTGGGACCGACGGCCTCGGGCCGGGTGGTCATGGTCCGAAGCGTCGCCGCACTGTGGGCGTGGCGAGGGTCCGGATGCTGGAGCGCGAGGGTGTACAGATCCTCCAGCGTGCCGGCCACCCGCAGCACTCGTCGGTTGCGGAGCGTCCGCACTCCGGCCGCCACCAGTCCGCGTCCGGGCGCGAACAGCAGGCTGATGCCCACGACCGCGGTGGCGCAGAGCACAATGGTCGGGCCTGTTGGCAGGCGGGGCGTCGTCGCGCTGAGCACAGCGCCAGACACACCGCTCACCGCGCCGAAGATCGCCGCCAGCACGACGACGCCGAGCAACGAGTCCGTCCACTGCCGGGCCGCTGCCGCTGGAGCGATCAGAATCGCACTCATCAGAACCACGCCGACGGTCTGCAACCCGATCACGATGGCGATGACCAGAAGCGTCGTCAGCAACACGTCGAGCTGGCGAACGGGGAAGCCCTGCGCAGCGGCAAAGTCTTCATCGAAGAGCAGCACCTTGAACTCCTTCCAGAAGACCACCAGCACGAGGATTGCCGCACCGCCGAGCGACGCCATCACGATCACGTCTTGCTCCACGAGGGCCGCCGCCTGGCCGAACAGAAACTTGTCGAGTCCGGCCTGGGTGGCGTCGGGGCGGCGCTGGATGAGGGTCAGCAGCACCAGCCCGATGCCGAAGAACACAGACAGGATGAGACCGAGAGAAGCGTCGAAGGGCGTGCGGCTGTGACGGACAATGCTCATGACGGCCAGCGTGCCCACCCATCCGGCAAGGCCCGCACCCAGTACCAGCACCAGCGGCGCCTTCGAGCCCGTCAGCAGGAACGCCAGCGCGATGCCGGGCAGGGCCGCGTGAGCGATGGCATCGCCAAGGAGCGACTGGCCGCGGAGTACTGCGAACGTGCCCAGCGACCCGCTCACGATGCCAAGCACAGCGGCGCCGAGCGCGACCGTGCGGAGCGTGTAGTCGGTGAACAGCAGGTCCATCACGAATTGGCGACCTTCCGTCCATTCCCGGCCTGGAACGGCACCCGTCCACCGTACGCACGCCGCAGGTTGGCATCGGTGAACACCTCTCCCACCGGCCCGGCTGCAATGCGGCGGACGTTCAACAGCAACGTCCAATCGAAATACTCCGGTACCGTCTGGAGGTCGTGGTGCACCACAAGGACCGTCTTGCCTTCCGCCCGGAGGCGCTGCAGCAGTTCGATGATGGCCCGCTCCGTGGTGGCATCGACGCCCTGGAAGGGCTCGTCCATGAAGTACACACGGGCGTCCTGCGCGAGCGCGCGGGCCAGGAATACGCGCTGCTGCTGCCCCCCGGAGAGCTGCGCGATCTGACGTCCGGCGAACTCAGCCATCCCGACCTGCTCTAGAGCGGCCATGGCATCCGCGCGTTCGGTCTCACCCGGCCGCCGGATCCACCCGAGCCGCCCATAGGTCCCCATCAGCACCACGTCCAGAACGGAGGTCGGGAAGTCCCAGTCCACAGACCCGCGCTGCGGCACGTAGGCCACGAGCTGGCGCTGGCGGGCGTACGTCGCGCCGTGGATCAGCACGCGCCCGGCCGCCTTGGGGATGAGCTCCAGAATGGCCTTGATGAGTGTCGTCTTGCCTGCTCCGTTTGGACCGACAATCGCCATCAGCACCCCCTCGGGCACCTGCAGGTCGATGTCCCACAGTACGGGCTGGTCGCGATAGGCCACGGTGAGATCTGCAACATCAACCGCGAGGCGCTTGGTAGGAGTGCTCATGCGTCCGTTGTCAGCGCATCGACAATCGTGTCCACGTTGTGCCGGATCATGCCCTCATAGGTCCCCTCAGGCGTACCGTCTGCCCCAAGGGCGTCAGAGAACAGGTTGCCGCCGATCTCGACTTCGAAATCTCTCGCGCGCACGGCCTCCTGCACCGCTTCGATGGCATCCGGTGAGACGCTGGACTCGACGAACACCGCCGGGATCTGGCGATCCGCAACAAAGGCAGCGAGGTCCTGCACGTCGCGCGTGCCGGCCTCCGTGGCTGTTGAGATGCCTTGCAAACCCCGCACCTCGAATCCGTAAGCGCGCCCGAAGTAGCCGAAGGCATCATGGGCCGTCACGAGCACGCGCTGCTCCGGCGGCACCTCGCTGACGCGCTGGCGGACATACACGTCCAGCGAATCGTAGCCTGCAAGCGTCTCATTCAGGCGCGCAGCGTAGGTCTCAGCGTGAGTCGGGTCGAGCATTTGGAGTGCCTCCGACAGCTCGGTGGCAGCCGTGCCCCAGAGGCCAACGTTCATCCAGACATGCGGGTCGTACGCGCCTGCATACTCAGCCGACGCCGCGAGGCTGTCTTCCGGGATGCTCTCGGCCACTGCGACCGTTTCGATGCCACGCCCTTCGACCTGCTCCAACACCTCTCCAATCTTGCCCTCCAGATCGAGTCCATTGTAGACGATGAGATCAGCCCCGGTCATGCGCCCCACGTCCCCCTCGGAAGCCCGATAGAGGTGGGGGTCCACGCCGGGCCCCATCAGCGCGATCACCTCCACGCGATCACCGCCGAGTTGGCGGGCGAGGTCGGCGACGATGTTGGTCGTGGCAACGATCTGGACCGGCCGCTCGGCAATCGGACCCCGCTCCTCAGGCGCGGCGCACCCGGCGAGCATCGAGCTGGTGAGGAGAATCGCCAGCGCGATGAGAGGAAGCACCGTCCAAGCCCAGAAGGGCGTGCGAGCTGGCGAGAGCATAGGGAGAGTCATAGGATGTCGGTGACGAAAACGTGGGCCGTGGCAACGGCATTGAGATGAACGGTCTCCCCCTCCCGATCGCCGGAGAGGAGGGTCAGGGTGGCCTCGCCACCGTCGGCGATGGACTCCACTTCAAACCGCGTGGCGGGATACAGCCCCGCAGCGCCGACGTGCCGGAGCAGTTCAGGGTCGTGGTCGGAGACCTGAGAGACGGTGGCTGTCTGCCCAGTGTCTAGGCGCGCCAGCGGCGGGTGGTCCAACTCCACCAGCTCGAGGCTGGCCGTCGGGATGGGCGCCCCGTGAGGGTCGACGGTCGGGTGCCCGAGGACGGCATCCATGCGGGCTTCGAGGTCCTCGCTCAGAACGTGCTCCCACGTCTCCGCTTCCGCGTGGAGCTTGTCCCAAGGCACGCCGAGGGCCTGATGCAGGTACGTCTCCACCAGCCGGTGGTGCCGGATGGTCTCGACGGCGATCCGCCGGCCCGCCTCTGTCAACCGAGCCCCCTGGTACTTCTCATGGGCGACCAATCCCGACGTCGCTAGCTTCTTGATCATCCCGGTCACAGATGCCGGGGCGATCTCGAGCCGCTCTGCAAGGTCTGACGTGGAGACGGGTTCTCCCGCCCGACTCAGGGCGTAGATCGCTTTGAGATAGTCTTCTATAGCAGGTGAAGGCATTGCACCGCAATTTTAGGCTTGACTAAAATATATTCGAATCCGATATTTAGTCAAACCTAATTCTGAGCGATCCCGTGGTTCCTGTCCGCCCCCTTGCTCTCGCAGTCTGTGCTCTGGCGTGTCTCTCAGCACCCGAGGCACAGCCGCTGGAGTGGGCCACCCTGTCCCAGGCCCCTACTCTGAGCACGCTGGACTGGCGACCGCTCCCAGAAGCGCTCGCCCTCGCACAGGCATCGGACGTCCCAACGCTCATCTACGTCCAGGCAGCGTGGTGTGGCCCGTGCCGCAGGCTTGAACGCGACACCTTCGCCGATACCAATGTGCAGGCTCGGCTGGCTCGCTTCGCGCTGGCCCAGCTCACGTTCGACGACCGTGACCGACAGCATCGCATTGGGCCGTACCGGCGGAGCGAGGCCGAGTGGGCGCGGCGCTTCGGTGCAAGCGCTACACCGACACTCGTGTTGCTCTCACCCGATGGCAGTGTGCTCGGCCGGCACACGGGCTTTCTCCCCCCTGAAGGACTCCTCCCGATTCTTGATGCTGCCCTCGCAGCCCCCACCCAATCGCATTCCCTGAACGGATGACCCGACTGCTTCTCCTTTCCCTCCTGCTGGCAACTACCGCTAGCGCCCAGACCGTCGAGGGCGTCGTTTCATCCGACGGCGAGACCATCCCCCTCGCGACGGTCCGCGTGGTTGACACGGCCCTGGGTACGGCCGCCAATGCCGACGGCGAGTACCGGATCACCCTCCCCGAGGCCGGCACCTACGCCCTCCGGTTCACGGCTGTCGGCTACGCGCCCGAGGATCGTGAGGTCGCGGTCGCGGCGGGCGAGACCGTCATGCTCAACGTCGAGCTGGCAGCGGCCACGCTCGACGCTGGCGCCATCGTCGTCACAGGAACGCTCGAGCAACTGGGCGTTCGTGAGTCGCCCGTCAAGGTCGATGTCCTCCCAGCGGCGTTCCTCAAGACCACGCCATCCGTCAACATCATGGAGGTTATCGGGCGCGTGAACGGGCTCTACGAGCAGATCGACTGCGGCGTCTGTTACACGAACAACATCCGCATCAACGGGATCGACGGACCGAACACGGCCGTCCTGATCGACGGCGCTCCGGTGATGTCAAGCCTGGCAATGGTCTACGGCCTCAACGGGATTTCGCCGATCCTCATTGACCAGATCGAGGTCGTCAAGGGGCCGATGTCGACCCTCTACGGGTCGGAGGCGCTCGGCGGTGTCATCAACATCATCACGAAGGACCCAGCTACGACTCCGACCCTCTCGTCGAACGTCTTCACAACCACGCGCGGCGATGTGGCGGGCGAGATCGCGGTGGTCCCCCTGCGCGGTCAAACGAACGCACTCCTCAGTGGCACCGTCCTCTACAACGACGCTTTCCAAGACAACAACAACGACGGTTTCTCGGACTTCACCCAAGACACGCGGCTCTCTCTGTTCGGCAAGCTGACCCAGAGTGATGCCCAAGGCTTCGAGCGCGCGAGTCTCATCGCGAAGGGGTACTACGAGGACCGCGCCGCCGGATTGGCATCGTTCTTCGACAACGTGTCGGGCCTCCGCGGCTCAGACGAGATCTACGGCGAGAGCATCTACACCCGACGCGGCGAGCTTATCGGCAGCCTGAACCTCCGGCCCGACCTCAAACTCCAAGCCTCTGCTGCGTACCACGACCAGGATTCGTTCTACGGCGACACCGGCTACGAGGCGACCCAAGCTGACGGCTTCGGCCAGCTTATTTACACGCCCGAGACCGAGGGAACCACACTTGACGGCCACAATATCCTCGTTGGTGCCGCCCTCCGTGCCATCCGTTACGACGACAACTCAGGTGCGACCGGCCTCTTCGACGAGGATGGCAACCTGCTCGAGAACACCCCCGACGACCGCATCGTCCCCGGCCTCTTTGTCCAAGACGACTGGCGAGTCAGCGAGCAACTCCGCCTCCTTGGCGGTTTCCGCGCAGACCTCCAACCCAACTACGGCGTCATCCCCTCGCCGCGCGCAGCCGTCAAGTTCCAGCCTACTGTGACGACGACGGCCCGGCTCAACGTGGGCACGGGCTTTCGGATCGTCAACCTTTTCACTGAGGACCACTCGGCGTACTCCGGCAGCCGGGCCACGCTTATCGTCGAGGATCTCGAGCCGGAGCGGAGCGTGAGCGCGACGGCGAGCGTCCAGCAGATCATCGGCTCGCAGAGCCCTGTGACTGTAGACCTCGACGTCTTCTGGACCGAGTTCTCAAACAAGATCGAGCCGGACTACTCGGTTCCTGGCGAGATCCGTTACGAGAACCTCGACGATGGCGCGACCACGCGCGGCGTATCGCTCCAGGTCCAGGGCGCGCTCGGCCGCAACGTCCGGTATGCGGTTGGCGGGACACTTCTGGATGTGTTCGTTGAGGGCGACGACGGCGTGACGCGCCCTCTCGAGTTCGCGGCCGACTATCTGGGCTCGGCGACCGTCACGTGGGATGCCCCAGCTGGGCTCGAGTTCGACTACACGACCCAGCTGACCGGGCCGATGCGGATGCCAGAGTATGGAGACGAGGTCGCGGCTGAGTACGAGGCCGCGACGGGCGAACCACTCCTTCTTGAGTCTCCGGTCTACTCCATCCACAACGTGCAGATCAAGCGGGATTTCCAGTTCGGTGGGCAGCTCGCGACGGTGCTCCTTGCCGTTGAGAACGTGCTTGACTACACGCAGCCGAGCCCCCTCGTGGGGTACTACGACGGGAATCCCGGCTTCGGCGAGACGTTCGACACCGCGTACGTCTACGGTCCCATCGTAGGACGACGATTCACTGCCGGTGTCCGCCTGACGCTCCCGTAGCCGAGCTGGCGAGGGCTTCCTCCCGCCAGCTCGAAAACAGGCATTAGAGCCCCGGCGGCACGAAGGCAGAATCCGCGCCCGACCCCTCTAGGTCCAACTCGGTCTCCGGTGGCAGACGCTCGATGGCGGTGATGATGAGGCCCGGCCCGACGCTCGAGTTGCCAATCGTAAGAAGCACTTTGTCCCCTTCGGACAGCCCAGAGATGAGATCCGGGCGCTCCAGCATGAGAGGCATCCGCATGGCCGGCATGAAGTCCGGGATCTCCTCATGGTCTACCATGATGGCCTCGCCCTCGTAGATCGCCCGCAGGAACTGGGCCCGTACCTGGATCGCGTCTCCCGTAGGAACCTCGTCTGAGAACGTCGTCTCCTCGAACGTGGCCACTTCGCTGTCCTCGGCAGGCTCAGGATCTGAGCAGCCGACAGCCAGAAGCGCGAAACCGAGGACGAGGGATCTACTCAGCACGAGTGGCGAGGGTCTGGAAGGAACGGTCCGCCTCCGTGGGCTCATCCACCCAGTCTGCGACGAAGACATTCGTGTCACGCGAGGGCTCGCGGCTGCCCAGGCGGTTGGATGAAAACACGAGGCGCGCACCGTCAGGTGAGAACATCGGGAAGGCATCGAAGGTGCCACTGAACGTTACGCGCTCCAACCCGGACCCGTCCACTCCAATCATAAAGAGGTCGAACTCACGGCCTCCTTCGTTCAGCGTGTGGTGGTTTGTGGAGAAGAGGATCTTCTCCCCGGAAGGATGGAAGAACGGCGCCCAGTTGGCCCCTGGCAGGTCGGTCACCTGCTGCGGATTGGAGCCGTCGGCGTTGGCAACGAACAGGTTGAGCGCCCCCGGCTCGACGGCGTTGCGCGTTAGCAGCAGATCTTGATACCGCTCGGCGTCTTCGCCC
>JBCBZH010000379.1:0-2901 GCA_039815415.1 Bacteroidota bacterium
GAGAGGCCTCCCACGATCCATCGTCCAGCCGGGCGGTTTTCACACGCGCCGAGGTGTAGGAGGGCTGATAGATCTCCAGCTCGACCTCCACACGATCGGGCTGAGGATCGAGAAACCGGACCTGAACAGCGCCGACCTCCCAGCCCTCGGCGGTACGGGCAGGACGCTCCACGACGCGCACGCTGTCAAGGGCAGGCAGGCGCCACCCAGCTAAGAGAAGCGTGTCTCCCTCCGGGAGGTGGGGACGCAGCGCCTCCACCTCGAGGGCTGCCGCCAACGCGCTGGCGAGATCGGCATCGCCGAGCGGAGAATTGGTCTGCAGGCACTCCACACGCTGCTCGGCGACGTAGAGGCGCATGTGCGGCACCTCGGAGTTGACAGACACCTCGACGTACCCATCGCGCGACTGCGTGCCCATCTCGAACAGAGTCTCGTCTTCCACATTGGGACACTGGTCCACCGGAACCCACCAGACGCCCTCGCCGGTCCGAACGCCTACCTCGGTCCCGGCCTCGTTCCAGTCCACGGAGAAAGCCTCCGGGTTGTCGCGGTACCACTGGCGCACCTCGTACTGGTTGTACACCCAGGCCCCAATGGCCGCCAGAACCGCCAGCCCGTAGAGGCTCGCCACCACGGGAATCCCACCCCGTTTCCTCGCCCCCCACAAACTCACTCCGATGGCGCCGATCTGCAGCACGACCCCGAGCACAAGACCCACCCAGATCAGCAGATTCACAATCGCTGGGGGCGACCGGAAGAGGTAGGAAAACGCCCAGACGATAGCGCCCGCGAACAGCGCCAGCCCGGCCCCGGCGAGGATCGGGGCAAGCGCACGGGATGGAGCGTTGGACATGGTGTGGGCGGCTCTCGAGCTAGCGACCAAGATCGCGATCCAGATCCAGCGAGTCTACAGATCTCCTTCCGCAGGCCGGAGAAGCACCTCTTCTACGACCGTCCGCGATGACAACCCCGCCAGTTCGACGACCACGCGCGCGATGTCCTCAGCGGGCATCAGGCGGTCGGGCGGCAGGTCCACACCGTCCCACGAGGGCGTGAGCGTGGCACCCGGCAGGAGCGTGGTCACGCCCACGCCGGTGCCTTTCGTTTCCTCACGAAGCGACCGTGCCAGCCCGAGCAGTGCGTGCTTGGCTGCCCCGTACGCCGCCCCGCTCGGGTAGCCTCGCACCGATGCCACCGAGCCCATCATCAGCACACGGCCCGACTCGCGCTCCAGCATCTCTGGCAGCACCGCCCGCGTGACCAGAAACGCGCTCACTGCGTTGACCTCGAGCTGGCGGCGAAACATCTCCGCCGAGGTCTCCAGGAACATCCCCGGCTCGAAGAACCCGGCATTGTTCACCAGCACGTCGGGCACACCGAAGGCCTCGGAGACCGTGTTCGCCATCTCGCCGACAGCCTGCTCCTCCGTCACGTCGCACGGCAATGCCTGAGCCGTGGCGCCGCGCTGACGACAGCGCTCGGCGACGGCCTCGAGCTTGTCTGTGGAACGCGCGACCAGCGCGATGCGGGCGCGGCGCCCGTAATCGGCAGCGAACGCCAGCGCGATGGCCTCGCCGATGCCCTGGCTTGCGCCAGTGATGAGAACGGTCATGCAAAGAGAATTCAGACGGAGCCAATGGGACGCCGAGGTACGAATCCGGGTTCGGCGACGGTCCCAGGCGCGATCTTGAGGCACACCTCCTGTTCCCCTGAATGCCTCTCCTTCCTCCCGACACCGTCGCCCTTGTTACCGGAGCCAGCCGTGGGGCAGGCGCCGCCATCGCCCGCGCTCTGGCACGCGAAGGCGCCGCTGTGTGTGTCAACTACCTCAATAGTGCTGAAAAAGCGGCCGCTGTTGTCTCCGAGATTGAGGCCTCGGGAGGCCAGGCCTTTGCGCACCGCGCAGACGTCACCAGTGCAGACGACGTGCGCGAGCTGGTGGAGGCAACCGTGGATCGATACGGCCGCGTCGATGTGGCTGTGTCGAATGCCCTCCCGACCTACTCCTTCGACGCCAGCGCGTCGTATGTGAGCGTAGAAACCGTCACGTGGGAGGATTTCCAGGCGCAGTACGACGGGGCCGTCCGGGCCGCCTTCCACCTCGCTCAGTCTCTGCTCCCCGTCATGCGCGAGCAGGAAACCGGTGGATCGCTCGTCCACATCGGCACGAACCTCGTCTACAATCCTGTGGTGACGTACCACGACTATACCGCGGCCAAAGCAGGCCTCGTGGGACTGACGCGGACGCTCGCAAAGGAGCTGGGGCCAAGCGGCATCCGGGTCAACCTCGTGGCTGGCGGGCTTCTTCAGACCACGGACGCCAGCGCAGTCACCAGCGATGAGGTGTTCGAGTTTGTTCGGCAGGGCACGCCCCTTCAGCAGACCGTCACGCCAGACGAATTCGCCGACGCCGTGCTGTTCTTCGCCAGCCCGCTCAGCCGGACCGTCACAGGGCAATCGCTCGCTGTGGATGGCGGGCTGACGATGCCGTAGACGGCGGAAGCGATCCGTTCAGTGGATAACACACCAGTAACCGTCGGTGGCAGCCCAGAGTGCCGACAACGCGTTTTCTCCGTTGTCCACAACGTTCTGCACACTCGTGGACAACTCTTCTACGACTGAATCCACCGCATGAATTCAGGTCGTGCGCGTGTAGTGATTCTAAGGAAAGAGGACCCGACGCAAAACTCGCTGTGGTGCTTGAGTTCTGCCTCTCCGCGCTTCCCTCGAAGACATCGCTCCCCTCGTCAGCGAGGCGAGCGATCATACTGTCACGGTTTCGTTCTCATCGACGGATCGTGAGGAGTCACCGTCGACGAGAACGTTCGATACAGGATTGGGAGCTAGGCTGAATCCGGCTGGGACCAGGAGATCTCGGCGAAGGCGTTGTGGTTGTGGATC
>JBCBZH010000031.1:0-23387 GCA_039815415.1 Bacteroidota bacterium
CCATCGGGGTCCGGGTTGCTCGAGCTGAGGCCAACAGTTGTTGTACCCGAGGTGAGATCAAGGAACCAGGTGTAGGTGCTTCCCTCCGACAGTTCGGGGGGAGACGAGAGCGCAACGGGGACAGAGGCGGTCCCACTTGCTCCATTGGTGTGGGACACCGCCCCAGATGCGATCTCCGTTCCTCCGGTACCGTCTCCCTCGTACACGCGCAGCGTTGCCGTCCAGCTTGTGCCGGGCGAGGTGTTGTAGTAGATCGTCGGAGACACAGTGGTCAGAACGCCACGACAGGGAGCAACGAAGCTTTGCCCGACTTCTACGCTCCCGCTGAAGAAGGTGTTGAAGGCCGACTGGTTGGCCGTCTGGCCACTCGTGCAGTTCCCAGCGCGGCGGGCGCTGCGAGACGCTGTCATGGCGTTGTTGATGGAGGCCTGCCACTCGAGGTTGCTCGCTCCACCGGCCGCCACGTTCGCGAGCTGAATCGTCGCGCTGGTGGTTCCGCCCACTTGGACGGTGGTGCTGATCGAGGTGGTTGTGAGGTCCAATTCGGCAGGAGTGGACTCCGCTCGGAAGGCAGCGAGTGCGGTGGCTCGTTCCTCGTGAACGCGTGCGTTGTCTGCCGTTGTGGCGTTTCCTGTGGGCCCATCGTCTTCTGGGGATGTGGTGTCATCGTAGTCCACATCCGGGTTCGAGAGGTAGGGGATGATCTCGCAGAGGCTTCCCGTGCAGGCGTTGTTGTAGCCCATCACGGTTCCCCACTTTCCGACGTCATTGATGTACCCCTGGCCATAGGAATACGCGATGACACCACCGGTCGTAGGGTCGTGTCCTGAGCCGAAGTTGTGACCTACTTCGTGCGTGAACGTGGCCGCCCCGCACGACGCCGAGTTGGCGGAGAAGGCAGACGTTGAGGACGAATTGACGTAGGCGATGCCGCAGAGGCCAAACGTGTTCGTGGCCGCGATGAGTGCAACGAGGTCAGCACCGTAGGCATCGCGCCAGACGTGGACCTCGTCTGAGATGCCATCCGCTGTGCCTCTGATATTGGTGAGGTCGTCTTCCAGGTCGCCGGATGAGGCGAAGGGTGTCTCGTACGCTGCCACGAGCCTCAGCTCGAGGTCTGGCAGCCCGGAGTTGTCGTAGGTCAGGTTGGAGTAGTCCACGAACGACTGCGCCAGCGCGACTGGGTCTGCAATGGCCGCAGTCACGTTGGTGGTGTAGGGCACGAGGACATCGACCGTTGCTGTGACGCGTCGAGCCCCGCTCCGCGGGGTGTGAGCCCCATGGGCATGGGCATGCGCTTCGGCTTCTCGTTCGAGCGTGATGCGCTCCTCGTTGGCTTCCACGAACGCGTCATAGCCATCGGGGTGGGTCTGGTACTCTGCCATCGATTTGCGCGCGACGGCGTGCAGCCCGCCCGTCAGCGGTCGGACGGGATAGACGTAGCCCCCGGTGTGGATCTCGCCGGTGATCTGCCCGTCGCGCTCGACCAGAACGGCCCAGGCCGAAATACCAGAACCGGTTTCTGCGCGGCCGGCCCACGAAAGGTGACCTGTAGCGCGCGGTGTCGCCGAGATCGCCTCCAGCGTCACGGTCACGCCAGGAAGCGCCAGCTCGAGGGTCGCCTTGGCGTCGAGCTGGCGGACATCAGCCGTCACCAGATCGACGGCTTCGATGCCCAGCTCGCTTTCGAGGGCGCGCAGGTAGTGGGACTGCTGGGGCGCGAGCGCGAGGCGCTGTGTGCCGTTGACCGGAGTGAAGAGGGGCGTTTGTGCGAGGGCTGGAGCCGCGCAGAGAACCGCGAGCGCGGCGGCGAGAAGAGCACGCATCGGAAGAGGAGGGAGAGGGAGAAGGGGCATCGTGACCAGTGGATGGGGCACGAGCACGCGCAAGAACGACATGCTTGCGTCGTGCTGAGAGAATAGGGGCGGTTGGCCCTGAGTCCTACCACACCGGTCAGATGGAAATCGGCCTGGCCTTCATCCGCATTAAGGCACTCCACACAGGCTCCCGCGTATTCTCCTATACGGTTCCCCACTCAGCGCTCTTTCCTCAGACATGGCCTCCGACTCCTTCGGCGCACGCGACACCCTCCAGACCTCAACCGGCGCGGTCACTCTCTACCGTCTCGATGCTCTCCGCGACGAGTACCCTGGCATCGACCGGATGCCATTCTCGATTAAGGTGCTTCTCGAGAACGCGTTGCGGCAGTCGGCCCTGAACGGCCCCGTGGGCGAGGACGATGTGCGCAACCTCGCCAGCTACGATCCCGCCAGCCCGGCGGAAGTCGAGATTCCGTTTACGCCAGCTCGCGTGCTGCTGCAGGACTTTACCGGCGTCCCGGCGGTCGTGGACCTCGCCGCGCTCCGCAGCGCGATGGCTCGCAACGGCGGCGACCCCGAGGCCATCAACCCGCGCGTGCCCGTCGATCTGGTGATCGATCATTCGGTGCAGGTGGACAGCTTCGCGCTGCCCCAGGCCTTCCAGATCAACGCCGACATCGAGTTCCAGCGCAACCAGGAGCGCTACGAGTTCCTCCGCTGGGGCTCCAAGGCGTTCGACAACTTCTCCGTCGTTCCGCCCGAGCGCGGCATCTGTCACCAGGTCAACCTGGAGTATATCGCCAAGGGCGTCTGGACAACCGAGGGGGACGACGGCCTGCCGGTGGCGTACCCGGACACGCTGGTTGGCACCGACTCGCACACGACGATGATCAACGGCCTCGGTGTCCTCGGCTGGGGCGTGGGCGGCATTGAGGCCGAGGCGGCCATGCTGGGGCAGCCCATCTACATGCTGATGCCCAAGGTGGTTGGCTTCAAGCTCTCCGGCCAGCTCCGTGAGGGCGTGACAGCGACCGACCTCACACTGACCGTTACGCAGATGCTCCGCGCGCATGGCGTCGTGGGCAAGTTTGTCGAGTTTTACGGCACGGGCCTCAGTTCGATGAGCCTGCCGGACCGCGCGACCATCGCCAACATGGCGCCGGAGTACGGCGCCACGATGGGCTTCTTTCCCATTGATGCCGAGACGCTGGACTACCTCCGTCGCACCGCGCGCGACGAGGCGACCATCGAGCTGGTGGAGAACTACTGCAAGGCCCAGGGCCTCTTCCGCACCGACGACACGCCGGACCCTGAGTTCCAGGCCACTCTCGAGCTGGATCTCGCCGACGTAGAGCCGTCCATGTCCGGCCCGAAGCGCCCGCAGGACCGCATCACGCTCCCGAACATCCAGCGCGAGTTCCGCGAGAGCCTGAAGCGCCCCGCCAGCCCGCAGGGCTTTGGCTTAAGCGACGACCAGCTCGACAGCACCGGCCGCTACGTCGACGATGCAGGCAACGAGCTGGACCTCAAGCACGGCGATGTGACCATTGCCGCCATCACGAGCTGCACCAACACCTCCAACCCGAGCGTGATGCTTGCCGCCGGGCTGCTTGCCAAGAAGGCCGTCGAGCGTGGCATGACGGTCAAGCCCTACGTCAAGACCAGCCTCGCGCCGGGATCCCGTGTGGTGACGGCCTACCTCGAGAAGGCGGGCCTCCAAGACTCCCTCGACGCGCTCGGCTACCACCTCGTCGGCTACGGCTGCACCACGTGCATCGGCAACTCGGGGCCGCTCCCGGAGCCCGTGCAGAACGCCATCGTGGAGGGCGACCTGATCGTGGCTGGTGTGCTCTCGGGCAACCGCAACTTCGAGGGGCGCATCCACTCCCACGTGAAGGCCAACTACCTCGCCAGCCCGCCGCTGGTCGTCGCCTACGCGCTGGCGGGCACCGTGGACATCGACCTCCAGAACGACGTCATCGGCCAGGACCAGGATGGAAACGATGTGTACCTGAAGGACCTCTGGCCCAGCCAGCAGGAGATCCAGGACGCCACCGCGATGGCGGTGACGCCGGAGCAGTTCGACGAGCTGTACGACGGCATCGAGGACTCGAACCCGCGTTGGAACGCCATCGAGACAGGCGAGGGGGCGGTCTACGAGTGGAGCGAGGCGAGCACCTACATCCAGGAGCCGCCGTTCTTCATGGACGTGACGTCCGACGTGCCCGCCATCCAGCCGATCCACGGCGCCAAGACGCTCGTGAAGGCCGGCGACTCCACCACCACAGACCACATCTCGCCCGCTGGAGCCATTCCGAAGTCCGAGCCCGCAGGTCAGTACCTGCAGGACCGCGGCGTGGAGCCGAAGGACTTCAACTCATTCGGCTCGCGGCGTGGCAACGACCGTGTGATGACACGTGGCACGTTTGGCAACATTCGCCTCCGCAACCAGATGGCGCCCGGAACCGAGGGAGGCTGGACCCTGAAGGACGGCGAGCAGATGTACATCTACGACGCCGCCCAGCAGTACCTGGCTGAGGGCACGCCGACTGTCGTGTTCGCAGGCAACGACTACGGCATGGGCTCCTCGCGCGACTGGGCGGCCAAGGGCACGCTGTTGCTTGGCATCAAGGCGGTCGTGGCGCAGAGCTTCGAGCGCATCCACCGCTCGAACCTCGTCGGGATGGGCGTGCTACCGCTCACGTTCAAGGCTGGAGAGAGCCTGGATACGCACGGGCTGACGGGCTCGGAGACGTTCGACATTCCGGTGGAGGACGACGTACGGCCCGGCCAAGCGCTCACAGTGACAGCCACCAAGGCTGACGGTTCGCAGGTGACGTTCGACGTGCGGGTGGCGCTCAATACGCCCATTGAGGTGGAGTACTACCGCCACGGCGGCATCCTCAACTACGTCCTCCGCGACTTCCTCAACAACGAGCTGGCGATGGCGTAGTCGCCGCGCATTTTCGCCAGCTCGAGGGCGCGTCTCGAGCTGGTGGGAACAGGGAGCCCGGCGCAGAGCAGGACGTAGACCCGTCCCGCCTGCCCTGCCCGCCAATGCTGCGCCCCACTCCTGATCCCGTCCGCCCCGGACAGACCTCCGTCTGGGACCATCCCCGTCCACCCGCTCTCGAGCCCGTTGGCGAGCGCGTCCGCGTGGAGTTCGGCGGCCGCGTGATCGCGGAGTCGGACGAGGCCCTCCAGATCCTCGAGACCAGCCATCCGCCGACGGTCTACATCCCACCGGCCGACGTCGAGCTGGCGAGCCTCGTGCAGTCGGCCAAGCAGTCGGGGTGCGAGTGGAAAGGCTACGCCGTGTACTATGACATTGAGGTGGGAGAGGAGCGTTCCGTGGATGCTGCATGGAGCTACCCGAGTCCGCGCGAACAGTACGCAGCTCTCAAAGACCACGTCGCGTTTTACCCTGGCCGGGTCGGGGCGTGCTTCATCGGAGACGAGCGGGTGACACCCCAACCGGGCGGCTTCTACGGCGGGTGGATCACGTCGCGGGTGGCCGGGCCCTTCAAAGGAATCCCGGGCTCGATGGGCTGGTGATGCCCACCGAGACCGAGGGCGGCGGCTGGCGCGTCAGTTCGATCCTGAGCGTGGCGGGGCGGACCTATGGGGCCGTCCGCACGGCCCGGAAGCCCATCGCCAACTCGCGGTAGAAGCTCGCATAGGCGCCGAACGAACGCCGCGCGATGGAGAGGTAGGCCGGGTTGAAGGCGAACGAGCCCCCCCGAAGACCGAGGCCCTCGGCGTCCATGCCGGGCCAGTCCGAGTTGGTGGCCCGGCCGGCATAGCTCAACTGGCCGTCACCGTGCGAGCCTTCGAACTTGCGGCCTATGGAGTGCGAAGCGCTGACGACGCGCTCGAACAGGCTCCCGCTCAGCTCTGTCGCCCCGTAGTACCCAGCGCCAGCTCGTTCGCGGTCTCCGTCGGCGGTCGTCTCGAAGATGCCGACGCGCAGGGGACCGAAGCCCTCATCGCCTCCGGTGAAGTGGACGCCGTAGCCGAGGGCCCAATCGGCGCCGACGGGGGTATAGTTGGCGTTCCCTGAGAGGGTCTCGAGCCCGTCCTCGGCCTCGACGAGGAATCCGGCATAGGTGAGCGAGTCGCCATGCGAAATGGCCGTCGACCCCCAGGCGTACTCGCCGCTCACCGGTTCCTCCTGGCCTCGGGCCAGCTTCTCGTACTCCAGCTCTGTCATCGGACGCAGGCCCGCCCAGTCGGCCCAGGCAGCGCCATCATCCCAGCTCAGGTAGTTGCATGCCCGGTCCGGGCGGGCCGCCACGTACACGTCCCCCACGAGCGCGATAGTGCCGCGACCTCGCCGGGCGTAGTTGCGGGCGCCGTGGATGGCACGGTTCGCCGTCTGCTGACGATCAAGGTGGTTGAGGAAGTCCGCGTACTGCCCCTGTGTGAGTTCGTACTTCATCGCGTAGAAGGCCCGGTGTCCCTTGGGGAACGCATCTGGGATCGGTCCGACGTTGTCGCCCTCGCCGTCGTATTGCGAGTCGGCGTAGCACAGTGAGCCGGGCCCATCACACACACGGATGGCCGCTTCGCTCTGCACCCGGTAGGGGCCAGATGCCCCGTTGGCCCCCTGTTGATAGAAGGCCCCGAAGAGGTCCCAGCGGCCGTCAGGGCCTTCCGGTGGTGTCGCGGAGGCTTCCGGGTCGCCCAGCCAGTACGCGCCTTCTGACGCCAGGACCACCTCGACCCCAAAGGCCTGCACTTGCAAGTCGGCGCCTTCGGGCGGGGAGGCGAGGGCAAACTGAATGCGCCAGTGGTTGGAGCCGCGATCCGAAGGCGCATCCCGGTAGACAAAGACCCCGAGGCTGTCCTCAGAGACATCCAGCGTGGCTCCTGGGCCTCCGTAGCGGTTCTCGACGACCTGGTGGCCGGTGGGCAGGAGTCGAAGGGAGGACCAGCCCGAATGACCCGTCCGTGCCTTCAGGAACACCCACGCGGCATCCCACGACGTGTTGGTGCGCCACGACTGGTCCCAGCGAAGCGTCACATCTGCGAACACGCGAGGCCCTTCACGGTGGACCTCCGACTCGATGATCTGCAGCCCACTGGCGGCTGCTGGAACCGCATGGGTGGCAAGACCGACCAGGAGAAGGCAGAGGGAGGTGAGACGCATGAGGCCGAGGAGGAAGGGTCCCACAGAGTATCGAGGAATTCTGGATCCTGTGCCTCGAAAGCGGTCAGCGGCGGAACACGGGCGACAGACGGCGGCATCCTGCCGGGGGGAGGCATGACGCACGAGGGACAGTCGCCATCGCTAGCGTGCCGTCATGCACAGTCGCTCTCTCCATGTGTTCGTCGGCGTTGCCGACTCCGACGCGCTGGCGTTTTCTATCGACCGCCCGCTCGTCAAGGCCGCGCTGCTCTACGGCGACGCTGTGACGCTCGCCAGCCCGGCGGCCAGCCTCATCGCCCGTGTGCTTCACACGCCTCCAGAGGGCGCCCTCGAGACCCTCATCGCGCTGGCGGAGGACTTCGACCTCGGCGACGGGCCGCGCCAGCTCGCGGCAGCTCGTGCTACGCTCGTCACGGAACCGGAGGCGCCCTACCGGGCTGAGCGCATCGAGCGACTGGACCGGATCGCCCGAGACTGGTGGGAGCAGGTGCGCGGTGCTCTTCACGCGCGGCTGCAGGCCGGAGGCCACGGCGAGCTGGTGGCGGCCGCTCGGACGGGAATCATTCGCCTCGACCCACTCGACATCGGTGCGCTCGCGTCGCCGTCGGACTTTGCGCCGGTCGCATCGGACGCGTACGCCGGGCGCATCGACACGGCCCTGGCAGGATTGTCGGTGCCCTTGCTCGACGGCGCGACGATGGACCTGCTTCGCCAGCGCGCCTCTGGAGTCGCGGAGCCGGTCGCCAGCTCGAACGGCCCGCGAGGACGTGAGGGCGGGATGGTGGCGGACTGGCTTCCACGCCTGCCGCTGTTCGAGGCGGCAAGCATCGAGGAAATCCTCGACATTCGGCGCGAGCTGGCGGCACACATCGCCCGGTTCCGGGCCGCCGTGATCGAGTTCGCGGATGCCGTGCAGCCTGCCGTCTGGGACGACGGCTTTCCGCATGAGGCCGAGCGGCTCTACCGCCGTGAGGTGGCCCCGACGGTGGCCGACATCGCAGATGCCATCGCCGCGACCGGGCCGCTCCGGGCGCTTGTCTCGCGCTACGCCGACCGCCCCGGCCTGCTCACGCCGTTCGTCCCGGCGCTGGCGGTTGGGCTGGCTGAGGCGTCTGCCGGAATCGAACTCGGCGCTCTCGGGCTGGCAAGCGGTTTCCTCGCTGCCAACGCCGCTCATGCGTGGTGGCTGGACCGTGACGCCCGGCGCGAGATCGAGGGCCACCAGTTGTTCTTCTACTACGCTGCAGGCAAGCGTCTACAGTGAGTCCGCAAGTGTGGTCGGCACAGGGGTTGGCTCCGGCCGTACCTGGCTCCAGTCCCACCGCGTCGCCAGCTCGAGGGCCGTCATCGGGCTGGCGGACTCGGCTTGGCCGAGAGCGTGCGCCAGCCCTCCCACGATGGCTTCGGTGGCGACGCCACGGTCGCGAAGCTGTCGGATAGTGGGAGGCGCGTCGCGCTTGGAGAGCTTCTCGCCGTCCACGTTCACCAGCAGCGGCAGGTGGGCATACGCCGGGACCGTTCCGCCTAGCGCCTGGATGAGCAGGATCTGCCGGGCTGTCGAGTCGAGGAGATCCTGGCCGCGCACCACTTCGGTGATGCCCATCGCAAGGTCATCGACGACGACCGCGAGTTGGTAGGCGTAGACGCCGTCGCGCCGCTTGAGCACCACATCGCCCACGGTCTCGCGGACATCCTCGGTTATGGTCCCGACCACCCGGTCGTCGAACGTCACAGGCGGATGATCGATGCGGAAGCGGAGCGCGCAGTCCGGACGGTCGCCGAGGGCATCCAGCCAGCCCGGTTCGAGCGCATCGGGTCGCCAGCTCGAGGGATAGGGTGGGAGACCGGATGCGCCGTGCGGGGCTGTGGCAAGCGCCTGAAGGTCTTTGCGGGAGCGGCGGCAGGGGAAGAGCCGACCGGCGTCAGCGAGCTGCCGCAGGGCGGCGTCATAGAGCGCGCTCCGCTCCGATTGTCGGTACGGGCCGTTGGGTCCGATCTCCTGCGTCGGGTCGCCCGGGTCCGGGCCGTCGTCCCAGTCGATCCCGAGCCATCGTGCGTCCTCGAGCTGGCGCTCCGCAGCGCCCGCCACTGCACGCGGACCATCGAGGTCCTCCACGCGCCAGACGAACCGACCGCCCCGGCTCCGAACACTCGCCCAGGCGGCCAGCGCCGCCAGCGCACTCCCGAGGTGCAGGTCACCTGTCGGGCTGGGCGCAAATCGACCGACCACGCTCATGGTGGGGAAAGGGGCGTCAGGACGGAGGCCAGTGTCTCGGCGTGCAGCCGGTGGCCGCCGTCGTAGCGAGCGAGCTGGTGAGTGAGGCCTGCCTCGCGCAGACGGGTTTCCTCGCGCACAATGCGCCCGGGTGTCGCAATCTCGTCCCGGTCGCCCGCCACGAGGGTCAGTGGAATGTCATTGAGGGCCGCCAGCTCGATGTCATGGGCGGCGCGCCCGCCCCAGAGCACGAGGTGGTCTGCAGGGTGCGGTCGCCGGGCAAGAAGGGGGCTGAGAGCCACCCACCGGGAGGCGGTGGCTGTGCCCTGGCTGAACCCGAGCACGCCGAGTGGAACGGAGATCGGGTCCACATTGGCACGGGCGCAGGCCGCCACCAGCACGTCGTCGAGGTAGCGCGTCACGTCGGCGATGTCGGCCTCGCGCGCTTCCTTCGTCATCCACGTGGCCCCGATGCGCGTGTAGCGAGAGCCCGCGCCCGGGCCATCGAGGTAGAACCGACTCAGAGCCTCTGGCACCACAATCAGGCGCCTCGAGCTGGCGCCCTCCGAACGGGTGACCGCCTTGAAGTGCCGCGCGAAGTACGTGGCCAGTTGGCCGTAGCCGTGGCACGCCATCCACACCTCGCCGGCGGGTCCGTCCTCCGGCCCGAGCACCACGTAGCGAGCGGTCTTGACAGCGGCGATGGAGCGGACGGTCATGGCAGGGCAGCGTTTCACCCTGAACCCCAGACGCCGCGCCCGGGTTCAGAGAGACCTGTCCGCCCTGTGATGCCGAAACGCCAGCCCCACCAGCCGCCGCGCTACCGCAAGCCACACCTGCCCACGAAAACGTGCCCGGTGTGCCAGCGCCCGTTTGCGTGGCGCAAGAAGTGGGCGCGGGACTGGGACCGCGTGGTCTACTGCTCCGCCCGATGCCGGGCCAGGCGAACGTCGCCTACTGTGCCTGGACGTTGATGCGACTCAGTGCGGCGCTTCCGTCTCCGTAACTGTGGATGGTTGACGGGGATTCGGGAACGATTGAGGCCGGGTCCGCCAGTACCGGAGCGTCCTGGCTACTGCGTCGGATCGTCGTCTTCTCCTGCTGGTCGCCCGCGATGATGAAGCTGAAATCGCCGGGCTGGGAGGTGTAGAGCGACTCGAAGGTCCACTCATGTACCACACGGCCTGCTAGCTCTGCACGGCCTCCGACCTTCTCAAAGGTCCACAGGTTTTCCTGATACGAGCCCCACGGGACATCCAGCTCGAGGCTCGGGTCATCGTAGGTGCCGAAGAGATAGTCCGTCGTGGACTCCGCAGAGGTCAGGTCGTACACAACGGGGTCTGTGCCAGCTTCCTGGCCAGTTATGCTGCCATCCACTGAAGACGTGATGCGACCGTAGATCAGTCCGTCCGTGTTGAGCAGTTCGAACGTGTACGTGGTGGTGTAATCGGCCACGACGCGGAAGTTCTGTGCGGCAATCAGCGTGTCGGCCTTGTAGTCGATGGTGGTGGACCAGGTGCCTGTGATGTCGTCGCTTCCGGATCCGGAATCGCAGGCGGACAGCGAGAGCAGCCCAACAAGAGCCAGGGCGAGAGGAAGGCGGAGAGTCATCGAGAAGGCCGAAACGGCGCGAAGAGGGACAATCGGGGTCGATATCGTCCTCAGTTCGGGCGGCCTTAAGCTGGATGCAGAATCCTCCCACTGCGGTTTCCCTGGGAGCGCTCGGTGTCTCCGGCTCCACCGAGATGCGCAGGCGTCGAGTCCATGAGTGGGGCCTGCTCAGACCTCGCTCGTTTCGACCTGTGGCTTCCCACTGCGTCGCACGATGCCATAGGGGCCAGCATGCCCAGCGTAGCGTCCGAGAATGGTCGTCGCGGGGTCGAGGGGATCCTCCTGTTCCATCGTGCGGAGGGCGAGTGCGCCCTCATGCAGAACGACTGCGACCTCGCCCTCTGGAACCTCTCCTTCGCTCATGAACACATAATGAGCCTCGCCGAGTTCTGCCGTCCGGGCAACGTCCGCGCTCAATTTGAGAGCCCCCACGCCAGACACATCGCGAAAAAGGGAGGCCAGGGAGAGGTGTTCCGGAGCGGTTGGAGGGGAAAACTGGCCCATGTCGAGCGTCCAGCGAACAGGGATGGATCCAGCCTCGCCCTCGCGTTGGACCAAGTGGTACCCATCCCGGTCACGGCGAAGAAACCCCTTCCTCGCAAGCGCCTGAAGGTTCTGTGTGACCGAGTTCGGCGATCGGTACTCAAAGTGATCCACGATCTCCCGATAGGTTGGCCAGACTTTCCGTTCCTGCAGGTGGCTCTGGAGGTACTCCAAGAACGCATGCTGCTTGCGGGTCAGGTGGCGACGGCTCATTGGAGAGGAACTACTGTGTGTTCTAAAGATATCGTGCGCCGTGCTGCTATGAAAGTAACAGAAGAGGGCCCTGGTGCGCGCGTCTGGGGGAGCACGTAGAGGAACGGTGTCGCATCATGCCCTCTTTCATCCTAGACACCCTAGACATGTGCGTCGAGCTGGCGATGTCGGTGGCATGCTCGGTTCGCCAGCTCGTGGCGAGGTGCCCGTTGAGAGGAGGGACCGGACGACGTCACGGCGGATCGTCTGAGCCTCGTTTCGCGGCAGCGAGTCCGGCAGTGACCTGGTCGCTCACGGTCTGGACGCGCTCCGGGAAGACCGATTCGGCGTGGAACCGGAGGTACGCATCCACCACGCCCTGGACCTCAGAGCGGACGTCGGGAGCGAGCGCCATACGCCCGGCGGTTTCGAGGTCGGTTCGAGCAAGGATGGCGAAGGCGCGGAGCGCGGCGCGGCTGGCGGGAAGGCTCTGGCCAATGGAGATGCCAGGTGGCGGTTCAGTTGCCACGATGGCGCCCGAGTCTAGCATCAGGCGCCCGCCATCGCCGAGGGCGAGGACATCGTCGCGCTGGATGTCTGGTGAGAAGCCCAGGAGAGACGCCATGCGGAGTTGAAACCACAGCAGGGCGTTGCCTGCATGGGTCTCAGAGGCGTCGAGGAAGGTGAGGGTGCGTGCGAGAGCTTCGAGCGCCAGGGGGTGGGCGTCGCCCTCGTCCAGGGCCAGGCGGGCCACCTCAAGGGCGCGGAGGCCGAGCGTGATGCGGTCGAGGTCGGAGCGGAGGCGTGAGAAGCGCGCGAGGTGGGAGGTCTCGGTGAGTGTCTGGAGGCCGCGTCCGGGCCGGTAGTAGTAGACCGCCTGGATGTACGACGTAGGCTGGAGCGTAGACCCAAAGCGGCTCGAGGGACGCCGGGCGCCTTTCGCCATCACCCCGATCACGCCGTGCTGGCGGGTCAGCAGGGTGACGATCTGGCTCGTCTCGCCGTAGTCGAACGCGCGGAGGACGACAGCATCGGTGCGGACAATCATGCTCTCAGAACGCGGTGCGGGAGGGGGAGTGCCGCATCCGCGGAGATTCTTGAGACGGCCGTCAGCTCGAGGTTAGATCTGTGGGAGCCAGGGGTCTAGAGGGCTGAACCCCCTGCTTGCCCATGCGCTGGCTCTATCGCCTTCAGAACCGAATTGGCCTCGCGGCTCCCGAAGGGACCGCTGCGCTCGCAATCCTCGTCGCGCTGGCGGCGGGCACGGTGGCTCGTCACGTGCAGGCAAGCGCAGCGCCCGTCGCCCCAGACCTCTACGCCAGCTCGGATGCGGCCTTCGAGGCGGCGGAGCGGTCGGCAACCGCTGACGCTGTTCCCATTCGGCCTGTGGTATCCACGACGGTGTCCATGCCGGAGCCAGCGGAGGCGGTCGAGCTGGCGGATTCGGCAGAGGTGGCGCCCGAGCCCGTGGTGGAGCCCGCCCCAGCGCCAGCGCGACGGAGTGCGCGTCCGGCGCCAGCTCGCACGGGGATCAACACGGCCTCTGCAGCGGAGCTGGACCGGCTACCCGGCATTGGTCCTGCGCTGGCGAGCCGCATTCTCGCCTACCGCCAGCAGCACGGACGCTTCAGCCGGCCCGAGCAGCTCATCGAGGTCAAGGGCATCGGGCCGAAGACATTCGAGAAGATGAAGCCGTGGGTGGTCGTGGACTGAGCACGCTCAGCAGCTTCGTCCACACCCTGATGCCTGGCAGGATCTCGTCGCCTTTCGAGAGGGTGACCTCATAGAAGAATCCGATGATCTCCTGCGGCCGAGCTGGCGAACGCCTCAGGGTTGATCTCCGGGGGCAAGAGGCGCCTCGGATGCCGCACCATCGCCACCAGGTCGCTCCCGGTTTTGCTTTCGAGCGATCGCCTCCTGGGTCCAGTTCTCGGACAGCTTCTCCTCTCGCGTCAGGAACCGGTAGACGGGGAACAGGAGCACGAACGCCAGCCCGATGAACCCGAAGAAGGTGACGGCGATGATGACGTAGATCATGGGGGCTCTGGAATCGCAGAAGGGCCTGAACCCGTCACGGCGGAGTCCGTTCTGTCGGTCTCCGTCTTCTGACAACCATCTCCTGTCGATGGATCCGCTGGCCGGTCCTACAGCATCTGTTCGCGTCGTCGACGTGTATCCGTATCGGGTGGACGGTGCCCGGTTCGAGTGGCTCGTTCTGCGGCGTTCAGCGGGACACGCCTATGCTGGGCAGTGGCGCATGGTCGGCGGCAAGATCGAGCCGGGGGAGACGGCGTGGCAGGCAGCGCTTCGCGAGCTGGCGGAGGAGACTGGGTATGGCGTGGAGGCCGGGCTCGTAGCAGTCTGGGCCCTTCCGTCCGTCAACACCTTCTACGACTGGCAGCACGATGCGGTGTCGCTTACTCCCGCGTTCGCGGCGGAGGTCACGGGCGCCCCTCAGCTCGATGCCGAGCACGACGCGTTCGACTGGCTCTCTGCGGACGAGGCGGCCGCCCGGCTGGTGTGGCCGGAACAGCGCCGGCTCCTAACGCTTGCATCTGCTCTCGTACAGTCTGGCGGGATCCCGCCCGAGCTGGCGATTCCGCTCGACCCGACCGCCAGCTCGTTGTAGTCCGGTCTCCGCTTACGCCCTGTCTTTTCCTTTCGACTACCCATGATCGTTCTCGTTCTCAACGCCGGATCCTCGTCCCTCAAGGTGGATGTTATCGACGCCGCGGCGCGCACCACGCTGGCCGAGGGGCACGTCGAACGCATCGGCGCGGTGACGGCGCTCGGGTCGTTTGCCGTCGGCGGTGCGAAGCCGGAGCGGCGCAGCCTCTCCGCCTCCGACCACATCGCGGCGCTCGAGTTCGTGCTCAAGGAGATCCATGAAAGCGACGACCTGGGCCAGATCGAGGCCGTTGGGCATCGGGTGGTGCATGGCGGCGAGAACTTCGCGGAGTCGGCGCTGATTACCGCCGAGGTAGTGGATGCCATCCGCGATGCCTTCGACCTTGCTCCGCTCCACAACCCGGCCAACCTGCGCGGCATTCGAGCGGCGCAGGCCGCCTTCCCGGACGTGCCGCAGGTGGCTGTGTTCGACACCGCCTTCCACCAGACGCTTCCCCCCGAGGCCTACCTCTACGCGATCCCGAACCGCCTCTACAGGCGCCACAAGGTGCGGCGCTACGGGTTTCATGGCACCAGCCACTACTACGTCTCGCGGCGCCTCTACGAGCTGGCGGACCTCGACAAGACCGACAGCTGCGTGGTCACGCTGCATCTCGGCAACGGCTGCTCGGCGTGTGCCATCGAGAACGGGCGCAGCGTAGACACGTCGATGGGCATGACCCCGCTGGACGGGCTAGTGATGGGCACGCGTGCGGGCGACCTCGACCCGTCTATCATCTTCGACATCGTGGAGAAAGAGGAAATGTCGCTGGCTGAGGTGCAGACGCTTCTCAACCGCTACTCGGGCCTGCTCGGACTCAGCGGCTACGCTGCCGACATGCGCGACCTGCTCTCCGAAGCCGCCGACGGAGATGTGCGGTGCCAGCAAGCCATCGACGTGTTCTGCCACCGGGTGCGGGGCTACATCGGTCAGTACCTCGCCACCCTCGGCCGGCTCGACGGGATTGCGTTCACGGCGGGAATCGGGACGTACGCAGCCCCGATCCGCGCCAAGATCCTTCAGGGTCTCCAAGGGCTCGGCATCGAGCTGGACGCGGAGGCCAACCGGGCCGCCAGTGGCCAGGAGGCCCGGATTACCACCGGCGCCAGCCCAGTGCCGGTCTGGGTGGTCCCAACGAACGAGGAACTGGTGATCGCCATCGATACGATGAAGCTGGCCCAGACGGCCCGGCAGACACCATTCGTCTGATCGCCAGCTCGTCCAGAGTTGCAGGGCTGGCGGGCTGGCCCCGGGTGCAATCAGCTCGGGGGCTCCGCCGTAGGTTCTGAACACCCCTCCGCCTGTGCAGATGCCCCGCGTTCTTCTGTGTCTTGTCTTCGGCCTCGCCGCCTGCACGCCGACGCCCGGCGGGCCCCAGGGAGATCCGGAAGCTCTCGAGCTGGTGGAGCGCGTTCGGGCGCAGCACGGCGTGGGCACGCTGGACCATGCAGAGGTCACCTTCTCGTTCCGAGGAACGCCCTTCACGCTCCGCCGGGACGGGACCACGTTCCGCTACGCACGGACGATCACCGATGACGCTGGGCGCCAGCTCGAGGAGGTGGTAGACAACACGGGCGCCCGTCGCTTTGTGGACGGCGTGGAGGTCGACCTCGATGAGGTAGAGGCAGACCGCGTCATGACGGCGGTGAACTCCGTGGCGTACTTCGCGCTGCTGCCATACTCGCTCACCGATCCAGCCGTCCGCGTTCGGGCTCTCGGGCCGGACTCCATAGGTGGACAGGCGTATGACCGCCTCGAGGCCACATTCGCACAGGAAGGAGGCGGCATCGACTGGGATGACCGCTACGTCTACTGGCTTCGCCAGCCGGACGCCACGATGGACTACCTCGCGTATAGCTACGCCGTGACACCGGGAGACACCAGTCGGAACGAGACCGGGACGCGCTTCCGCGAGGTTCTGGGCGTCGAAGAGGTCTCAGGTGTCCGCTTCCAGAACTACCGCAACCTTACCGCAGACAGCATCGGGCCGAGGGATCTGGAACGCTTTGGGGATCTGCATGACGTCGGCCAGACGTGGACCATCTCGGACATCCTCCTGGATTCCATTCGCGTGCGCCCATTGTAGTCGCCAGCTCGACGCCCTGATGCCGAGGACCGCGCGTTGAACGTCAGCATCGCGCTGGCGATGGACTGCGCCGTTTACTTCGGCTCGATGGTTCCGTGCAGGGTGACCTCGTCGTACCGGCGGTTGATATCGCGAATGGTGTCGAGGATGCGTCGGCCTTCTGTGTCGGCCTTGTCCTGGAGCGCGTCGCACGTCGGAGCCTGCATGGGGCGCAGGGCGCTGAAGATCTGTCGCGCGCCGAGAAGCGTGTAGTTCCTGTGCCCGTCTTCGTGCTCGAGGAGAATGCGTGCGCGGCGTCTCCATTCTGAGATCAGAGACGCCGAGGCGTTGGCAGATGGGGTCCAGCGCCAGAGAGTAGTGGTGAGGTTGGCAGTAACCGTGACGTTGGTAAAGCGGCAGGCGTCGTTGCGCTGTTGAAACCGGTAGCGCCAGTCAATGCGCCAGCGCATATAGGCATCCAGAGAGCGGCCATCCACGCCTTTCTCCTCAATGGGCGAGTTGGCGCGAATGGACGCCAAGATCTCCTGGCTAGAGTCCCCCCGAACATCGTAGTAAATCGTGCGCTCGTTGACCCTGACCTGGGGGGGGAGCCGAGGGCGTGGTGGCGGCATAGGCACACGTTCCAGAGGATTCTCCGCCGCTGGCGAGGGCGGCTGTGAGATCCGGGGAGCCTGCGCGCAGGCACTCGTCGCGAGCACGACAGAGAGGAGGAAAAGAAGGCCGAGATGTTGCATGGGGTGCCAATCTACAGGACGGGCGGAGGGGGAGCAGGGCACCCTCAGTGTGGCGCATGGCGTTTGGTACGGCAACGTGGAACGCAGGTGGGTCCTTCTGAGCAGGTAGTGTCACCGGCTCGGAGGAGATAGCCGAGAGGCGTTCGGGGTCTTAAGCAGGGGGGCACGGCCCCGATACTCGGCGTGTCCTTCTGAACCTGACTGGCGTATTCATCGCCACGTTTGTCCAAGGGCATGCCCGTGTTGACGCCACCAAGCGGATGTGCCTCTTGTAGCCCTCCTCTGCCATGTCCCTGTTTCGCCGCTTTGCCTCAGAGGAGACTGTTCAGCCCCGTTCGGAGACGCCGCCGTCCATCTCCTCGCCGCAGTCCGATGCGGACGATGCTCAGCGGTTGCGGAAGGCCATCGGCGTTCACGTCGCGGAACTGCTTGGTGAAGAGGACCCAGAGTTTGTCCAAGATCTGGTCGACGCATTCTGTACCTCTGCACATAGCCTCGTCGCCGCCGTTCGAGGCTCGGACGATCTTGAGGAGGTAGGAAACGTGGCGCACCAGCTCAAAGGCAGCGCAGCCAACGTGGGGCTGAAGGAGATCCAGGCTGCGTGGGCTCGGGTGGAGTCCGGGACCCGCTCTGGCGACGCAAGTGTGCTCGGCCTCGAGCTGGCGAATGCCGTAGAGATGACCTCGCGCGCTGCTACCGTGCTCGGCAGCGCCTAGAGATCGCCAGCTCGACAACAGTAGCGCGCGTCTCTACTCAGGAATCAGACGGGTCAGCCGGCCGAAAGACGACGAGGGTGCCATCGCGTGTGACGGCAAGGCCATGCGTTCGCTGATTGTCGGCTCCGCGTCGAGGTGGTGGGAGAAATGGCGTCCAGTCGGTCCAGCGATAGCCGGGGTGGAGATCAGGCATGGGAGTCGCAAGGAAGACGCCACATGATGGAGAGGGCGGCCCGATGTCTCCAGCCCGGCGCATCGCGGCTTCTGAGCAGCTGTCGAGCTGGCGGTCTAGTGGTGCGCGCCAGCTCGAGGCATGGAATCTCTGTCGTGCGAGCTGGCGTTGTGGAGGCGCGTCCGCGGCGACACACCGATCTTGCGCGGAGCCCCTGCGCCCGGTATGACTTCACCCCTCCGACGACTCAACGCTGACCTCTGGCGCCATCGCTGGACGATGGGCCCTGGCCTGCTCTGTGCGCTGCTCTCTGCGCTGGCAGCGCTGTTTGTGCCCGGAGTGGTCCGCGAGGCCGTGGATGCGGTGCCTCGGATGGTGGCGCTGCACGGGGCGTTTCAGGGGACGCCCATGGCTGAGGAGCTCTTCGCAGACTTTCGCCAGACCCTCATTCTGCTGGGCCTGCTGGTGATCGGCCTGAGTCTGCTCAGCGGGATGTTTCTGTTCCTGATGCGGCGCCTCGTGGTGGTCGCCAGCCGAGATATCGAGTACGACCTGAGGAACCGGCTCTACGCGCACCTCCAGACACTCTCGGGCGCGTTCTACAACCGATTTGCCACGGGCGACGTGATGACGCGGGCGACCAGCGACATCGAGCGGGTGCGTCGCTACGTCGGGCCTGCGCTGATGTATCTGGCACGGGCTGCTGCGGGCATCGTGACTGCGCTGGTGGTCATGCTCGCCATCTCGCCCACACTCACGTTCTGGGCACTTCTCCCGATGCCGGTTCTGGCCGTGCTGGTGTTCGTGGTCAGCCGGATGGTTCACCTCCGCACGGACCGCCAGCAGAAAGCCTACTCATCACTCACCAGCCGGGTGCAGGAGGCTCTCTCCGGCATTCGCGTGGTGAAGGCCTACGCGCAGGAAGACACCTGGGCCGGTCGCATCGACGATGCCTCGGAGGCGTACCAGGACCGTGCTCTGGATCTCGCCCGCGTGGACGCCGCGTTCCGTCCCATCCTGATGACGCTGATTGGTGCCAGCACCGTGCTCGTGGTGGCGGTTGGCGGGCGGCTGGCGATCTCCGGCGAGCTGACGGTGGGCAACATCGTGGAGTTTGTGCTCTACGTGACCATCCTGACGTGGCCCGTGGCGTCGTTCGGCTACGTGGTGTCGATGGTCCAGCAGGCTTCGGCCTCCATGAGCCGGATCGTGGAGATCCTTGACATTCAGCCCGACATCGAGGACAACGAGCAGACGGATTCGGGCATCACCGAAGTCGAAGGACGCATCACCTTCGAGAACGTCTGCTTCCGATACACAGCGGATGGCCCGGATGTGCTCAAGGATGTGTCGTTCGATGTGCCAGCCGGAGCGACGCTTGGCATCGTGGGACGGACGGGGTCGGGCAAGTCCACGCTCATCGAGCTGATTCCGCGCCTGATGGATCCAACCGATGGGCGGGTCCTGGTCGATGGTCGGGATGCCCATGAGCTTCCTGTGGAGGTGCTTCGTGGCGCCATCGGGTACGTGCCACAGGAGGTGTTCCTCTTCTCGGACACCGTCGGCAACAACATCGCCTTCGGCGAGATGGACGCCACCGACGAGCTGGTGCGCGCCGCCGCAGAGGAAGCCGACCTGCTGGCGAACGTCGAGGACTTCCCGCTCGGATTCGAGACCATTGTGGGCGAGCGCGGCATCACGCTATCCGGTGGACAGAAGCAGCGCACTGCCATCGCACGGGCGCTCATTCGCCAGCCCGAGATCCTTCTTTTCGACGATGCTCTTAGCGCGGTCGATATGCGCACGGAGGCGACCATCCTCGACAACCTGCGTCAGCAGTTCGGGCGCCGGACGGTGGTGGTGGTCAGCCACCGCGTGTCTGCCGTCCAAGATGCCGACCTGATTCTTGTGCTGGATGAGGGGCGCGTCGCGGAGCGCGGCACCCACGATGTGCTGGTGGATCTGGGCGGTGCGTACGCGGAGATGGTCCGCAAGCAGCAGCTCGAGGCCGAACTGGAAGACGTGTAAGGCTAAGGGAACGCCACAGCAGACCGGGGAGCACCATGCTCGTTCGGGGACGGACGAGTGGAGGAACAGGGGAGTGACGACGGGAGACTCGAGCTGGCGAGCCAGGTGGTGGTGCGAAAGGAGCTGGGGAGAACAGCCAATGGCCCTACCTTCGGGGCTCCCAGATCAGACTCATGATGTCTTTTTCTCTCTTGCGCCGTGCACTCGGGTTGTCCTTGGCGGCTCTCCTGTGGGCGGTGCCTGCGTCGGCCCAGCTTCAGGCGGATGGCCCACCGGTTCTTCTTCTCGCAGATGGTGCCGCTGCCATCCAGCCCGTTTGGTCGCCCGATGGCAGCCAGATCGCCTTTACACGTGACAGCTACGTTGGCCTTTGGATGATGGACGCGGATGGGAGCAATGTGCGCCAGCTTAGTGAGGAGCCCGCTGCCGGGTTTGGGTTTGCCTGGTCTCCTGATAGTCGTGCCATCGCGGCCCGCGTGGCGCGGATCGATGGCGTGCGCCGAACCGACGCCATCAAGCAGTTCGAGCTGACGGGTGAGGCTGAGACGCTCATCGACTACGACACCCGTACGCCGAGCCTGCCGCTCTGGCTGGATGCTCACCGGGTCGGCGTCGTTCGGGCTGGCGAATTCGATGTTCGGGTGGTCGCAGAGGCGCCTCGGCTGGCGGCGCTAACGGGTGAGGCCATCCTGGGTGCTGGGCCGGATGGGATTCGCGTTGCGGATCTCGAAACAGGCGGGCTTCGGGACGTGCATCCGCTGGGCGAAGGTGCGTTGCTCAACGCTGCCGTCTCGCCTGACGGCCAGCGCGTAGCCTTTGAGGTGATGGGCGGCGGCCTTCATGTGATGGACCGCGACGGCTCCAACCGCATCGATCTGGGAACTGGGCACCGGCCAGCGTGGTCGCCGGATGGACGCTGGGTGGTGTTTATGGCCACCGAGGACAACGGCCACATCTTTACCGGCGCCGACCTCGTCGCGGCTCGTGCAGACGGCTCCGCCCGCGTCGAGCTGACGACCACGCCAGATCGCCTCGAGATGAACCCCTCGTGGTCACCGGACGGCCGCGCCATCGCGTTCGACGACGCCACCGATGGCGCCCTGTACCTCCTTCCTGTCACCGAGTAGCCCGATGAACCGCTTTGCACCGCTCGGGCTCTTCGCCCTTCTGTTGTTCGCCAGCTCGTCTCAGGCTCAGGTAACCGGACTCTCCGACTGGACGCTCTACCTCGATCCCGGCCACAGCCAGAACGAGAACGTCGGCGTGTACGGCTACTCCGAAGCCCGGAAGGTGCTTCGCATCGGGCTGGCGCTCAAGGAGATGCTGGAGACCCGCACCGACATTGAGGCCGTCCACATCTCGCGCACGAATGACACGCAGCAGGTTGGGCTGAGTCAGCGCTCAGATCAGGCCAACGCGCTCGGGGTGGACTTCTTCCACTCCATCCACAGCAATGCCGGAGGCCCGTCTACCAACAACACGCTGATGCTCTATGGGGGGTGGCGTTCGAATGGGCAGACCGTCGAGAAGACGCCAGAAGGAGGCGGACGGATGGGTGACGAGTTCATCCGCACGCTCACGGCGGCCATGCGGATCCCGACCATCGGCAACTACGCCGACCGGACCTTCTATCAGGGCTTTCCGGCGAACCACACCAACCAGTTCCCCTACCTCTCAGTGAACCGGCGCACCAACATGGCGTCGGTGTTGAGTGAGGGCGGCTTCCACACCAACCCGGCGCAGAACACCCGCAACATGAACGCGGACTGGAAGCGGCTGGAGGCGCAAGCGCACTACTGGTCCATCTTGGACTGGCATGGCATCGAGCGTTCGGTGCACCGTATTGCAACGGGCATCGTCACGGACGTAGAGAATGGGTGGCCCATCAATGGTGCCACCATCACCATTGATGGGCAGACGTACACCACCGATACCTACGAGACGCTCTTCAATCAGTACTCCAACGACCCTGACGAGCTGGCGAACGGGTTCTATTACCTCGAAGACCTCGGTGCGGGCACGCACACGGTGACCATCGAGGCGGACGGATACGAGTCGTTCTCGGGATCGATCACGATGGAGGACACCACCTTCACGTTCCTGGATGCCTCGCTGCTGTCGACCGTTCCGCCGACCGTGGCCGAGTCCACGCCTCAACTCGACGACGTGAATGTGCGTGTGACCGACCCGCTCACGGTCATCTTCAGCCGCCCGATGGATCGGGCGGCGACGGAAGCGGCCTTCTCGCTGACGCCAGCTGGAGGCTCCGCCACCACAGGGTCGTTCGCTTGGCGCGACAACGACTATCGCCTCGTCTTTACGCCAGACGCAGATCTCCAGGCTGAGACGATCTACACGCTCGCCATTGATGGAGCGGCCACGGGCGCCGCCGGGGATGCGTTGGATGGGAACGCCGACGGAACCGGAGGCGATACCTTCTCACTGTCCTTCACGTCTGGGTTCCCGGATGCGTTGGCTCCGCGTCTCACAGAGAGCTTCCCGGCCATTCGTGCCACCGACGTCCGTGTTCAGCCTGTCGTCACGGTTGCGTTCGACGAGCTGGTGGATCTGTCCACGCTCGACGGGCGCGTTGTGCTGGAGACGAGCGCCAATGGAACGCCAATTCCCGGCAGCGTCCAGGCCTCGAATGTGTCGGAACGGACCGTGGTCAGCTTCGCACCCGACGCTCCGCTGGACCCGGATACGGGATACCGCTTTGCCATTGAGCCGGGCGTGCAGGACCTGTTCCTCAACACCACAACGAGCCGCTATCAGGTGTTCTTCACCACCGGAGAAACTGGACTTGAGGCGACGCCGATCGACAGCTTCGAGGGGACGAGCATTACGGACAACTGGTGGCTCCCGCAGCAGAGTGGATCCACCGGAGGCATCGTGACCGACTCTACGGACCGGAGCATCGAGACGGACATCGTGAACCCTCTTGGAGGGGCGTCCGCCATGCGCATCGACTACGGATGGCAAGAAGGCGGGGGGCCGTGGCTCATCCGCCAGTACCTCAATTCCGGAGCTCCATTCTCTCGGCGCTTTACAGCAGATGGATTCCTCCAGGCTTATGTCTACGGAGACGGCAGCGGTACGCTGTTCCGCTTCGCTGTGGATGACGCGACCAGCACGGAGGTCAGCTCGTGGGTTGAGGTGGACTGGTATGGGTGGCGGCCTGTGGAGTGGGACCTGTCCGCAGGTGAGACAGGCACGTGGCTGGGAAGTGCCAACGGCACACTGGACGGTCAACTCCGGTTCGACAGCATCCAACTCAGTTACGCACCGGGAGGGGCTCTCTTCGGATCCGTTGTCGTAGACGATCTACGCATCGTGCAGCCCATCAGCGTAGACAACACGACGGGTCCCGAGACGGAGGCATTCGCCGTGTTCGACAACCGCCCCAATCCGTTCCGGGACGCCACAGACATCCCGTTCCAGATCGCCAGCTCG
>JBCBZH010000313.1:0-4421 GCA_039815415.1 Bacteroidota bacterium
CCGCTCCGGTCGCCAGCTCGTCTTCGACGCGGAGGTCAAGGGACCAGATGGAACCATGCTCACGGCTGCCCGCGCGACCTGCCAGGTCGTCCGTCGTCCAGCCGTTCCTGAGCCCTCAGGCGACAACACGTAGCGCCTTCGAGCTGGCGCCCCCCGCCGGACTCAGAGGTACAACACGGTCGCGACGAAGAAGAAGACCATCAGGCCGAGGATGTCGTTCGAGACCGTAATGAACGGTCCCATCGCCAGCGCGGGGTCGATGCCGACGCGGTGAAGGACGAGAGGCACGGTCGCGCCGACGAGCGTCGAGAGCACGATGACCACGAGGAGTGCCAGCCCGGCCGTCATCGCCAGCCGTTGGGTGTCCTCGCCAAAGCCGGAGGCCATGACGATGCCCGCCAGCGCGACGGCCAGCACGGCCCCGTTGATGAGCGCGACAGCCAGCTCTTTGCCAATGCGTTTCGCGAGGTCGCTGTGCCAAAGGTCGCCTGATGCGATCCCCTGCACAGCAATCGCCGACGACTGGATGCCGGCATTGCCGGCCATCGCCATCACGATGGGAATGAAGAGCGCCAGCACCGGAGCCATCTGCAGTGCGTCCTCGAACCGGACGATCACGAGCCCGCTGATGAAGGCTCCCAGCAGCCCGAGCAGCAGCCACACCAGCCGCCCGCGGCTGACGGCGAACACAGACGACGACAGTTCCTCCTCGCCCGTGATGCCCACCGCGCGCTGCAGGTCCTCCTCAGCCTCCTCGCGGATGACGTCCACCACGTCGTCGATGGTGATCCGTCCGAGCAGGCGGCCTCCAGCGGACACCACTGGCAGTGCGACGAGGTCGTAGCGTTCCATGATGCGAGCGACGTCCTCCTGGTCCAGGTCGGGCTCACAGGAGACCACATCGGTGGTAGCGATGTCTCCGAGAACGGCATTGGCGCGTGCCAGCAGCAGGCGCTTGAGCGGCACTACGCCTGTCAGCCGGTCTTCGCTATCGACGGCATAGACGACGTGGACGGCATCCACATCTGCAGACCGAACCGCCTCCGTGGCTTCATCCACTGTCGCGCTGGCGAGCACGGCTACGTACTCGGTGCCCATGAGACCACCCGCCGAGTCCTCGGGGTAGCTCAGCAGCGCCTCTACGTCCTCAGCATCCTCGAGTTGAACGAGCACGTCGTCCACCTGCGCGAGGTCCACGTCGGCCAGCACGTCGGCCTGGTCGTCGGTGTCGAGCTGGTCGATAATCGCCACCAGCTCGGGCGTTGTCAGGCCCTCGAGCAGGTCCACGCGCTCAGCGCTTTCGAGGTCCGGCAGCGCGTCGGCAGTTTCGTCGTCCGGGAGCCAGCGGAAGAGCACGCGCGCCAGCTCGGGCTGGAGATGGCTCAGCAAGTCCGCGAGATCCGCTGAGCGCAGGTCTGTGACCAGATTGAGCACGGCCCCCTCCTGCCCCGTCTCGATCAGCGCGCCGATGTCGTCCACAAACGCATCGTCCACAGCCGGGCTCTGGCGCGGCTCAGCGGTCGGGTCGAAATCGGCGGGGACGGTCACGGAGAGAGATGAGGACTCAGGGGAAGATCGCCCCAGCGCCATGCTCGGTTCAGCCGCACGCGGTTTTGATGCGTCGAGCTGGCGGAGGGCGAGAGCCAGGGACACTGAATCGCCAGCTCAATGCTGCCCGTGATCTGCTGTAGGGACACGGCACGCCAGACCCCACGACGTTGGATGACACCTCGAGCTGACGACTCCCTTGAAGATTGGCTGATTGGGACTGAGCCAAGGTGGCAAACAGCCCCCTTGGAGGGGGCTCCCGCGAAGTGGGTGGGGGTGTCCTGGTCAGCTCGACAGAACACCCTCCGACCGCGGTGCCTGCCCTCGCGAAGGCGGGGGCGGCCACCTCCCTCGAAGGGAGGAGTAGTAATCGGAATGACGATGTCTACGTCCCCTGAAGTGCCCGCGTCAGCTCGACGAATTGCTCGGGCGTCAGGCTTTCCGGTCGGCGCGTCGCCAGCGCGTCCGGGAGCGAGCCGCCCCACGCCTCAGCCAGCTCGCGGACGGTGTTGCGGAGCATCTTGCGCCGCTTCCCGAAGGCCGTCCGCACGACCTGCCGCAGCGCTTCCTCATCCACATCCAGCGGTGGTACGTCCGCAAAGTCGAGCGCGATAACGGCACTCTCCACGTCCGGCTTGGGCCGGAAGACGTGCCGCGAGACCGGGAACAGGAACCGAGGCCGCGCCAGTAGCTGGAGCTGCACGCTGAGCGTCCCGTACGCTTTCGTGGAGGGTTCTGCCACGATCCGGTCGGCCACCTCGCGCTGGATCATCACCACGGCCCGCGCGATGTGATGCCGCGCCGCTAGCAGCGCAAACAGGATCGGCGACGTGATGTAGTACGGCAGGTTGCCGATCACGTGGAGGGAGTTGGGGGTCGGAGATTGGGGATTGGGAATTGCCTCGAGCTGGCGGTCTGCAAGTTCTGTCGCCAGCGCAGCCCAGTCGAGGTCGAGCACGTCGCCAACTCGAACGTCGAGGCTGGGGAAACGCTGCTGGAGATGGGTGATGGCCTCGGGGTCCACCTCGAAGGCGACGAGCTGAGGGTGATGGGACAGAAGCACCTCCGTAAGCGCGCCTTCGCCAGGGCCGATCTCCACGATCGGCGCGCCGGGCGGCGCGTCGATGGCGGCGGCGATCCGGCGGATCGTGTTAGGATCGGTCAGGAAGTGCTGGCCGAGGCGTTTCTTGGGTCGGACGGACATTCGAGCTGGCGGAGACCTAGGAAGCTACCCGCCTGTGATCCCCCTCTGCCTCGGGTGCCGTATATCTCGGTGAATCCACCTCTGCACGCATGCGCTCGCGCCTCTTCCTCTTGTCCCTGATCGCCGCACTGGCGATGCCCGCTCTCGCCAGCCCGAC
Organism: Bacteroidota bacterium; assembly: GCA_039815415.1. Taxonomy (GTDB): domain Bacteria; phylum Bacteroidota; class Rhodothermia; order Rhodothermales; family Rubricoccaceae; genus JBCBZH01. The sequence goes on from JBCBZH010000313.1 coordinate 2,910, forward strand.
GGCCGACCGTACCTGGGAGCCTCAGGACAACCCGACCCACCTCGTGATCGTCGCCCCGCGCGGAACGACGGCGTACGACAATGCCCAGGCCCTCGAGAACGACAACACCGTCTTCGCCGAGCGCGCGCTCTGGCGTGGCCTCAACAAAGCCGCGGAGATCCTGAATGAAGGCGGCGCGGCCGTCGTCCACGTCGCCATCGCGGAAGGCGTCTATGAAGGCCAGTTCGACGCAGGCGTCTGGAAGGTGCCGACCATCGAGAACGCCCAGGGCACGCTCCGCATCATGGGCGGCTACAACGAGGATTTCAGCGGCCGCCAGCCGTTTGGCCTCCCCGTTCGGCTCCAGACGGTCTACGGACGCGACGGGGCCATCCTTCAGTTCGAGTCCGGCTCGGAGCTCAACGAGCTGGTGGTGAGCGGCCTGCTGCTCGACGCCTCCCCCTCGAACAAGTACGACAAGCGCACCAACAGCCTCCTCAAGGGCGAGTCGCGCCACGAGACGCTGGTCACGTTTGGCCGGATGGCGACCAACCGCCTCCTGGTGGTGGACAACATCTTTATGAACGGCGACCGCCGCGCCATGAACCTGACGTGGGCCCCCGCCAGCTCGTCGGCGACCGTCGAGATCGCGAACAACTTCTTTATCAACAACCTGATCAACCTGGAGACGAAGACCTACCCTAGACGGGTCTCTGATCAGGCGGCGCAGCTCATCGTGCGGCACAACTCGTTCATCATGAACTGGCCGTACAACCCGGATCCGTCCTCGTCCAACGTGTCGGCCATCGAGCTGTACCACGGCGACAGCTTCCGGGAGATGATCTTCGAGCGCAACCTGTTCGCCTACAACCCCGGCGGCGCCTTCCAGCACGACTGGCCCGAGGACCGCATGGGCGACTTCACCATCCGCGAAAACCTGTTCTACCTCAACGGCGCGCTCTGGGGCAACGGCGACGCCGAGGGCGCCGTGATCGCGGGCAAGTTCGGCACCAACCCCATCTACCGCGTGCTGGATCTCTACGACGTGGAGGACGACCTCAGCGCGACGGTCGAGGACAACGTGGCCTTCGACCCCGAGATCCCGGTCATCATGCAGCCCTTCCAGGGCGTGGACTCGGGCAGCGTGCAGGCCCAGCCGACGGTCATCAACCAGGTCCGCCGCCTGTTCGGCGCCAACACGGACGGCGGGACGGTCGCCATCTCGAACTTCGCCCCCGCGCTGGACTACGACGTGCGGCTGGTGCCCCTCCCTGCCAACGACGAGGCCAAGCCGTACGGCGTGCAGGAGGCGAGCGACCTCCTCGCCGCCCTCCTCTCGGTGGACACCTACGCGCAGCTCGTGCTCAGCGCCGGCTGGCCCCAAGACCACTATGTGCAGAAGATGAAAGAGGCTGCCGCCCAGCTCCTGGTGGTCCGCTAGAGCGGCGCCCGATCAGGTTGAAACAACCTGATCGGGCATAAGCAGCTCGTCGCTTAGGTTTTCCGCATCAACCGATCTGTTTGATTCAAACA
>JBCBZH010000113.1:0-12168 GCA_039815415.1 Bacteroidota bacterium
CGCTCCCACCATGCCGAAGGCCATGCCCTCGACCAAGAAAGCGCCAATGATCTGGGCAATTACACCGCGGATACCGACTGCCAGAGAGGCGCCATCGCGTCCTCGGAACTGGCGCCGAGGGAAGCCCACGAGCAGGTCCCGGTCGAGGTCGGGCAGGTACATGTAGGGCAACGGATCGTCACCCCCCTCCCTCGTTACGACCACATTGGCGCGGACAAACAAAGCACCGGGTTCGGGCAGGAAGGACAGGCGAAACGGCGCGGGATGAAAGACCGTGACGGTCGCCTGACCTTGGGTAAACCGAAGCTCGGATGTGTCCGTGGCCACGAACTGAGTCAGGCCGCTTTGGAACACCATGCCGCTGCGGGGCATGATTTCGTCATTCCGGGTGTCGAGCAACACAGACAGGCCGCCGGATACGCCATGTCGAGGAACATCCTGGAGAGCGTCGAGCTGGCGAATGTCGTCCTGAGGCGCCAGCGCGAGGCTGCCGTCCTCAGCCTCGGTGTAGCTGCGGAGGCGGTCGTAGCGGAACTGGAGCGTGGGCTGGAGAACTGCAGTGCGAGGGCCGAATGGCGCCCACCCTAGCCGCCCCTCAGCTTCGAAGGCGGCCCGGTTAAGGTACAGGCGCGCCTCACGGTCGTACCTCGGGCTGGTGCCGAAGTAGGGGAAACGCGATGTTGATGTGCCCCCCATTCCGATCATCGCGTAGCTCGTTGCCCGGGATGGGTCCGCCGTGGAATAGGAGCCCCACAGGCTCTGGTACCGCTGAGTCAGGCGTCCTTCGGCGTGGAGGCGGTCGCCGTTCTGGGCGGCATTCCATATGGCAACGCCGGCTCCGATCCCCACGCCCCGGACGGGAGAGTAGAACGCGGATGGGGCCAGGATGGGGCGGACCTCAGGCGGATCCCGAGGGGTGTCCACCTCACTTGCGTCCACGGCCTCGTCCACAGCGTTGTCCGACAGGATCGAGCTGTCGGCAGGAGTGAGTGCCGTCGTGTCGGGCACCGGTTGCTGGATCAGGAGCAGCGCGGCGACGAGGGAGGCGAAAAGCACAGGAGGCGTCCGAGGCGAGGCGAGACGATACGATACGCCCAGGCGGGCGGCTTCACGACTAGCTTGCTGGCGATCCCACGATTCGGCATGACCCTCGGCCCGCTCTCGGTTGCCACACTTCTCGCCCTCCTGTTGGCCGTGCACCGTACGGTGGACCTGCGCGAGCTGGCGACGCGCATCCAGCGAGGGGACCACAGCGCCTTCCGGCAGTTCTTCGAGACCACACATGCCGACCTGCTCCGTACGCTGCAACGGCGTGGTCTCGACGTGGCCACTGCCGAGGACGTCGTGCAGCAGGCGTTTGTCTGGATCTGGGAGCATCGCGACCGTCTCGACCCTGAGCAGTCCATCCGCGGCCTTCTGTTTCGCATCGGGCTGACGCGGTCTCTCAATGCCCGCCGAGACGCCGGACGCACCGACCCGCTCCCAGACCTCCCCCTCCCCGACGCCAGCTCGAGTGGCGATGCGGCGGCTCTCGGCGAGTTACGCGACGCGCTGGCGGCCGCCGTGGCCGATTTGCCGGAGCGACGCCGCCAGGTGTTTACGCTCTGCTTCTTCGATGGATTGACCCACCGCGACGCCGCCGCCGCCCTGGACATCAGTCCCAAGACGGTAGAGCATCAGATGGGCCATGCCCTCAAGGCGCTCCGCCACGCGCTCGCCCCGTTCGTGGATGGATGAGAGCCGTTCGTGGATGGGAGCGATCTGGCGCTGAGAGTCCCCAGATTCCCGACCAGACCTCGCGCACGGGAATGAATCTGCAACGCGTTGGCCATCTGAACCTCATCTGAAAAAAATCGCCAGCTCGAATAGGGGGAGGCTAGGGAGAACGGTGTAGTGCAGTCGACGGCGCTTCTGCCATCCCCGTACCACTCAACCCCCGGACCGATGATCCGCATTCACTCCTTCCCCTTTCCTCGTCTTGGCCTCGTCGCTGTCGCTCTCGCGCTGGTGCTCTCGGCCTGTGATTCTTCCACCTCTCTCTCCGACGATCCGGAGGTCGCCCAACTCGCCGCCGATGAAGCCGCTGAGGTTGTCGCCTCCGCACTCGCCGATACCGATGGCGGCCTCGTCGCGAGCATGGAAGACATGACCGCTGCCATTTCATACAGCAGCATGGATGATTCCCGCGTCGTTCAGGTAGGACGCGACCGCCAGCGCGATGGCGACAACCGCCGCCACCGTGCCTGCCGAGGAGACCATGAGCTGACCTATGATGAGACCTCGGGCACGCACACCGTCGCATACGACTGCAGCATTCAGAGCTTGAACTTCGAGAAGACCCTCGCGGCCACGCTCAACTACCAGTTCCGCACGGAAGCCAGCGAGTTCATCCCGACCCCATGGGAGAACTGGGACCTCGTGGACTCTGTGGCTTTCGATGGCGAGAAGTCGGGTTCCGTGAAGCGGACGCGCGGCAACGCCTCGATGGAGTCATCCTTTGAGCAGAATGGCTCGTGGGCGCTCTCGGGCCTGGCTGGCGACGGCGCGGCACTGCTCGCTGGCTCGCAGACGCGTGAAGGCACTCGCACCCGTGAGACCGCTCGCGGTACGTCCACCAAGGACTTCTCCGTGACGATGTCCAGCGACAACATCCAGATCCGCAACTCGGAGGATGGTCTCACGCGGTCCGTCACGGGCACGTTGTCGTACTCCGCCGTGGTGGAGATTGAGACGCCGAATCGCACGGAGACCAAGACTGTTGAAGGCACCATCGAGCTGGACGGCTCCGGTCGTGCTCTGCTCCGCGTCTTCGGCCTGGGCAAGGTCTACCGCATCTCCCTGCACGACGGCGAGCAGGAAGGCGGCGAGACGGCAGGCATCCAAGCCGCGGTCTAGCCTCCGTCTTCGCACCCGGTCGGGCTGGGCGAGCGTCGCCTGGCCCGACCGTATGTTTCCCCCTCCCATGTCCACTCCGCTGCCCCCCGAGGATCGTGACCTGCGCGCTGCCCGCCAGCTCGATGCGGGGGACGTGAGCGGCGATGCGCTGCTGAGCACGCTGGCGCCCTTCCGCGCCCAGCCCGCCGACGTGGACCGGGAGACGGCGAATCGGATCTGGGCGGGCATTGAGGCCAAGACCAAACCGGCGGCTCCGGTTCGTGCTCGGCCTGCCGCTGACCGCCAGCCCGCTCGAGGCCTTCGGTTGATTCGTTCGCGCACGTTTGTCCGAGCTCTCGCCGCCGCATTCGTCGCCGCGTTCGTTCTCACGGTCTGGATGCTGCAACGATCGCCGCAGGACCTCGTCGCGGAAGCCGGGGCCACGATGCTGGAGGTCGCCAGCCCGGATGGGTCCACCATCGTGCTGCGCCCGCACTCGCGGCTGACGCGCACGGACGGCGCCGGACGCCAGTATCAGCTCGAGGGCGAAGCCTACTTCGCAGTCGCGCGAGACGAGGTGAACCCGTTTTCGGTTGAGACCGCGACTGGGTCCATTCGCGTGCTCGGGACGGAGTTCAACGTGAGCACCTGGAGTGCCCGAACGTCAGTGTTCGTCGCTGAAGGCCGCGTCGAACTGGCGTCCGGGACCGACGCCGTCGAGCTGACGGCGGGCGAGGCTGCGTGGGCCGGGCCAGAAGGCTTGAGGCAGGATTCGGCGGTTGTTGCAGAGGCGTATCTCGACTGGCGCACCGAGCGTCTCGTGTTCGACCGCCAGCCCGCACGACAGGTGGCCGACGAGCTGGCGCAGCATCTGGGGCGTGAGATCGTGCTTCCAGCGGATGTAGCGACAGAGACCATTTCGGGCACCATCACGCTCGACGACACAGCGCTCAATCAGCTCGGACGTGTTCTCGGTGGGGCGTTTGTCACGGGGCCGGAGGGCGAGGCCGTTTTCTCGCGATGACACGCGTGTTTCTGTTCGGCTTGCTGCTCCTGGCGAGCGCGGCCCACGCCCAGGCGGAGTTCGAGTACTCCAGCGCGTCGCTTCGGGAGGTGATCGAGGACGTAGAGGACCGAACCGACTGGCGGTTCCTGTACCGCGATGCGCTGGTGGCCCGTGCCGAGGTGCGCCTGTCCGCCAGCTCGAGCACCCTGCCCGACGCACTGGCGCGGGCACTGGCGCCTCAAGGCATTGCGGTGGACGCCGATCCCGAGCGGAGGCAGATCCTCCTCGCGTCGGCGCCGCGCGTGTCTACGCCCTCATCCGTGGTGCCGGTGGCCGCTACGCCCGAGCCGTCCCGGCGCGTTCGGGGGCGGGTGGTGGATGCCGAGACCGGGGAACCCCTTCCTTTCGCGACCGTGACGTGGGACGGGGCGCGGCGTGGCGTCGTGTGTGATGTTGATGGCTCCTTCTCGCTAGATCTGAAGGGCGACGCCGCCCGGCAGCGGACCGAGCTGACGGCCTCGTTTGCCGGGTACGAGCCAGCGTCCTCGGCTCCGTCCGGCCCGACGGTCACGTTTCGCCTTCGGAGCCCGAGGTTGTCGCCCACCGCGATTGTGATCGCGGCTCCGTTGCTGGATTCCAACCTCGATCCCGAATGGGCCGCCATCACGCAGCGAGCTGGCGGAGTGGGAGAGGGCGGAGGCCTGCGAGCCCTCGAGGCGCTTCCCGCCGTTGCGCCGTCGCCGCTCTTCTCCGACGGACTCATCGTGCGCGGTAGCTCCGCCGACGCCTTCGAGGTTCGCTTGGACGGCCTGCCGATCTACAACCCGCGCCACCTGTTCGGGTTGGCAGACGCGTTCAACCTGGATGCGTTGCGAGCGGTCGCGCTCCACTACGGGGTTCCGCCAGCTCGAAGCGCCGCGCCGCCGGGCGGGACGCTGGAATACGTAACCTCGGCGGGGTCGCTTCGGCAGACGCAGGTGCAGGGGGGCGTTTCCAGTCTCGGCGTCCGGGCCACCGTGGAGGGGCCGCTACGTCCGGGCCGCACCTCGGCGCTCGTCTCGGGGCGCATCTCCACGCTGGGCACGGCTCCATGGGCGGTCGGAGAGGATCTCGTGGCGATTGGACTCGGGGCGGAGACACGCACTAGCGAGCTGCCCCCGGGTACGGCCGAACTCTTCGACCGGGTTCTCCAGGTCACCGAGACATCGGCCCGATTCGGGGACCTTCACCTCGCGCTGGCGGACGAAGGCAAGACCGGGCGGCGAACCCAGGCAACGGTCTACCTCGGTGGAGACCGGACCACGCTCAGGTCTCTGCGAACACAGCTCAGCTCGGACGATGAGCGGCGCCGGGTCGAGCAGGTGCCCGTTGAGACGCGCAACCGGTGGGGGAGCGCTGCGCTGGGGATCGACGACACGCGGCCTCTTGGAGCCGGATGGATCCTGTCCTCGCATGTCGGCGTGACCGCCTATGGGGCTCGCTTCGAAGCCGACGACTACACGTTCCGGCTGGCCCGTCAGGCAGGTGAGATTCTCGTCGACACGCTCGGGTATGACAATGCCTTGCGGGAGGGCGTGTGGAGTCACCAGCTCGATGCCAGCCTCGGGTCGGGCCTTCTCACCGTCGGCGCCGACGCGCACCTGTACAGGGTCGAGTACAATGAGCAGGCGAGGAACCGGGTGTTTGGGCGGGAGCAGGAGGCCCAGCGCCTCGATCTGCACGCTGCCTGGGCTGGACCGGTCTCCGGGCTGACGGCGGATGTCGGCGTGCGAGGACATCTGTATTCGGAGACGACGTCGGTTCGCATCGCCCCGCGCATTCGGCTGACGGCGCCGCTCGGCGCATCGGCAACGGCGTCCGTCGGGTTCGGGAGGAGCCATCAGTTCGTCCACCGGCTCACCCTCGGCGATGCGCCGGCCGCAGCGGCGTGGGTCCTGTCCACAAGCGGCGAGCCTCCGACCGAAGCGGACCATCTCGAAGGCGCGCTGAATGTTGACCTCGGGCTGGCGTCGGTTCATCTGGCGGCCTACGACAAGCGGACGCGCAATCTTCGAGAGCACATCGAGTCTCGGTCCGTGCGCGACAATCTTCGCGAGGCGGCGGTGCTCGAGCTGCCGTGGCTTCCCGACGTGGACTCCCACGCTCGTGGCGTGGAGGCGATGGTGCGCGCGCCGGTCGGCTCCGTCACCTTCGGGGGCGTCTATGCACTGTCTCGCACCGACCTTCAGCATCCCGATCTTGCCGACGGAGCCCCCATCCGTGCCGACTGGGACCGTCGGCATCGCGCCACCCTGACGGTCGATCTCGACGCGGGGCATGGGTTCACGGCTGGCGCGGCCTGGACTTTGGCCTCTGGCGAACCCAACGGGCTGGCGGCCCTCGCGGGGGAGGACGACACCCTGCCTCCGATTCAGCGCATCGACCTGCGCGTGGCCTATTCCCGTCTCGTAGGAGCGTCTCGGGTCACAGCGTCGGTGTCGGTTCGCAACGCGCTCAACCGCGACATCGTGATCGAGCGGGACCGCTTCCTGCTGCTCCGTCGAGGAATCACCCTGGAGGACCGCCTCCCGGCCACCTCGCTCGACGTGTATGATGTCGGCGTGCTCCCCTCATTCGATCTGGCCGTCGGGTTTTAGGGGTTGGGGTCGCGCCAGCTCGACACTAGTCCCAGGCCGCTCAATGTGGGTGATCTGGGTCCTTTCTGGCGTCATCCTCGAGTTGGCGACCGGCGCTGTCCTCCCACCGCCAGCTCGAGGCGCGGCCTCAGGAGCTGGCGCACCCGCTCCTGAACCAACGGCGACTCTCTACAGCCCGTGCCAGGTGTGCACCTGCTCCATCAGAGGCGCCAGCTCAACGCGCGGCAGATGCGTGGGGCCGAAGGGGTCGGAGACGGAAGCAGATGGGTCGATGAACGAGTGGAGAGTGGCGGCAACGGACGCAGCGAGGGCCTCTGCATGGTAGCCGCCCTCGAGGGTCGCGATGATCCTGCCGTCCGCGTGCTGGTCAGCGGCTTCCTGGGCAATGCGAATCAGCCCGACGAGGCCCTCGACGGAGAGCGCCAGCCCGCCGAGGGGGTCGAGGCGGTGGGCATCGTACCCCGCGGAGACGAAGACCACATCGGGGTCGAATCGCTCGGCGAGAGGGAGCACGAGCTGGCGAAGGGCGGGCACCAGCTCGTCGCCTGTGTGAGCTGGGACCGGGACGTTGACGGTGAATCCGGTCCCGTCTCCCGCTCCGGTCTCGTGGATCTGGCCGCTGCCCGGGTAGATGTTGGCCTGCTGCGTGGAGATGAAAAGGACGCTCGGGTCGTCGTAGAACACCTCCTGCGTGCCGTTGCCGTGGTGCACGTCCATGTCGAGGATCAGCACGCGCTCGGCGCCAGAAGCCTGTGCGTGGCGTGCGGCCACCGCCACGTTCGAGAGGAGGCAAAAGCCCATCGCCTGCATGGGGCGGGCGTGATGGCCTGGCGGACGACTGATGGCGAAGCCGTTGGCGGCCTCGCCGCGGAGCACGGCATCCGTGATGGTAAGCAGGTCGCCGCAGCCCGCGCGGGCGATGCGGTACGAGCTGGCGGTGGCGTACGTGTCCACGTCCAGGTCGCCGCCGCCGCGCTCGCAAAAGGTCTCGATCAGGTCGAGGTAGGCAGCGGGATGGATCCGTTCGAGGGCTGTTCGGGAGGCGGGCTGTCCGTGCAGTCGGAGAAGAGGCGCCAGCTCGGTATCGGCGTCGATGGCCTCGCGGATCGCGTGAAGGCGAGCCGGGCGTTCCGGGTGGCCGGGATCGGCATGCCCGGCGTGATCGTCGCGGAAGGAATAGACGGTCACGAGGTCAGCGAGCCAGAGGGAGGTCGAGTTGTTTAGGGGTGCACACGTAGTCTTTCTCGACAGGCCGCGCGAGAGCATCTACAGCGGCGAGATCCGAGGCGCGGCTTAGCTCCCGGAGGCGCCCGTCGCGCTCCAGGATGGCGATGCCGCCCGAACTCGGGCGGTAGGACCGCTGGCGTGATTGGCCGGACGTAACGTACAGCGTCGCATCGGCTTCGGCTTGGGCCGGGTCCGACAGTTCAGTCGAGACCAGCCACTCGGCGCAGGTGGAACGCCAGCTTGAGAGGTCGGCATCGGTCGGGGGCGCGTCCAGATAGGTGGTGCGAAAGAGGTCGCGGTCGAGGAACCGACGCGCGAGGTCAGCCAGCACGCGGTCTGGGGCGCGGGTCCACTGCTTGAGCGTCGCCAGCACGTCCACATCGTCGAGCTGGCAGAAGGCGTGGAGGAGGGCATCATGACAGGGGGCATTCGGGTCGAGGTCGTCGGCCGTCGCGGCATCGGACAGGATGAACGCCAGCGGCGGCGACGCCAGCTCGAGGGCCTCGGGGCGCTGCCGGGCACGGCGGAAGACCGCCCGCAGTCCGTGGTCACCCGCGATTACGGTCTTGTGGAGGTACACCTGCCAGTACATCAGCCGCCGGCTCAAGAGCACGTTCTCGACCGCATACGCACCCTTGGCCTCGATCACCACCCGGCTGTCCGGGCCGCCCGTTCGCGGGTGCACCCGCATCGTTTTCAGGATGCGATCGACGCCTACCACCCCTTCGGCAACGCCGGTGTAGAACGAGTCGCGACGGAGGTAGTCCAGCCGGTCCATGTCGAGCTGGCTCGAGAGTAGGCTGTGGAAGAAGGGCCGGCCGTAGGTGCCGTCAAAGATCTTGAGGGCGACCTCGAGCTGGCCGTCGAAGCGTGCGTTGAGTCGGGCCATGATGGCGCGGCTCATGCGCTCGTGGTGGTATGGTGTCCCGCTCGGGCCGGGTGCTACGAGGTCATCTTCGAGCGTGTGCGAGAACGGCCCGTGGCCGACATCGTGGAGGAGGGCTGCCGCGAGCGCGCCGGTCACCTCGTCCGTGTCCATGAAGGTGCCTTTCTCGCGAAGGGTCGCCAGCGCGTCCTGCATCAGCGCCATCGCTCCCAGCCCGTGCTCGAACCGGGTGTGCACGGCCCCAGGGAAGACCAGAAACCCCAGGCCGAGCTGGCGAATCCGACGCAGCCGCTGCACCTCGGGCGTCTCCACCAGCTCGAGCACGAGCCCCTTCGGAACCGAGATGAACCCGTGGACGGGGTCGTTGAACAGCGTGAAGCGACTCGACATCGAACAGTGGGTCGGTAGATCGGTAGGTCAGTTGCACCAGCGAGCGGCATCTCGAATCATGGCGCCGAGCATCTTTCCGATCTTTCGCGTCATCTGCTCGAGGTCGCGTCCGTGATCCAGATCGACATACTTACAGGCCATCGCAGTCCGAATCCAGTGTCTCGTCTCTGCAGCTTCGGCATCCGCATCCGTGAGCTTGCTAGAAAAGTGGCGAGGATACCGTCGTTTCTGCCAGGCTTCCGCGATGTTTGCTCCGATGGCTCGCGACGAGCGTCGAACCTGATCAGTGAGCGAGTATGCCTCCGTTCTGGGAAATGTCTTGGTGATCTCGAACACGCGCTGCTGCAAGGCAAATGCGGTCCGGTACACATCCAATTCTCGATAGTCCTCGACGCGTGCCATAGCTGAACCTACCGACTCACGGATCTACCGACCCACCGATCTACTGGCCCACACGATCCCCGTTTGCCTCGATCTGCCGGGGACCGCCGCGCGGCGCCTCGGCTATGCGCTGGATGAGCTGCTGCGCGGCCTTGGGCTGACCGTGTCGCCAGCTCGACGCGACGATGCACAGATCGTGGTTGCTGCAGAGCCGTGCGTCGTCAGCTCGAGGCTCTGCTTCCGAGTGGACCCCGAGGCGGTCTGCACGTCTGGTCGCGTCGAGCTCGCGGACCTCGCAGGGCTGGAGGTGGGCGGCGAGCGGTGGCCGCTGCCCGTTGGCCCGGCGGGAGAGCCTGCGGCAGACCCTTCAGGGGGGATCGATGCCGACGTGCTCGGCTCGGCCTTCTGGTGGCTGGCTGGCGTTCAGGAGCACGCAACGGTGGAGCGAGATCACCACGGCCGGTTTCCCTACGCGGTGTCCCTGCAGGCCGGGCTGGCGACAGCATACGGGAACGAGGCACCGGGCACGGCCCGCCGTCCCGCGGTGGATGCCTATCGCCAGTGGCTCGCCGACGCTCTTCGCCAGCTCGCGGTAGAGATTCCAGGGCGGTCGTGGGGCGGAGCCCCATGGGCGCTTGCCCTGACGCATGATGTGGATGCGCTGGATGCAGGGCGTCTGCGTGGGTTGGTCGGGGAGACGCGGCGTGGGCGCCCCATCGAGGCGCTGCGCCGGGCCGCCGGGCCGAACGAACGACGGGCGAGCCTGGAGGCGCTCATCGAGCTGGCGAAGCAACGTGGCGTCCGGTCTACGGTGTTTGTCAAGGCCGGCGCCTCGACACCACAGGATGTGCCGTACCGCCTCGGTGGGCGCACCGGCATCCGGCTGCGCGAGCTGGCCGCCGAGGGGTTCGAGATTGGCCTGCACCCTAGCTATGCCGCGGCGGATCACCCTCGCCAGCTCGAGACCGAGCACGTCCGTCTGGCCGCAGTGCTGGGCGCGCGCGCCACCACCGTTCGGACCCACTTCCTGCGCTGGTTCGATCCGCTCACACCTCGGCTAATGGAGACCCACGGCTTCCAGATCGATAGCTCGCTGGGGTTCAGCGAGACGCCGGGCTTCCGCCGAGGCACCTCGCATCCTTTCCGGCTGTACGATCTCCATGCCGACCGCGTGACCGATCTCTGGGAGATGCCCCTCGCCGTGATGGACACGACCCTCTTCGACCATCAGGGACTCTCCGATGCCGACGCGCTGGCGCAGGCCCTTGCCGTGTGCGAGGCTGCACAACGAGCTGGCGGAGTCGCCGTCGTGCTCTGGCACAACCTTCTGGGGGATGCCAAGGCATGGACGCGGCGGCTGGACGTCCTCCATCAGATCCTCGACCACGCGAAAGGGCACGGCGCGCACATCGGATCGCTTGCCTCGTGTCTTCCCGCTTCCCCTGTCCTCGATCGCTAACTCGGCATGAATGCTCGCCCGGCCCTGATCGTCTTCGCCAAGGTGCCCGAGCCTCGGCGCGTCAAGACGCGGCTCTGCCCACCGCTTACGCCCGAGCAGGCCGCCACGCTGTACGACGCCTTCCTCCGCGATGCTCTTGACCGCTACGTCGGGCTGGATGCCACCATCGGCTCCGATCCGTTCGGCGTCGACGCCACCCTCGGTCCAGTCACTGTGCGGCTTTACCTCGCGGGCGTTGCTCCTGACGGGCTGGCGCCTCCAGGGGTACACGTGTTCCGCCAGCGCGGCGGTGGGCTGGGGGACCGGATGATGCACGCCTTCGTGGAGACGTTCGCGGCAGGCCATGACCGCGCGGTGGTGGTAGGCACCGATCATCCCACGCTTCCGCTGTCATGGATCGGTGAGGCCTTTCGCCAGCTCGATGCACCCATGACCGCCGCCATCGGGCCGAGCGAGGACGGGGGCTACACCTTCCTCGGCCTCAACGACGTGGCATCTGTGCTCTTCGACATGAACTACAGCCACGCGAACGTGTTCGAGGACACGGTGGAGCGCATCGGGGACGCCGGGATGACCCCCGTGATTCTGCCGACCCACTACGATGTAGACGACGCCAGCTCGTTGGCGCGTCTGATAGGGGAGTCGCGGGCAGGTGCCGATGTGGGGCCGCGAACCGCTCGGGTGCTGGAGGCTCTCGTGAGCGGTCCCCTCGCCGACTCGCTGGACGCAGCGGCGAGCCATCGCTGAGGTCGAACTGACGTCTCTCTTGCTTTCAGGATAGTCTCCACCGCCGCCTGTCCTTGGTCAGTTTGTCCTTGCTCGGGAAGGCGTTTGGAGCGATTGTAGACGAAACTTCCGCCGCCCATCCTGCTACGCTACGCCTTCCTTACTCTCCTGGCCCTCGGACTGGCGAGTTCCGCCGCTGCCCAGCAGTCCATCGTTGACACCTTCGAGCGACGGTCCATCGAGTCCAACGGGCTGACGATGAGCTACGGGCTGTTCATCCCGGAGAACTACGACCCGAATGTGAGCTACCCACTCGTGATGGCGGCTCACGGGGCGGGCGAGCGGGGCACGGATCTCCGAAATCTGCCTCCCCACCGGCTGGCGACGAGCTGGGCCGACCCGGTCAACCAGGCCAACAATCCGGCCTTCGTTTATGCCCCTCAGGTACCAAGCGGGCTCCGCTGGACCACCGACGCCGATCCAGACCAGACCGATTATGTCGCGATTCAGTTGGCGGCGCTCGACGCCCTTAGCCAGATCGAGGCCGAGTTCAACATCGACCCGGACCGGATTTACGTCGTAG
>JBCBZH010000082.1:0-14974 GCA_039815415.1 Bacteroidota bacterium
CGCGACATAACAAGCAGTTTTGGTGGCACCCTTCTGGCGACAGAATCTAGCGCTGACGCCGTTTGCGGCTGGCCCTGCGGGCGCGCTGCTTGGCCTGTTGACGCGCTTTCGACCGGTTTCGCTTTTGCTGCTCAGCGCGCTTCTTCTGGGAGAATCGACTGCTCTCGCTCTCGCCTGGCGCATCCTCAAACAGAAGGTCGATGCGCCTCGATTCGGGATCCGCAGCCACGATCTTCACCATGCAGGCGTCACCGGTCTGGATGCGGCGGCCCGTGTTGCGACCGATCAGCGCGTAGCGGTTGGGGTCGTACTCCCAGTAGTCGCCGCCCATCTCTCGGACGTGGACGAGGCCCTCCGTGAGAATGGCTTTCATCTCGACGAAGACGCCGAACTTGGTTACCCCCACGACCACACCGTCGAACACGTCGCCAAGGTGTTGGGCGGCGTACTCGACCTGCTTCAGCTTCACCGACTCACGCTCTGCCTCGGTCGCCTCGCGCTCGCGGCCCGAGCAGTGCTTGGCCTGCGCTTCCAGCGTTTCTTCATCCGGCGCCGTTCCCGCACCCGACACGTAGCGCTTCATGAGCCGGTGCACGATCAGGTCGGGGTAGCGGCGGATCGGGCTGGTGAAGTGGGCGTAGTGTGTGAACCCCAGCCCATAGTGACCGATGTTGTGGGGCGAGTAGATTGCTTTCGACATGGACCGGATGGCGGCCTGCTCGATCACTGGCGCCTCGGGCTTGCCTTTGACCTGTTTCAGCAGTCCGTTGAGCGCCGCGCGCTTCACGGTTCCGCCGTCGTTCTTGAGCGTGTAGCCGAAGGGCCGCACGTAGTCCGCCAGCGCGGCGATGCGCTCGCCGTCGGGCACGTCGTGGATGCGGTAGACGAGCGGCTTGTTGCGCTTGGAGGCCTCTTGCGCCACAGCCCGATTGGCAAGCAGCATGAACTCCTCGATCATCCGGTTGGTCGCCTTTCGCTCCTTCACGGTTATGTCGATGGGCTCTCCGGCCTCGTTCAGCTCCACCCGAACCTCAGGCACGTCGAAGTCGATGGCGCCCTCGGCCATGCGCTTCTTCGTGAGGGCCTTCGCCAGCTCGCCCGCGCGGCGCACCTCGTCGGCGAGGGGATGGTCTTTGCCGTCAAGCACGTCCTGGGCACCCTCGTAGGTGAACCGCTCTTTCGAGTGGATGACCGTCTCCACGAACCGGTGCGAGTGCACATTGCCGCCACCGTCCACGGTCAGGATGCACGAGTATGCCAGCTTGTCCTCGCGCGGGCGCAGCGAGCAGACGCCGTTGGAGAGCACCTCGGGGAGCATCGGGATGACACGGTCCACGAGGTAGGTGCTCGTGGCGCGGGCGTAGCCCTCCTGATCGATGGCACCGCCTTCGGTGACGTAGTGGCTCACATCAGCGATGTGGACACCCACCTCCAGCATCCCATCGCCGAGGTCGCGGGTGTGGATGGCATCGTCGAAGTCCTTGGCATCGACCGGGTCGATGGTGAAGATAGGCAGGTCGCGCAGGTCCTCCCGTCGGGCGATCTCCTCGGTGGTGATGCCGATGTCGATGCGCGCGGCGGCCTGCTCCACCTCCGCCGGGAAGTCCGCGGGAGCGCCGTGGGCCATCGCCAGCGCGAGCACGTCCACACCCGGCTCGCCCGCCTTGCCGAGGATCTGCAAGACCGTGCCCTCGGGCGCGGCCTTGGGATCGTCGAACGCATCGATGGAGACGACCACCTTGTCGCCGGGCTCCGCGCCGTTGCGGTCGTCGCGGGCGACGTAGACATCGTGGCGGAGGCGGTTGTCATCCGGCTTCACCCATCCGGAGCGGCCCGTGATGGTGAACGTCCCGACAGTCTGGGCGCGGCCTCGTTCGAGCACGTCCAGCACCTCGGCCTCACGAAGCTGGTCTGAAGGGCGCCCTCGCTGGTCCGCCGCCAGCCCGACGCGGACGCGGTCACCGTCGAGTGCCGTGAACGTCCGATTGGCGCGCACGAAGACCTCCGTCCCCTTGAGCGGCTCCGGCGCATCGAGCGAGACGAAGCCGTGGCCCTGGGCCGTGATCTGGATGATGCCGGTCGCGCGGCCTGGCGTGACGGCCTTGCGGTGCTGCACGCGGTTGCCCTTGGCCGTCGCCACAGCTTTCTCCTCGCGCAGTGTGTCGAGGGTTGCCAGAAACTCCTGGTAGGTGTCGTTGTCTCGGATGTTCAATGCCCGAGAAATCTCTTTGGCCCGGTAGGCGCGGTTGCCGTGGTTCTTGAGGAAGGACAGGATCTGGTCGCGGAGGGGGCGTTCGGCCATGCGTTTGGCTGGGGTGAGAGCGTGGTACCGATGCGTCGTGCGGTTGTTCGGTCGCGGGCCAGTGGCCAGTAGGGAGTGGGCAGTAGCAGATGCGGTCGTTCGCCAGCTCGAGGCAAGCGAGGGGGAAAGATGAGGGTGGGGAGGAAGGAAAGGGCGGAAATGTGGGAGAGGCTCTGTCCATACCCTCCATTCCTTCCACACTCTCCGCCCTGGAATCGCACGGGTCACGGGCTGGCGGCCCTCTGCCACTGGCCATTGCCCACTCACCACTGGCCCCACGCCGTCGCCAGCTCGAAGCAGGCCCCATCGAGCTGGCGAGCATCGCTGGGTCGGTTACCTCGTCAACCCTCGGCCAAAACGTTGCATGCAAGCACCTGCGGCCTTCGTCCGTCGTTTCTTTCCCCATCCGACTGCTGCCATGTCTCGACTCAAGTTCCTGTTCGCCTTCCTCGCTCTCGTGCTGGCCGCCCCAGCGCAGGCGCAGACCGAGTGCCCCGACGATGACGCCAGCCCGTGCTCCAACGCCACGCTTGTAGCAGATCAGGATGCCGTCGAGCCAGGATCAGCGTTCGATGTTGCGCTACGCATTGAGATCGAGCCGAAGTGGCATGTCTACTGGGAGAATCCAGGGGATTCAGGGTTGCCGGTTCAGATCGAGTGGGACGTGCCGGAGAGCATCCGCATCGAGCCGCTCCAGAACCCGTTTCCTGAGCGCATCGACATCGCTGGACTGACCTCCTACGCCTTCGAGGACGAGGCCCAGCTTCTCGCGCGCGTGGCTGTCCCAGAGGACTTCGTCGGCGACGAGCTGGTGCTTGGCGGGCTGGCAACGTGGCTCATCTGTGCCGACATCTGCCTCCAGGCCGAGCAGGAGGTGTCGCTCACGATTCCGATTGGAACGCCAACCAACGCCGACCAACTTGCGGCAGCTCGCGCACTTCTGCCGGTTCAGGCGGAGGGGTGGAGCGCCAGCGCGAGCCCCGAAGACAGCTCGGTCGTGCTGCGTCTGACTCCCCCGCAGGCGTGGGCGGGATCTCTAGAAGATGCCCAGTTCTTCCCAGTCGAAGAAGGCGTCCTCAACCATGCTGCCCCTCAGACGTTCGCTGAGCGCCGCGGCGTGTGGAGCGTCGGGCTGATGCCGTCGCCCATCGCGGGTGGCTCGCTGGACCGCATCCGAGGCGTACTCGTGGCTGCGGATGGACAGCAGCTCGTCGGCGACGCGCGCGCCATTGAGATCGATGCCATCGTGGCCGAGCCTTCGCCGGTGCAGGGTCCGCAATCGGCCACGCTTGGACTGGGATGGGCGCTGCTGTTCGCGCTGGGTGGCGGGCTCATCCTCAACCTGATGCCGTGCGTCTTCCCGATCCTGAGCATCAAGGTGCTCGGCTTCGCCGAAGGCAAAGACAACGCGACGCTTCGGCGCAACGGGCTGGCATTCGGTGCCGGCGTGCTGGTGTCGTTTTGGGTTCTTGCCGGGGCGCTGCTCGCGTTTCGGGCCGCCGGAGCTGGGCTCGGGTGGGGGTTCCAGCTTCAAAGCCCGCCCATCGTGGCCGCGCTGGCAGCGTTGATGGTGTTGATCGGGCTGAATCTGCTCGGCGTGTTTGAGATCGGCAACGGGCTGGCGTCGGCGGGGGCACGGGCAGATCAGAAGTCGGGCCGCAGCGGTGCGTTTCTCTCAGGCGTGCTTGCAACCATCGTGGCGACGCCCTGCACCGCGCCGTTTATGGGCGCCGCGCTAGGCTACGCGATTGCAGCACCCGTCACCAGCTCGTTGCTGGTGTTTACGGCGCTCGGCGTCGGGATGGCACTGCCCTACGTGCTGCTCTCCTACTTCCCGAAGTGGACCGAACGACTCCCGCGCCCTGGTGCCTGGATGGTGACGCTCCGGCAGGCCCTCGCCTTCCCGATGTTCGCGACGGCCGTGTGGCTGCTCTGGGTGTTCGGCTTGCAGGTCGGCATGAATGGTGTCGCGCTGCTGCTGATGGCGCTGGTGTTGCTCGCGCTGGCGACGTGGTTCATCGGTCACTGGCCTGCGCACAGCGCCAGCTCGAAGACGCGCACGATCACACGAGGGCTCGCGGTGCTTTCAGGGGTTGCAGCCCTCGCGCTGGCGATTCCTGCAGCGAGTGGCGGGGCTGGGACGGGAGTCGTCTTGAATGGTCAGCCTCGCGTTCTGCAAGGCGGAGGGACGTCAATTGCCATTGGAACGTCAGATAGCGAGCTGGCGGCTCTCGGTCTCGGAACCGGGGAGGGCGACTGGCTTCCGTTTACATCCGCCTCTGTCGATCAGATGGTCGCCGACGGCCAGCCGGTGTTTATCGACTTCACGGCGGCGTGGTGCCTCACGTGCCAGGTCAACAAGAAAACGACTCTCCACACCGACGCCGTGGACGAGGCCTTCGAGCGGCACGGCGTCACCCGCGTTCGGGCCGATTGGACCAACCGCAACCCGGATATCACAGCCATGCTGGATCGGTTCGGGCGCAGCGGCGTTCCGTTCTACGTCTTGTACCCCGGCGGTGACGCCGAGCCGATCCTGCTCCCGGAAACGCTGACGCCCGGGATCGTCATCGATGCGCTGGCGTCTCTCCCTGCCGGATCCCCTACAGCTTCTCTCTGACCCATGCGCCTTTTCCTGTGCCTCGGGCTGGCGATCTCCCTCGCTGCCTGCGCGTCCCCCGAAGACCCTCAGCCCGCGGCTGACGCCGAGACGGTTGTCGCCGAAGAGACCTCGCCCGCCGTGGCTGGGCCTGAGCCTGGCAGCACAGCTCCCGACTTCACGCTGGTAGACACCAGCGGAGAAACCCACACCCTGAGCGACTATCAGGGCAATGTGGTGGTCCTGGAATGGCTTAACTACGATTGCCCATTCGTCGGCAAGCACTACGGCAGCGGCAACATGCAGGCCCTCCAGCAGCAGGCCGAACAGGACGACGTGGTCTGGCTTTCCATCGTGTCCTCCGCTCCGGGAGAGCAGGGGCACTTCCCGCCCACCGAGATGAACGCTCGGTCCGAGCAGGAGGGAGGCCGCCAGCTCGCCATCTTGATGGACGAGAGCGGGGAGGTGGGCCGCCTCTACGACGCGCTGACGACGCCCCAGATGGTGGTGATCGACCGCGACGGCATGGTGACCTACAACGGCGCCATCGATGACACGCCGAGCACCGACCAAGCCGATATCGAGACGGCGCAGAACTACCTGACACCTGCCGTTACGGCTACGCTCGCAGGGGACCCCGTCGAGACCGCCCGGACGACGCCCTACGGCTGCTCCGTCAAGTACGCCGACGAGGTGTAGCTGTCATCTCCGTCGCCAGCTCGAGGGATAGCCTCGAGTTGGTGACCTTCTGTGCTGGCCGACCCCTCACCCAGCCAAGTCGTCTAGAAAGGCTGTATGGGGGTATGGAGCCACTCGTTCCTGCAGAGTCATCCGGAGCTTGTCGAAGCATCTCGGCCCTCTTGCTCTGTTGAGAAGCTCAGCCCTCCCCCTGTCGTCATTCCCGCGCAGGCGGGAATCCATACGGCGATGGAGCTTCGCGCTGACGTTGCATGGGTCCCCGCCTGCGCGGGGATGACTTGAATTTGAGTTTCTCAACAGAGCAGGCGCCTCTCTGGTGGTCTCGAGCTGGCGTCCCGCGCGCCGAGATCTTGGGCCGATTTGGAGAGACGGCCTCTGGCGACAGAGCCCCGCCCTCTCCCGAGGCCGCTACGGCCCCTTCACGCCCAGAATGGGGCCGCTGGCGCGGAGCGTGACCGTGAGGGAGTCGCGAGTGCGGTTGCGCCAGAACCACCCGTGGTTGCCGTCGAAGGCGGCCACGAGCACGCCCTCGTCTGATGGGACGCTCGTGGCCCGGCCATAGCCGTGGTAGGAGATTGGCGCGACGCCGTTATCGGGGTCGCCGGGCCCGTCGGCGTGGGTGTCGTAGTTCACGACGCCGCGGTCGGTTTGCCACGCATAGGTGAGGCGGCTGCCCTCGTCCAGAACAAACTTGACCTCTTTGCCCGCGCCGGGCGCGAGATCGATGCGGAGGGTCTGCTCGGCCTCTGGCGTTGCGGTGGAGTCCGCCGTGAGAGAATCGGGCGCCGCACTGCCAGAGGGTCGGGGCGCAGCGGCGAGCGCAGCCTCTTCGGCCTCGGCTTCTTGCGCGAGCTGCACCTTGATCCGGCCCATCTCGGTGAGGCCGAAGACGCCGCCGATGCCGGTCGGGTCCACGCCGTACTCCGCCGGAAGGATAAATCCGACGAGGACGACGCCGGCGGCGACGAGCGCGATGATGGTGGAGCGGACAAGCGCGCGTGGCGAGGGAAGCTCGGCGCCCGGGGGAGGGGTGACGTTGGACACGAGATCAGGTGGAGTAAACGAAGTAGCCGACGAGCTGGTAGCCAGCGAGGACGAATCCGGCGCTCATCAGCGCCACGTTCGCAGCCGTTGCGAAGCGCGAGAAGCTGGCCGTACGGCGCCACGCGTTCATCGCGATAAGTATGGCCGCCAGCGCGAGGATCTGACCGACCTCCACGCCGACGTTGAACGCCACTAGGTTGGTGAACAGGCCGTCCGGTGTCAGGTCGAACTCCAGCATCTTGGTCGCGAGGCCGAGCCCGTGGAACAGCCCGAAGACGAGCGTAGCGACGCGAGCGTCTGGCTGCCACCCGAACCACACCGGGAACGCGCCCAGATTGTCCAGCGCCTTGTATGCGACCGAGAGCCCGATGATGGCGTCGATGAGAAACGCACTCACACCGAACCCGGTGAGCACACCCACGATCAGCGTGAGGGAGTGCCCGATCGCGAAAAGCGAGACGTATAGGGCGATGTCCTTCTTTCGGTAGAGGAAGAAGATGATGCCCAGCAAGAAGAGCAGGTGGTCGTAGCCGGTCACCATGTGCTTCGCGCCGAGGTACGCGAACGGCCCCGGCCGCGCGCCCGAGGTGGCCTGGATGTAGCCCGCATCGCCCTCGGGGACCCCGTGCGCCAGCGCCTCCATAGGGATCAGGAGCACGCCCAGTGCCGCGAGGACGGGCCACAGCAGGGGAGGGAGGGACGGCAGCCTCTGGCGGAGCGGCATGTGGCGAGCGAGTTGGGAATCGGTGGAGCGTTGGACTCCAAGATGCATCCATTCGCGCGACGGATTCAACGCTTCCGGTACCACAGGACAGGCTCTGCGTGGCAATCTAGCCGGTCCGCGCTCGGCATAGGAAGATGGCTGCGTCGCTGCGCTCCTCGCAACGGCAGCTCTGTGGGCGGCTTCGGATCTACGGGCGTAGTAGGCGAGAAGGATCGTCGGCGAGCTGGCGACCCGGGCGATGAACGGATGCCCTTGTGGGGCACCGCCAACTCGCTTCTGCCCGCTGGGCGCCCCTCGTGCGCGTCGGTGCGGCTAGCTTTCCCGACCCCATTCACGCCAGCTCGATGCCCGACGCCGACACGCTCCCCTCTCATGTTTCCGAAGCCGCCGATGCTCTTCGCCAGCGCGTGGGCGACGCCGCCCGCGTGGGGCTCATCCTCGGTACCGGGCTGGGCAAGCTGGCAGACGAGATCGAGGTGGCGGAGGCCGTGCCCTACGGCGAGATTCCGCACTTTCCGCTCTCGACGGTCGAAAGTCACGAGGGGCGGCTGCTGGCGGGGACGCTGCGCGGCGTGCCCGTGCTGGCGATGCAGGGCCGCTTCCACCTCTACGAGGGCTACGACGCGGTCCAGGTGACGCTACCCGTGCGTGTGATGGCCGAGTTGGGCGTGGAGACGCTGCTCATCTCCAACGCGGCGGGCGGCATGAATCCGCTCTACCGCCGGGGTGACCTGATGCTGCTCACCGACCACATCAACCTGCAGGGGGCCAACCCGCTCATCGGGCCGAACAGGGACGACTGGGGGCCGCGCTTCCCCGATATGAGCGAGCCCTACGACCTCGAGCTGAGGAACACGGCCGAACAGGCAGCGCTCGACCGCGGCCTTCCGCTCCAGCAGGGCGTCTACGTAGCCGTCGTAGGTCCCAACCTGGAGACCCGCGCCGAGTACCGCTTCCTCCGCACCATCGGCGCCGACGTGGTGGGGATGAGCACCGTCCCGGAAGTGATCGTCGCGCGGCACATGGGGCTCCGCTGTCTCGCCATCTCGGTCATCACCGACGAGTGCTTCCCGGATGCACTGGAGCCCGTCAACATCGCGGACATCCTTGCGGCGGCAGGCGAGGCCGAGCCCAAGCTGGCGCAGATCATGGGCGATGTCGTGGCCTCACTGGCATAGATCCTACGACGAATGATGACACGATTCCTGATTGCCAGCCTTGGCATTCTCATGATGGGCACCGGCTGCCAGAGCGCGGAGCCGGTACAAGCGCCAGCCCATTCGGGCGATTCCGCGCCGCAATACCTCGAGCAGGTGGCTCCGGGCGTGTGGGTTCACTCCACCTTTCGCGAGGTCCGAGGCTTCGGGAGCGTTCTGTCCAACGGGCTGGTGGTGGCCTCTGGGGACGACGCGCTTCTCGTGGATGCGGGATGGGGTGAAGATCCGATCCAAGACACCCGTCAGATTCTCGCCGAGACGAAGCGGGCATCCGGTGCGACCGTGCGCCGCGCCGTGTTCTCGCATCACCATGCAGACAGCGTTGAAGGCATCTGG
The DNA here is from genome assembly GCA_039815415.1 of Bacteroidota bacterium. Classification (GTDB taxonomy): domain Bacteria; phylum Bacteroidota; class Rhodothermia; order Rhodothermales; family Rubricoccaceae; genus JBCBZH01. The sequence continues at coordinate 8,922 of JBCBZH010000082.1, forward strand.
GCGCTTCGAGAAGCAGGCATCCCCGCGTACGCCAGCCCGATGACGGCAGACCTGATGAAGTCGGGAGGGTGGGGCGGCCCGGACTCGCTGCTAGCGGAGGGCAACGTGTGGAGCCTCAGCTACGGCGATCACCAGATCGAGGTGTTTTATGGAGGACCCGGGCATACGCTGGACAACGTCGTGGTGTACGTGCCGAGCGCTCGGGTGCTCTACACGGGATGTCTCGTTCGGCCTGGTGAGTCCGGCTCTCTCGGAAATATTGCTGATGCCGACATCCGCCAGTGGGCAGAGTCTGTCACGCGTGTGCGAGATCGGTACCACGGGCGGGTCGATGTGGTCGTGCCCTCGCACGGACCTCCCGGTGGCCCAGAGCTACTCGATCACACCATCGAGCTGGTGGAAGAGCACCGTGGGCGGCCCGTCGGCGGGTGAGCTCTGATAGTATGAACAGATTCCTACTGCACGATCGTGAGGGAGCGAGAAAGAGAGAGTCCATCGCCGTCAACTCGGACGAGATAGATACCGCTCAAGAATTCTGAGCAGTCGATCTCAAACGAATGATCGCCGGGAGCGAGCAAACCCTCATGGATAGTCATCACGATCTGGCCAATCGCGTTCAGAACAGTCACGTTCACAGTCCGTTCGTCATTCGTGGCAATCGTGGCTACTGCCCGATCATGTGCCGGGTTTGGGCTGACATACAAGTATGGGGACTCCTTAGCAGGTGGGGGCTCATCCAGGGCACCATTGTTTGGTAGCCATGCTGTGTACACCCCCATCCCGCTAGTGCCAGCGACTACTCGCCCAAGCGGCGAGACAAATAACGATGTCAGTTTGACGTATGGACCATACTCGTGTGGAAAGACATCTCCACCACCCAACCATGTTTCGCCTCCATCCAGAGTGTAATAGACTCGATTCTCTTCTGCGAGGACAGCAACACCTCCCTCGCCGGCAGCGAAGGGTCCATCACCATACCTGAATTGACCCTCGTATCCAGTCTTACCCCAAGTCTCTCCACCGTCTGTGGAACGATATATACCATAGAAATAAGATGGTGCGTAGAGCGTCCCATCCTGGTCCACAGCAAGAACTTCTAGGTTCCCAACCGGAGGGGGCTTGCGGGCTGGCTCCCACGAGATTCCACCATCGTCCGAGTAGTAGACGTTGGGGCCACCGACTGTTACGATCAGTCGCCCAGATGGCATTGTAGTAACAGCATAGTGGTGTCCAGGAAGTCTGCGCTCATCCCATGTTTCGCCCTCATCTGTCGTTCGGTACAAACGATCTGGAAACACAACGTAGAATACAGGCCCTGGTCCAGGCACGAACGTGGCATTTCGACCTTCGAACAACTTCTCCCACGAGAGGCCGTCGTCAATGGAGCGAAAGACCCCAGTTAAGCCCGGTCCGGAGATCAGGAATAGCGTGCCCTCGTTTGTGGTTGCAATGGCTTGCGTGATTGTTGCAGGATGAGACGCCTGATGCTTCCAGAGTACTCCACTATCACGGGACTCAAAGTACCCCCCGCCATCTCTACATCCCGTCCACAAACGTGTCACAGCTCCGTCATTGACTGAGTAGATGTTCGTTACATCGCAGCTTGGTACTCCCGTACGGTTCCAAGTTGCCCCATAGTCGTCACTCCTCCACACGCCCTGGTCGCGCACGTTGGCTAGATAGGTGCCCGCCTCTAATCGCAGGATAGTGTCAATCGAGTCATTCCCAAACTGGATCTCTTCCCATGTGTTGCCTCCGTCGAGTGATCTCGCTATCGAACCCCATCTGTTGCCAATCAATACTGTTCGTCCCGCATCTGCCACAGAAAGCCCCCGGCCATTCGCGTAGGCTAGGTTCTCCCATCGGGGAGCTTCGTTGGGTCCCTCAGTGAGTACATAGAGCCGAGACCCGGCAATAGCATAGGTTGCTGTTGCCGTTGCTGAAATGGCTTCAACAGTACGATTCAAACCGCTAGCTGAGGTAACAGGAAGGGCCTCCCATGTCAGGCCGAAATCATAGCTTCGGAATGTCCCGTTCCGTCCTGCTGCCCAGAGAACTTCTCTGGGCCCACTTGCAAGAAGTCCGTACTCAATGTCCAGAGTTGCGACGTGACTCCACGTTCGGCCATCGTTGTACGATGCATGTAGCGCGCCGTCGATGCGAAGGCTAAGTAGCCGATCCGGAAGTGCGATGATATCTGCAAATTGGCTTGTCGATGTACCCGTGGGCTTGAAAGTCTGCCACGTGACGCCGTTGTCGCCAGAGCGGTACATGTAGTTGCCGTGCCCGTACGCGAGAATCGCTCCGCTTTCTGATCGGACGAATTGACGGGGCCCAGCGATCAAGTTCTCAGCGTAGGCGCTAGACCACGAGCTACCGCCGTCTGTCGAGCGCCACAAGCTTCCGCCGCTCCACGCGATCACGACTCCCTCGCCAACATCATCTAGGAAGATTGCTCGTGACATCGGGCCACCGGCAGGTTCCCAATCCAGTTCTTGCGCCGCGCTGCTTCCAGAGAGAGCAATGAGAATGGTAAGAAAGGCGCGAACCATGGCGAAGAGGATGAAATGGCTCTGATCCAGATCCAATCCACTGCAGGACGTGGAGCGCACGTACAGAAACGTGCGCTCCAACGCAACGTCCGACGGACATCGTCATTAGACAAGACCTTGCGGTGTACACCAAACCAGAATTGCATTCAGCCAATCTGGTCGGGTGAGTCAGACCTGCATAGCCAGCCTCTCACGCAATAGTGCCTGCACCTGCTTCGGTGCAGCGCCCTTGCCCGCCCGGCGCATGGCCTGGCCCATGAAGAAGCCCATCAGGCGTTTCTCGCCAGCTCGATAGCGCGCCACCTCGTCCGGGTTCTCTGCGAGGGCGGCATCCACGGCGGGCGCCAGTGCGTCGGCGTCGCGGACAGCAGTGAGGCCACGGTCGGTCATGACTGCTTCGGCAGTTCCGCCATCGGTGACGAGAGCTGAAGCTAGCTCCGTGGCACCGTTGCGTGTCAACATTTTATCGTCAATCAGTTCGAGTACCTTGGCAAGTTCTGAAGCTTCCGCCTTCGAGCTGGCGAGGTCCGCATCCCCGAGGGCGCGGCGCACGTCGTGGACCAGCAGGATGGCCGCGTCGCGAGGGTCAGCGCCAGCAGATGCCACGGCCTCGAACAGCGTTGCCAGCTCGGCGTCGGCAGCCAGGACAGCGGCCTCTTCCTCGCCCACGCCGCGAGAGACCAGAGCGTTGTAGGTCTCGCGCTCGGCATCGGAGAGGGCAGAGGCCGGGTCGCGCGGTCCCGCATCGGGCTGCTGCTCCGGTTTGGCAGCCTTTGGTGTCGAGATGGCGGGAGGCACATCGACCGTTTGTTTTGCCCAGCGATCCTGTAGCGCGACGATTCGGTTGAACACCAGCACATCGGGCGTGTTGTCCTCCGGGTCCCGCCAAAAGTAGCCCGTCCGCTCGAACTGGTAACGCTTATCCGGCGCATCGTTGGCGACGCTCGGCTCTACCCATCCCTTGGTCTCGACGAGCGACTCGGGGTTGAGGGCGCTCAGGTGATCGTCCAGCGCGCCGGGCTGTGGATCGGTGTAGAGGCGGTCGTAGAGACGGAACGTCGCTGGCAGTCCGTGCTCGGCATCCACCCAGTGAATGACGCCCATGCGGCCTTTGCGGTCTGGCTTGGGCGAGGGCTGACCGCCGAGCGACGGCAGATCGGCCCGCGCTGTCAGCCCGATGACGGCACCGGACGCGTCCGTTTCGACGCCTGTGCATTCGATCACGAAGCCGTGCCGCAGGCGCACCTCGCCGCCGGGCGAAAGGCGTCGCCAGCCCTTCGGTGGGTCGGTGGAAAAATCATCGCGCTCGATCCAGAGTTTCGATCCGAGTGGGAGGCGGCGCGTGAGGGGAGCCCCATCGGGTGGGGGCACGTCGTGCGGCCAGAGGGAAGCGTCCACCCACGTCGTTTCGGTTACGTTCTCCAGCGTCACCGGAATCGGATCCGTGACAGCGAGCACGCGCGGGGCGATGCCGTTCAGGTCCTCACGGATCGCGTACTCGAACTGCTGCAGCTCGACGCTTCCGTTCACCTTCGTCACGCCCAGGGCGTTGAAGAACGACCGGATGGATTCGGGGCGGATGCCGCGCCGCCGCATCGCTGCGATGGTGGGCATCCGGGGGTCATCCCAGCCACGGACGTGGCCCTCCTCGACGAGCTGGCGGAGCTTGCGCTTGCTCGTGATGGTGTGATCGAGGTTGAAGCGGGCAAACTCGAACTGATGGTTGCGCGGCTCTGGCACGCCGATAGCGTCGAGGTACCAATCGTAGAGCGGCCGGTTAACGTCGAACTCGAGCGTGCAGATGGAGTGGGTCACGCCCTCGATGGCGTCGCCCTGACCGTGGGCCCAGTCGTAGAGCGGGTAGATGGACCACTCGTTGCCGCGCCGATAGTGGTGGGCGTTGCGGCGGATGCGGTACATGATGGGGTCCCGCAGCTTCATGTTCGTGTGTGCCATCGGGCCGTGCTCCGTGTCCACCTTTGCGCGCAGCACGTGGCTTCCGTCGGGGTGCTCGCCGCGCCGCATCTCATCCAGCAGCTCGAGAGATTCTTCCACAGGGCGGCTGCGAAACGGCGAGGGGGTCCCAGGCTCCATAACGGTGCCCCGGCCTTCTCGGATCTCCTCCTCAGTCTGGCTATCCACGTACGCCAGCCCGCGCCGCACCAGATCGACGGCCCAGGCGTAGAACTGCTCGAAGTAGTCCGACGCGAAGCGGATCTCGAAGGGCTCGAAGCCGAGCCAGCGGACGGCGTCCTCGAGAGCGGCCACGAACTCCGGGTTCTCGGTCTCCGGGTTGGTATCGTCGTAGCGGAGGCGGGTGATGCCGCCAAACGGGGCCGCCAGCCCGAAGTTGAGGCAAATCGACTGGGCGTGGCCGATGTGCGGGTAGCCGTTGGGCTCGGGCGGGAAGCGCGTCACCACGCGCCCGCCGTGCGTGTCTTGCTCTACGTCCTTCGTGACGATGTCGAGCAGGAAGTTGGACTTGAGGGTGTGTTCGGTGGAGTCGGCCACGGACGTCGAGCTGGCGAGCGGGTACGATACCGATCTCCGGAGCGGAGAGGGTGGAGAGCGGCGTAAAATCAGCCATGCCCGATCCTTTCGCCCACGGACTTCCCACTGTTGATGGGGCCCGATTGCGCCTCCGCCACCCTCGTGATCCTGATGCGCCCGACATCCTGGCCGTCTTCGGGGATCCTCAGGCCCTGCGCTACTGGAGTCACGGCCCGCTCGCAGACCTCGAGGCTGCCCGCGCCTACCTTGCCGACATCGACGCAGGATGGCGAGATCGGAGCCTGTTCCAGTGGGGCATCGCAGACCGGGAGACCGATCGGCTCATTGGAACGGTGACCCTGACCTCCTGGGACCGTGACAATCGCCACGCGGAGATCGGGTTCATTCTGCACCCGAGTCGCCAGGGCGTCGGGTTGGCGAGCGAGGCGGTTCGTACCGTGCTGACATTCGGTTTCGGACCGATGGGCCTACACCGCGTCGAGGCCGACGTGGATCCTGCAAACGAGGGGTCGATACGGCTTCTGGAGCGGATCGGGTTTCAGCGCGAGGGGACCTTCCGCGAACGCTGGTGGGTCTTCGAGACGTGGAAGGACAGCGCGATGTTCGGGCTTCTGGCGTCGGATTTCGCCAGCTCGAGGACTGAGGGCTAGGGGGTGTACGGAAACCCAAAGAAGCGGTCATCCCGGACTCCGATCCGGGATCTCAATCAGCCTGAGGATGCCGTTTGGAGATCCTGAATCACGTTCAGGATGACATCCATGGGAGTTTGCGTACAACGCGTAGCTGAAGCGAGACGCGTCAGCTCGAGCTGACGTCGGGCGCATCGGCGCCGCAGGACCAGCAGGTGCCGAAGGTGCCCTCAACGGTCTCGCCGCACGATGAGCATGTCCATGGCTCCGTGCTGGCGGGGGCGTCCGTCACTTCACGCACAAGGGCTTCCACGTCGGCCAAGCGGTCGCCCGCAGCCACCCACACCTCCGCCCATGCCGC
>JBCBZH010000024.1:0-26286 GCA_039815415.1 Bacteroidota bacterium
CGCCCTCCCGGAAGGTGCCATTGGCGACTCCGGCGGCGCCGTCGCGTGGCGCGTGCTGACGGCGCTGATGCCACCGCTGGTGCTCATCCTGGTCGTGCTGGGCAGCATCTTCGCGGGCATCGCCACGCCGACCGAAGCGGGTGCGCTGGGATCCGTGGGTGCGCTCATCCTGACCGCCATCCGGGGCCGCCTCTCAATGGAGGTCGTCTTTAAGTCCGCCGAGACCACGGCCAGGTTGACGACGATGGTGCTCATCCTCCTCGTCGGCTCGACAGCCTTCGCATTGGTGTTCCGGGGGCTCTATGGCGACGTGTGGATTGAGGAGATGCTGACGGGCCTACCCGGCGGGCTCATCGGATTCCTGATCGTCGCCAACCTGTTCGTGTTCGCGCTCGGTTTCGTGATCGACTTCTTCGAGATCGCGTTCATTGTGGTGCCCCTGCTGGCGCCCGCCGCCGCCGCGCTCGGCATCGATCTCGTGTGGTTCGGCGTCATCCTCGGCATGAACCTCCAGACCTCGTTCCTGACGCCGCCGTTCGGGTTCTCGTTGTTCTACCTACGCGGCGTGGCGCCGCCCGAGATCAAGACGACGCAGATCTATCGAGGGGCCATCCCGTTCGTGATCATCCAGCTCGTCGCGCTGGCGCTCGTGCTGGCGTTTCCGGGAATCGTGGGCGCGTGAGTCGCCAGCTCGAATCGATTAACGCGCATTGGCCCACAGGTAGATGTCTGTATCCACTGCCAGATTTAGGGCTGCTATTCGCTGAACAGCTCTCCGCGTCAGGTGATACCCCCAGTGATGATCATCGGAGGTGCGTCCAACCACGATTCCTCCCACGTACAGTTCAGTTGCTTTGCGAACACCATCCGCATGGGGTTCGAGTACATCGAGCAACGCGTCAATGAGATCCTCCTGGGCGGCAGCCTTTTCTAGGGGGCTGCGGAGTATCCACGATGCACGTGGGGCGGTGAAGTCACGGCCAGCTCGTTGAACGACTTCCCCCTCGCCATATGACAGGGTTGGCTCGACACCAACCATCTCTGTAACGACGGTTGGATCGCTACCGAAACCTTCGAATGCAAGGAAGACTGAGGTTTGCTTCTCCATTTGTGTTTATGCCATGGCTCGAGCTGGCAAAGGATCTCAGGATTGAACGACGGTTCCCCAGCTCGAGTTGGCGCTGTGCTTGGCAGAGATCCTACGACTCGCTCCGCTCGGTCATCATAGCAGGTCGCTCCCGAGAAAACAGTGTAGATGACCCAACAAGGTAGATACTGGGCACGAGACGAGGCCGCATCGGATCTTGGAGCCATGACCGTAGACCTCCGCTCCGACACCGTCACCCGCCCCACCCCGGCCATGCGCCGCGCCCTCGTCGAGGCTGAGGTCGGCGACGACGTGTTCGGCGAAGACCCCACCGTTCACCAGCTCGAGGCACGGGCCGCCGCCTTGCTCGGGAAAGAAGCCGCCGTGTTCGTGCCGAGCGGGGTCATGGGCAACCAGATCGCCCTGCGGGTCCACACTCGAGCTGGCGATGAAGTGGTGGTGCCCGAACGCAGCCACATCTACCACTACGAGGCCGCGGCCCCGGCGGCGCTCTGGGGCGTGCAGCTTCGGCCCGTCGGTGGCCTCGATGGCGTGCTGGTGCCTGAGGACGTAGAGGCGGTGGTCCAGGGCGCGCACGACTGGGAGGCGACCACCGCACTGGTGTGCATGGAGAACACGGTCAACAAGGCCGGAGGTGTGGCGGTGCCCCTCGATGCCGTCCAACCCGTCGCGGACGCAGCGCGGGCCCACAGGCTGGCGCTCCATCTCGACGGCGCCCGGCTCTGGAACGCCGCTGTCGCCCTGAGCACGTCCGTCGCCGAGCTGGCGGCGCCGTTCGACACCGTCAACGTGTGCCTGTCGAAGGGACTCGGCGCGCCGGTCGGCTCCGTGCTGGCGGGATCGTCTGAGCACATCCGGCTCGCACGCCGCGCTCGGAAGCTGCTCGGGGGCGGGATGCGGCAGGCGGGGATCCTGGCTGCCGCCGCTCTGGTCGCGCTGGACGACTACGAGGCCGACGACCATGCCATGCTCCGGGCCGACCATGCCCGTGCCCGCCAGCTCGCTGCCGCCGTCGAGGCCCTGCCAGCCTTCGAGCTGGTGGCCGAGCCCGATACCAACATCGTCCTGTTCAAGACACTCACGGCGACCGCTGCAGAGGTTCTTCGCCAGCTCGAGGCCGAGGGCGTGCGCATGGTGCCCTTCGGCCCATCCATCGTCCGCGCCACCTTGCACCGCGACGTGGATGACTCAGGCCTCCACCATGTCCTCGATGTGTTGACCCGGCTCTTCGGAGGCTAACGGGTTCTGGTCACCAGAGCCGTCGCGGGGCAGAAATCAAAGCCCTGCCATTTTCACAGATCCATGCGCCGCGTGCTGGCGTAGGGGTCTTCGGAAGCGGTTTCAAAGACAGAGTCCACGATGGCAGAATGGTTCGAGGTGTATGACGCCAAAGGCGTTCTCCTCCGCGCTCGGCGGAGAGCGACGCGCGTCGTGTGGATCTTCGCACTGGTAAGCGGTGTGTTGATCACCATAGCTCCGGTCGCCATGTTCGTCCTGCCCGAGGGAGGCCTTGCGCTCGCTGTAGCCTGCGCCGTCGGGATGGCGATGCATGGCCTCTGGCTGATTCTCCGGCTGAACCAGATCCACAGCAAGCTGTGGCGCTTCGATGTCTCGGTGCATCAAGCTCTCGGCTTTGACACCGGACGACGCTCTCGGGCGCTGGCCTGGCCGGATGTGCACCAGGTTGAGATTGAGTCCGATGGATTGAAGCTGGTGGGCCGCACACACGGCTCGTGGGTCCGCCTGCATGTCCCTCACACGTTCCCGCAGTACACGGCCCTGGCCCACCGCGTTGTCGAGTATGCCGAGGCACACGGTCGCCCGGTGTGGGTGGATGGACAGCCGTGGCAAGCGCTGGACTTGGAGAAGGTCTATCCGTTCATCGCACAGCCGAGCGAGGCTGCATAAGCGGGAGGCTGCTTGAACCCGAGCGGGTCGCAGCGTCACCAGCTCGACGCACCCGCATCCTGGGGGGCTCTTACTGCGTCGAGCTGACGATGCCCTCTCCGGGCTCCGTGTCCAGAACCGGCTCTCCCAGGAACTCCCGAATCTCGTCTGCCCGCGCCTCCACGTCGGCCTCGCCGATGTCAATCAGGCGCTGCATGTAATCCTCGTCGAACAGAACCATCGACATCCAGTTGGGCTTCGTGTCCCCGCCAGCGAACAGGCGCATTGACGGCGGCAGCTTCGGGTCGTATTCCGCTGCCAGCTTGGCGAGGTCCTTCGACGGGCGGATGACGAGCAGATCGACGGGACGATGCCCGTTGCGACGTTCCTTCGGGATCGCCTCCAGCAGGGCGTTGATGCGCCCCAACGTCTGCGCGTCCCGGTCCAGCACGTCCAGAAAGACCGCATTCATCAGCACGCCCAGGATTTGCCCCGGGGGCGGATAAGCCGGAATGTCCGGAGTATCCGCTTCTCGCCTCGACGACGGGTGCCGTGTGTTGACTGCAATGATGCGGTCGGCACCGAGATGGAGCGCAGGCGAGAGCGGCGCCGTGAGGCGGATGCCCCCATCGCCATGCCAGCCCCCTCCGGGCGTGCCGTCCGCGATCCGAACAGCCGGGAAGAAAAATGGCAGGGCCGACGACCCCAGCACGTGTTCTGGGCGAACGCGCGTGCGGATGGCTCGGCGCATGGGTCGGTCCCAGGACTCCACAGGCTCCTCCCCGTCTCCGTCGCGCTGCACCCATGTGATCGACTGCCCGGTGGTGTACGAGGTGGTCGTGATCGCAAACGCGCCGAGATGGCCGTTCCGAATGGCTTCATCGATCGAATGGATCGGCTCGCCGACGGGTCCCAGATGGCGTTCCACGAACTCCGCCAGGGGGGTGGTGTCGAGCAAGCCGCCTTCGGCTGGCGGATCGAGATCATCGGGCTGGCGAACAAACCGGGTCAGGCTGCCCATGACCCCAGGTCGGTCCAGGCGAAAGACGTGCTCTGTCCGCAGCGCCTTCCACACATCCACCAGCGCGCGGGTGGCCTGCCCAAACGCGAGGTCCGACCGCCCCGCCAGAAAAGCCGCGTTCAGCGCGCCCGCCGAGACGCCGGTCAGGATGTCGGGTTGAAACGACGGGGACAGCTTCGCCAGCCCGCTCAGGACACCAGCCTGGTAGGCGCCCCGTGCCCCTCCTCCTGTCAACACGAGCGCCGTTCCGTGGCCTCCCTCGTGCGGCAGAGGCTCTTCATCCGGATCGGACGAGAAGCGCGCCAGGAGCCGAGCGATGGGAGCAGGAAGCATGGAGTCCGGGGGAGGCTCCCCCGAGTATACACGACCTCACAAACGAGCGATGCGTGCACCGGGAGCGAGGAGGGCCTCCGTAGAGGGCTCCGTCGTCCCAGCACACGCACCTGTGGTCCGTGCGGACAGGCGGAGGCTACGTCGCCAGCCCGACTTTAAGAGCCTCCATGAGCGAGTGACGCGTGAAGGGTTTTGAGATGTACTCGTTGAACCCGGCTTCGAGCAGGCGCTCGCGGTCACCGGGGAGTGCATAGGCCGTCAGAGCGATGGCGAACACATCCGTGTAGCCGTCAAGCGTTCGAGCGATGCGGAGGATATCGGCCCCCGTCTCTTTGCCGCCGAGGTTGATGTCCAGCACCAGCCCGACAAACTGGTTGCGGTTCATCTCGATCAGCGCAGAGCGGGCATCGCCTACAGCTGTGACGGAGTAGGCCGAGCGGAGGATGCGGTCCAGCAGCATCCGGGTGTCATCGTTGTCCTCCACCACCAGAAGCGACGGCTTGTCATCGGCAGGAGCCGGAGCTGTCTGCACGGGAGTCCCAGGCTCAGCCGTTGTACCAGCAGACGGTGCCGGGCTGGCGGGCGCTGCCGACGGAGGAGCCGGTGCGGGCGTCGCTGCAGCGGCCGGAGCGGACGGGGCCGTGGGCCACGCTGGCGGTGGCGCCGGTGCCGAAGGTGCACTGGTGGGTGCCGTGGGCCACGCGGGAGGAGGCGCAGGAGCCTCTGGGGCGCTTCCTGGGCCTCGAACGATCATCTGCGGCTCCGCAGGCTGCGTAGTGGGAGCATCCGCCTCCGGAGCGGACGTGGGGGCTTCACCTGGCACGTCAGCGGCATCCGGCGAGTTGGCGGGGCGGTTGAAAAACATGTCAGTCGGGAGTGACGGATCGTGTGAGACCGGGAGGTCGGAACTCCCGGGCGAACCCGAGGAGGGAGACGCGAACGCAGTGATCGCGGGTGGGACAGACGCGGACGGGCTCTCAAAACCCAGGCCAGAATTGCCCGAGGGGGAGTCCGCTGGTTGGCCGGACGAATGAGAAGCTGCTGCCAGGGGGGCCGTCGGCCCTCTCTCGGCCAGCGAATCGGCTTCGGATACGCCCTGTACGGCAGGCGTCACACCCTGTAAAAACGTCTCCTCGAGGCGAATTTCAGAGCTTTCTGCCATCTCTGTGGTCGCACCATCGCCAAGCCCCATGGCAACCAGCCGACGAGCTGGCGAAGGCGCAGGGCGTTCTGTAGGCGCGATGAGTGGAAACGAAACGACGAACGACGTACCGACCCCTTTCTGCGTCTCCACCCCGATGGTCCCGCCCAGCAGATCGACGTAGCGCTTGGTGATGCTCATCCCCAAGCCGGTTCCTTCATAGCTCCGGTTGTGGCCGAACGACTCTTGCTGGAAATCCGTGAACAGGTTTTCGAGAAACGCCTCGTCCATCCCCACGCCTGTATCCCGAACGTGGAGATGCACGTGGGTCTCGTCAGCGTCCACCTGTACGGCGATACCGCCAGCTTCCGTGAACTTGACAGCGTTGCCGACCAGGTTGGTCACGATGCGCTGGAAGCACGCCGGATCCAGCTCCGCCTGGATGGTCGGGTCGGTATCCACATGGAAGCCCAACCCGGCCTGTTGCGCCTCCACCTGGTAGGGTTCGATGGCCGAGAGCACATGGTCGGCCACGGTAAGCGGCCGCACCTGAAGCTCTACGCCATCGGCTTCAAGACGAGCGAGGTCGAGAACCGAGTTGAGTGTATCGAGCAGCCGCACGCCACTGCGCGCGATGTGGAGGACCAGGTCGTGCTGGTCCGCTTCCAGTTCATCGAGGAGTAGGTCTGAGTAGCCAAGGATGCTGGTCAGCGGCGTCCGGATCTCATGGCTCATGTTGGCGAGGAAAGCGCTTTTCAGGCGGCCCATCGCCTCCGCGCGTTCGCGAGCCTCCACCAGCTCGGCTTCGAACCGCTTCCGTTCGGTGATGTCCTCGCCACTGTGGTACACGAGGCCCTGCCCATCTGCGCTCACTCGAGCACGGTGATGGACCCAGCGCACCTCCTCCTCTCGGGTCATGATTCGGGCTTCGAAATCGATGCCCTCGCTGTCGGAGAGGGTAGCGAAAGCGTCGCACACCGACTGAAGCGATTCGGGGTGCAGGATGTCCGCCAGCCCGTGCGTCGTTCCAATCTCGTCTGGGGTGTAGCCAGAGATGCGCTCGAACGCATCCGTCGCCCACGCAATGGGCCCGTGCCCGGTCTCATCTGCAACCACGGCAAACGCATAATCGCTCGTCAGCTCGGACAGCGTCCGGTAGCGCGCCTCCGATGCCGCCAGTGCACGCTGCGCCTCGGATCGCTCGTCGCGCTCGAGCATGAGCGCCAGCGCGTCTGCCACCGCTGCCGCGAACGCAATGTCGGCCTCTGACCACGGCTCCGTGTTCTGAGACGCCCCCGCTCTCCGGTGTAAGATCAGCCCCCCCGGCACCTCTCCGCCCTTCCGAATGGGAGCAACGAGAAGCCCGGAGGCCCCAATCGAGCTGGCGAACGCGGTCAGGCCCAGCTCGTGTGCACGCTCATCGGCGTGGACATCTGCAAGGGCGAGCGCGCGTTGCCCAGCCATGCCATGCACCACCGCATCGAACGCTTCAACGCGATATCGGGGCAGCTCGTTGGCGGCCGGGCAGATCGCTTGGCAGGCAATGTGCGTGTCGTCCCGGAGCCAGATCGACGCCTGCTCGGTCCCGGTGGCCAGACACGCCTGCTCCACGGCGCGCTGCATCACCAGTTCGGTGAGCTGAACGCCTGCCCCCACAGTCGCCAACTCGACGAGGGTCGCCTGACGGGCCACCGCACGTTCGGTCTCGACAGCCAGGATGTCATCTCGGCGCTTGCGCTCGGTCACATCGTGCAGCACGCCAACCACGCCTAGCGACTGGCCGTCCGCAGCACGCCACGTACTGGAGCGGTCCTCTATCCATCGGATCTCGCCAGAGCGCGTTTGAATCCGGAGCAGAGAGATGTGCCGGTCCTCCTCTTCGCGAGGCACCTCGTTCGCGCCCCTGTTCTCGTCGTCTGAGGCACTGTCGTCCACCAGGGCATCCCATCCACCCATGGCGATCAGCTCCTCGGCCGAATACCCTGTCAACGACTCGATGACCGGGCTGAGATACTCGAACGCGCCGGACTCGTGACGACGGTATCCGACGTGCCCTGTGTGCTGTGTCACGAACTGGAGCGTCGTCTCACTATGGATGAGGGATCGCTCCGCCACGCGCCGGGCGAGGTGTCCGGCCAGGTTCCACGCAAGGAGTTCGCCGCCCTGGACCTCCTCATCTGAGAATGTGTGAGGGGTCCGGAATCCAACGAGAATGGAACCCAACGGACCGTCCTCATGAAGAAGCGGAAAGCAGCCGAAAGAGATCAGGCCAGCATCCACCAGAATCGCTTGCAGCGACTCCGGGAGCGCTCGCGATGTCTCTGCACTCCGTACGAGGGTAGTGCGGGTGACGATTGGCGAGCTGGCGAACACCTCATCCGCCTCAACGGCCGAGGCTACGCCGTCGGGCAGGCCCTGCGATGCCACAATTCGGTTGCGCCCTTTGAAGGGCCGAATAATCAGGGCCCAGTCGGCCTCGAATGCCGTCTGGAATGCGGCGACGGCGTCCTGATGCAGGTCCGCTGTGGTGGTAGCCTCATCGGCGGATGTGTAGAAATCCAGAACCGCAGAGAACTGACGGGTCCGCAGGCGATCCCGCTCAACGGCTTCGATCTCGTCGGTCACGTCCTCCATCGTGCCCTCGTAGTACAGGGCACGGCCCCGACCACTCCGCACAATGCGTGCATTTTCCCTCGTGAAGACCGTTTGGCCCGAAGGGTGCGTCCACTGCACAACCAGATTGCGCACGTTTCCTGTCTGGCGGATTTGCGCCTCGAACGCGTCCCGAGGATAGCCGAGGTCCCAGCGCACATCGAGGTTGGAGACATCCTCTACATCGGTGACGCCGAGAATGCGAGCGAGTGCTGGGTTGGCGTACAGGACGCGGCCATCGGGCGTGGTCCGGTACACACCGATGGGCAGATGCTCCGCTAGGGCCTCGATGTCGTCGCCTCCAGCAAGGCTCACGGTCTCACCAGTGGACATGTCGGTAGCCACGGCCTCTTGGTGGACCGTCGCCGAGGGCACGACGATGTCGACAGGCAGGGTCTGAGGAGCCCCCCCCGCAGCTCGAGCTGGCGGAGAGGCTGGGGATGCGGGAGCCGGTGGTGGCGATGCGGGAGCCACAGACGGCATCCGGATGGTCGGGATGCGACCGAACGCAACCGTCTGAAGCAACGCGGCGAGGGCCCCCAGAGCACTCAGGGCCACTGCGCTCGCGCCCGCGTGTTGAAGCACACCTGGCACGCTCCGCCCAACCACCATCAGCGGTGGGGATGCAGCGGCCTCAGCGTAGATGCGAGCGATCTCAGCATCCGCCACCGGCCCACCAGGAACTACGAGAACCCCATCCCAGCGCTCGTCGCGGAGGGCCGTGTGAAACACGCCACTGCTGGCTGCGAGAGACGCGTCAACAGGCGTTTGCTGTTCGATCAGTCCTACAGCTCTTGCAGCTGCGGCAGGATCAGCAAGAAACAGAAGGCGGAGTGTGGTGGCCATAGACAGGATGAGCGCGTGCGCGCATAGATGCAAAGGAGGTGCCGCACTGAAATCACCCGTCTGCTCCTTTGTAGGCCACCGCACGCCAGATTCGGCCCCGTCTAGCAGTCCCATTCGTAACGTGCGCGTTCCTTCCCGCCCTCATGTCTGCTGGTTTCGCCCTCGCGCTGCTGTCGGTGGATGGCCTTGGCCAGACCACTGCACACCGCCTTCTGGATCGCTTCCCGACCTGGGACGCGCTTCGCGCCACGCCGCGCGAGCAGGTCCGTCTTCGGCTCAAAGGGACCCCGCGCGTAGACCATCTCCTCGACGTGATCCTGAGCGACGGCTTCGACACGGACCACCTCACGCCAGCTCGAGGGACCGTGGATACTCTCCGGCAGCGTGGCATTCACCCGATCGCTCCGAGCAGCGAGGCCTGGCCCAGCGGTCTCAACGACCTCGACCGCTCGGACCGCCCCGTCGTGCTCTATGCCTACGGTCACCTCGATGCACTGGCCCGCCCTGCGCTTGCCTGCCTGGGCCGCCCTCCCCTTTCGCCGGATGCGTTCGAGGCGTCCCAGGCGCTCGCACGCCACGCGCTGGCGATGGGCGCGGGCCTGGTAGTGGGTGCGCAGAGCGGCTTCGACGTTGCCTTGCAGAAGCTGTCCCTCGGTGCCAACCGGGGCGCGGTGGCAGTGCTCAACTGCGGGCTGGCGAAACTCGAGACCAGCCTCCGCCCGGCAGCGACCGCCCTCACGCGCGGCGGCGGCCTGCTGCTCTCTCCGTTCCCGATGACGCACGGCCCCTTCGACCATGACGACCGCGAGCGCGCACATGTGCAAGCGGCCTTGGGCCGCGCCGTGAGCGTCGTTGGTGCTACGGACGGGTCTCCCGAGCAACGTGCCAGCGCATGGGCCGACGCGGCGGCACGTCCGGTAGCGTCCCCAGATGGCACGGCTGCGCCCGAGGCGGTGTGGGCCACACTCTGGCCGGGCGCCTCGTGACCCGAGCCGTTTTCGTATTCGTGGATGGCATCGGGCTGGGGGCTTCCTCCGCCTCGAACCCGTTCGTCACAACGCCTTTGCCCGGCTTCGCCCGTCTCGCTGGCGAGCACACATGGACGAACGAAACCCCAGAGATTCGCCAGCCCGACCACGTCTTCCGCCCTATCGATGCCACACTAGGCATGGAAGGATTGCCCCAGAGTGGAACCGGGCAGGCCGCACTGTTGACAGGTCTCAATGCCGCACAGATCCATGGTCGTCACTTCGGACCGTACCCTCCAACCACGGTCCGGCCGAATGTGGAGGCATCCAGCATCTTCGCCCAACTCGTCGAGACTGGTTGCGCCGCCGACCAGCTCGCCTTTGCCAATGCCTACCCTGACCGCTTCTTCCGATTCGTAGAGGCCCGGGGGCGATGGACCACAACCACACTCGCTGCGCACTCTGCTGGCGTCCGCCTCCGAACAGCGGCAGACCTCAAGGCTGGGCTGGCGATTCCAGCCGACCTCACGGGCGTCGGCTGGCAGCGGGTGATCGACCGGACTTTCGTGCCGTTCGAGGAAGCCGAATCGGCACGGCGCGTGCGCCAGCTCGTTGACGCACACCGCCTCACGCTGGTGGAATACTACCTGACGGACAAGGCCGGGCACAGCCAGGACCCCGAACGGGCCGCCTCCGTCTTGGCCTCCCTAGACCGATTCCTGAGTCACCTCATCGACGCACTCGACCGGTCCCGCCACTTGCTCGTGCTGACCAGCGACCACGGCAACCTTGAGGACCTGTCGGTGAAAACCCATACCCGCAACCCTGTCCCTTTCGTCGCTCTGGGACCCAATGCGGACCGATTTGGTGACGCCAGCTCACTCCTGGACATCACGCCACAACTGGTCAGCGTCCTCACGCAGGACTGACCCACCAGGGTGGATCAGACGGGGATGAGCCGTGCGATGCCGCCGATTCGCATTCCTTCGGCATCGAAAACGGGATGCGCCTCGATACCGAACAGCATGATGCGCCCAGAGGCGGTTCGCAGCCCAGCTTGGCCGGACCACGGATCCCCACCGCGCACCGACCGTGCGATCTCAGCCCGCTGGGATGGATCCGCGAACAACCGCGCCACGCCTCCTTCAGTCCGCAAGCCCAGCGCGGTGTAGCCCACGATCTCGCGCAAGGCAGGGCTGAGGAAGATCGGGGATCCTTCCCCGTCCACCATCACCACCGCCTCCTGGGACAATCGAAGGACCGCTTCCAGTCGGCTCCGCTCGGCGGGCCGGAGCGTCCGTTCGGTCAGCTCCGTGGTGACGCACAGCACTCCAAACGCTTCATTGACGCCGAGAGAGAACGGCGTGTAGTGCGCCTCGAAGCGCCGCGCGCCGCTGAGAGTCAGGATGTCGGTAAACACCTCTCCATCCAGGGCTCGAAGTACGTTATCGATCATGCGAGGCTTGTCCCGATACGCCTCGAAGAACGAGACCCCTTGCATCCCCAGGCCTTCCATCTCCTGCCCCATGGTGAGCAAGAACGCTCCCTCTGCATCGACAACGAACGCTGTTATCGGGGCCTGATCGAGGATGGTCTCGAGGACCACCCTGAAGAAATCGGCTCGATACGCCTCGCGGCTGGCCTCGCGGCTGGCCTCGCTCCGGTCCACCCCCACAGCACGAAACCCGCTCCCCGCTCGAGCCACCGTCCAGTAAAGCATCAACGGACGCCCGGCGCGAGCGCGCATCTGTATAAACCGGCCAGCGCGTCCGCCGTGTGCTTGGCGAAGGGCGTCCACAGCGCCAGCTCGAGCATCCGACGAAAACAGCGAAGCAAACCGCGCTCCCGAGGCCGCTTCGCCGAAGTCTGACTGAAGCGAGGGCGACGCCCGAAGGTCTACGAGCCGTCCCTCCGCATTCAAGGTGACCACCACGGATCCCGTCGCGACCAGCACCGCGTCTCGGTCTGCCTGGACCGACTGAAACCGTGTGACCGCCTCAGCCCGCGCGACAGCCACCAACAGCGCACGCCCTACAGACTGCGGACTCAGATCGCTGCGCCCGACGAAGTCAGCGGCTCCCTCGTCGGCAATGGCCTCGAAGCCTGCACTCAGCTCATCCACAACGGCGATCACCGGTACGTAGGCGCCTACTCGCGCCAGCGCGAGGGTCAACGATGCGCTGGCGTCAGGCCCGGCCGTCGAGGGAGCGAAGCACACGTCGACCAGCCCGTTCTGAATGATCTCAAGGGCATCTGCAACCGATGACACACAGTCGATCTCGGCCGCTAGCCCGGAGTCCCGGACGCTCTCCGCCAGCGCAGCACTGTCTTCCTCGATTGAGACGAAGAGGACACGAACGGACGGAGTGGACATCGCGGAGGGGTGGGCGAATCGGGTCGTCGTTACTGACGTCGGGACATATTCCGATTCACGAACGAGTCTCGAAATTAGCAGACGTGCCTAACTTTGAATCCTGTGCGATGCCCAATTTCTATTTCTGCGTTCTGAATGGCTCGTCGATCCAAATACACCCAGGAGGTGCTCTCACCGATCGTTGCAGACTGTCGATCGATGGGACAGGTGCTCGACAGACTTGGGCTGAAGCGCACTGGCGGCAATTACCGCCACATTACACAGCGAATCCGCGCGTACTCCATTGATACGTCCCACTTCTTAGGGAAGGGGTGGGCGAGAGGGCTTACGCAAGAAACCTCCGATTCTGTAGCCTTGTCAGCCCGATTCAACCGACTACCTGACTCGGAGGTCTTCAAGCTGGGTTCTACATACCAACTCAGTAAACTGAGAAGCCGGTTACTCCAGCTCGGGCTCGAGTATGTATGCGCGGAGTGCGGAATCTCAACATGGCGTGAGCAGCCACTTACACTCCACGTTGATCACATCAACGGAAACACTTCTGACGCTAGATTAGAGAACCTTCGCTTCCTTTGTCCCAATTGCCACCAGCAAACTCGGACATGGGGAAGCAAGAAATCTGCCGGGGTGGCGGAACGGTCTACGCGCCAGTTTTAGGAACTGGTGTCCGAAAGGGCTTGCAGGTTCGAATCCTGTCCCCGGTACAGCGCACGGGGCGTCTCAACGCCGAGATCGCCTCGCTAAGATTCAAGCCCGGTTCGCCGTACACTCGACGAACCGGGCTTTTCTCGTCTCCCCTCTGCCGATGCGCCTCGCCTGTCTCGCCCTTGCCATTCTCCTCGTCGGTTGCGGCCACTCCAATCCCGCCAGCTCGCAGTTCGCCTCCGCGGCATCGAGCGAGCCCGCAGCAGCTCTTGAGCGCCCGGCCGATGGCCTGCTGCTAAGCCCTGACCTTCAGGCTCTGGTCGATCTCCAGGTCCGGCGCGATGCCGACGGGCTGGCGATTGCCCTCAGCCACGAGGATCCCCAGGTGCGGGCGCGGGCTGCATTCGGGCTGGCGTCCGTGCAGGCTCCCTCTGCCGTGGAGGCACTTCGCGTCGCCCTCGGAGATCCGGCGCCGGCCGTGCGGGCGGATGCCGCCTTCGCACTCGGCCAATCTGCGGACACCACTCTCGGGGTCGCCCTGCTGACTGCGCTTCGCACGGAGACCTCGCCGACCGTCCAGCGCGAGTTGATCGATGCCATTGGCAAGGTGGGGCTCAAGGCAGACCTGAGCGACCTGCTTCGGATGCCGCTGCCCGCACAGCGCGAGGCAGACCGAGCTCTGGCCGTCGCTCGCCTCGCTCAGCGCGACCAGATGCTCCCCTCAGGCTGGGCGTGGCTCGCGGGGCGACTCCAGGCCCCACGCGCATTGGTGCGTGAGAACGCGGCCTACGCGTTCGTCCGGGTGCCCGCCAACGCGTGGGCTGCCCATGCCGACGCAGTGCGCGCCGCTCTCGACCAGCTCGAGAACGCCGACCCGGCACGGATGCACCTCGCACGGGCCCTTGGGCGACTCGAGGGCCCACAGGACATCCCTCGCCTCGTGGACGCTCTCGGGAATGCCGACGACTGGCGGACGCGGTCCAACGCTGCCCGCTCGCTGCAAGAGTTTGTGTCCACCAGCTCGGTACGGGACGCGCTTGCCGCGACCGTCGCCAACGATCCGCACGCGCTCGTTGCGCTGACGGCCGCCAACGCGCTGGCGACCTTCGACGCGCCGACGCAGACCGATAGCGACCGAGCCGCAGCGGTCGTGGCAGGGTCTCGCCCGGCCCCGGTTCGAGCTGCACTGCTTCCCATCCTGGCGCGAACGGGGCGAGACGATCTGGTGCGCGCTCAGGCTGCGCCATCGCCGGAAGCGCCCGCGCTGCTCCGCCGCGCCGCGCTCCGCGCCCTTGGCACCTCTGACGACAGCGCCTCGCTCGACCTCCTGTTCGCCGCGGCCGCGGATGAGACGGCCATCGTCGCCTCAACGGCGCTTGGCGCCCTCCGGTCTCGCTGGAATGAGAGCAAGCCTGCCCAGGCTCAGCGGTATTTCGATGCCTTCGCCGCGGGCGTGAGTCGCAACGATCTGGCGACGACAACGCTGGCCGCTCCTGCACTGGCAGACTCCGCATTCTGGGACCTCGGCGCGGGTCCCCTCCTCAAGCAGGTGTACCGCGAGATGACATCCCCTGCTGATGTGGAGCCGATGGCTGCCATTCTGCAAGCGCTTGGTCAAATCCACGATGGGTCCAGCATCGACTTTCTGCTCGGAGTGACCGTGGAAGGCGAGCATCCCGTCCTGCGCCGAGCGGCTCGGGATGCGCTCAACGAGCGCCTGGTCGATGGCGTGGATGTGGAGATCTCCGGCGACGACGCAACGAGCGGCACCACATCCATCGACTGGGCTCACCT
This sequence comes from Bacteroidota bacterium, assembly GCA_039815415.1. GTDB lineage: Bacteria > Bacteroidota > Rhodothermia > Rhodothermales > Rubricoccaceae > JBCBZH01. The sequence continues at coordinate 14,770 of JBCBZH010000024.1, forward strand.
CGCAAAGCTAGGCGAGCACCCCCGCCTGACGCTCGAAACCTCCAGAGGAACCGTGGTGATCGAGATGGATTCTGAGGCGGCTCCGCAAACGGTCCAGATGATCACCCGAACGGCTGCAGGGGGCCTCTACGACGGCGTGCCCTTCCACCGGGTGGTGTCCAACTTCGTGGCTCAGGGCGGGGACTACTTCCGCCGTGACGGCTGGGGTGGACCCGAGACGCCCATCCGAAGCGAGTTCACGCGCATCCGCTATGAGACCGGCACCATCGGGATGGCGAGTTCGGGCAAAGACACCGAAGGCGTCCAGTTCTTCGTCACCCACAGCCCACAGCCTCATCTCGACGGGCGCTACACCGCCTTTGGGCGCGTCCTCCGCGGCCAGAAGGTGATCGACGCGCTGGTGGAAGGCGATCTCGTTACGCGCGCGAGAGTCCTCCCGGATCAGCGGCCCTTGACGACGGCCCCAGAGTGAGTCCGCGCAGCGGCACACCTGTGGATGTCACGTCGTCATGTCGCTCGAATTCCGCTCTGTCCTAGCCGAATTCGCGGTGCCTACCCCTTCGCGTGAGCGTCAACGAGCTGGCGAACCGCCGCAGCGTCGCCGTCTATCGCCAGTGCGTAGCGGTCTGAGGTGACGTAGGTGGCCGAGGCGAGGCGCCGGACCGCAGCGGGCGTGAGCTGCAGGTGAAGGGTGCCATTGGAATCCTCCTCAGCGCCGGTGATATCCGCCCACGCCAGCATGTCGCCTGTACGGAGGTCGCGGACACCGCGCCAGCCGAGATCCACTGCCCACACCGAGGACTCGGTAGTCCGGATGATCGCCGCGACCGTCACCAGCCCGAAGACAACCACGCTGGCGATGGCCGCCAGCAGAGCGCTGGGCATCAGCTCGAAGCGCGCGAGTGAAATCGGCAGAACGAACGGGGCCGATCCGGCCAGCGCCAGCCCGAGGGCAACGCCAGCGGCACATCGCCACGTGGAGAGCTTGTCCATCAGCACCGCCACCGGAGACCGTTTTAGATCTACACGCATCTGCTGCCACGTCTTGCCTACCCGTACGCTGCCCCGGCGACGCTCCACTTCGAAGGCTGCAAAGACGGCCTGCTGCACGATCTGCCCCACATCAAAGGCATCGTCCCCGGTGTCCTCGCGAAGCGTCTCGTAGGCCTCCTTGACTTCGATGAAACGCTCCCGAGCATCCGGCCCGGGGTTCCGATCCGGGTGGAGCGTGAACGCCAGCTTGCGATATGCCTTGCGGATCTCGTCCTGCGTAGCGGCCTCAGAGACGCCTAGGAGAGCATGAGGAGTGGATGCAGCAGTCATGGCCGAGCGTACGTCGTGGTGTGCTCAGACCCAACACCAACGCCATGCCGTCTCACTCGAGGTGGCGTTCACCTCGCTGTTGCGGGACGTTATCGACCACTCACAAGCACATCGTACGTGCTCTGGTGCGCCGCGTCCATTTCTGAGAGAAGCTCGTAGGCTTCATTGCGATTGGGCGCATCCACCATCAGTTCCGCGATCTCTTCGAACTTGGTCGCGAAGAACACGTCCGTAGCGTAACGGCGGCGGTTGAACTGCTGGTACAGCTCGTGGAGATCCGTGAACGTGGCAACGGCATCCTCCCACGCCCCCTCAGGATCCTGGACGAAGTGATCCAAGACGGAGTAGTGGTACGAGAAGTGCGCCCGACGGAGTGGGGCAAATGCCGGGTCCAGCACTTCGCTGATGAGCGTGTACCGAGACCGGTCATCCCCCACTTCGCTGGTCCAGCCTCGGGCAGAACGCGCCCGTCCCAACTCGGCGGTGAGGCGTGCTTGCTCGAAAAACGGCGTCCCTCCCATCTCGCTGAACGAATCGTAGTCGTAGCCAAGGATGAGCATCGCGTAGAAGTCCAACACCGACGTGAGCGGATCGAAGGAATTGGGATCGAAGACCAGATTCTGCCCACGCGTGTACCCAAAATCCCACGTCCGATCTCCGATGAGAAGGGTCTGCGTCCGCTGGCCGGTGCCGTAGATCGGTCGGCTGGCGCGCACCACCACTTCAGCAGAGAAGTTGGAGAGGCTCTGCCCCGGGTTCGACAGAATGGTGATCTGGAATGCGCAGTCGATGCGCTCACGGTTGTCGAAGGCATCCTCCGTCCATAACCGGTCGTTCAGGTACCGCTCCACCTGAAGGCGCAGCTCGTCCATAAACTGGAATTCGTTGCCCTGCAATCGGGACCGATCAAGCGTCACGACGCAGTTCAGCTCTTGCGCCCGCACCGACGTGGCACACAGAAGGATCAGCCCGAGAAGAAGCAGACGACGCACAGCGAAACGGAAAGCAGACAAGAGACCGGATAGATCCGCGCGGACGCAGCCCGTAAGTTGGTTCGTCCGGCGAGGCCCAATCTACAGAGCCTCGCGCCCCTCCGAACGTTGACGCCTGGTCCTTTATGCGTCCCCTATCTCTGCGCCGTGGCCTGCAACGCGCAGTGCTCTGCCTCGGGCTGACGCTTGCGGCTGCGGCTCCGGCCCTCGCTCAGCTCGCAGAAGGCGGGGCCCGGCGCCTAGCGCTTGGACGCGCTGGCGTGGCGCTTGGAGGCGAGGCCTGGGGCGTCGCCAATCCAGCCACGTGGGCCACGTTGGCCGACCGCCGCCTCGCCCTGGAGGGCAGTCAGGCCTTCGGACTCGCAGACCTGCGCTTGGGAGCCGCCAGCGCGGCGGTGCCCACCTCCTTCGGAACGCTCGCTGTGAGCGGGCGGTCGTTCGGAGGCAGCGTCCACCGGGAGACCCGTGTGGTGGCTGGAATTGCACGGCCGTTGGCCCTCAGCCGCGTACGGGCCCTCGACGTCGGGCTGGCGGTCGGGGTGGAAAGCGCATCCACTGAGGGATTCGGATCGGCCTCCACGGTTCTCCTCGACGCGGGTGTTCAGGGGGACCTGCTCCCGGCGCTCCGCCTCGGCCTCAGTGCACGCAACCTGCTTGGCCTCGGACGGGGCGCAGAAACGGATCTCCAGCGTTCCGTCTCGACAGTCCCCACACTCGCCGTCGGGCTGGCGTACACGCCATCGGACCATGCGGTGCTGGTCCTGGATGCGCTTCAAGACCTCGACCGAGGATTGTCTATGCGGGCGGGCGCCGAAGCTCGCCCTGTTGATGTGTTGGCCCTGCGCGTAGGCGTCTCGACGCAGCCCGTTCGCTACACGGCTGGGCTGGGCGTTCTCGCAGGCCCGGCGCGAGTGGATCTTGCCGTAGAGCAGCATGAGACCCTCGGCCTGACGCCAGCGTTCGGCGTGGAGGTCGGGTTTTGACCATGGGAACGCCAGCTCGAGGGTGGGTCCTACGGGGCGGGGTCGCGCTGGCGATCCTTGCGCCGTGCGCCATGGCCCAGGTGCCCACCGACTCCACGGGCGTCCCCTCGGACACGGTGGTGGTCTCGGGGGGCGAAACAGGACGTCTGGAGGCGCTCCTGGAAGACGACCTCACCGGAGACCCGACGGAATTGATCGAGTTGCTGGACGAGCTGGCGGAAAACCCGCTGGATGTAAACACGGCGACTGCTGCCGAGTTGGCGCTGATCCCAGCGTTAGATCCACTGACTGCTTCTGCGGTGATCCGTTTTCGGGAGGCGAACGGGCTCTTCCGGTCTCTTCCCGAGGTGCAACTTGTTGAGGGTCTCACACCCGAGATCTACCTGGACGCCCGCCCCTATCTGACCATCGGGCCCCGGCTGGAGACGACGTCTGCACAGGCCCAGCGCTTCCCCGCAGCCCCCGCGCTCCGAACGGTGCTGAGGGGCCTCTCCTACCGCACGACACAGCGTGTCCAACGGCGGCTCGATACCCAGGCGGGCTATGAAGGCCCTGACTCGACGCGCGCGTTTGCGGGATCGCCCGAGCGCATCTACACGCGCCTCCAGGCCACGTACCGGCGGCAGGTGAGCCTGAACCTGACCCTCGAGAAAGATCCGGGCGAGGCCTTCCGTTTCGATAGCGACTCGAACACGTATGGCTACGACTACCTCAGCGGCCACGCGGCGCTGCTGGATGCGGGGCGCATCGACGCATTGATCCTCGGCGACTTCGCGGCCGAGTACGGACAGGGGGTCGCGCTCTGGCGTGCCTCAGGATTCGGGAAAGGCCCGGATGCTGTCGGAGGCCCCATTCGAACCGGGCGCGGCCTTCGCCCTTACGGATCGGTGGAGGAAAACCGATTCTTCCGAGGCGCCGCGCTTTCGGTAGCTGCCACGCCGAACGTCTTCGTCAGCGGCTTCGCCAGCCGTCGCCAGCTCGATGCCAACGTGTTCGTCCCGGACACGCTCGACCTTGCAGACCCAGACATCCCCCCCACAGCCCTCGATGGCGCTACGGTTACCAGCTTCGGCGCGGACGGCCTCCACCGAACGGACACTGAGCTGAGCCGAAAGGACGCCCTAGGCCAAACACTCGTCGGAGGGGGCGCCGAGTTCCGGCTTGCCACAGGTACGGTGGAAGGACGCGCTGGCGTAGTGGGCTACACAGCGTCGTTCGATGCGCCTATCGGACAGGGTACGCGCCCTGACCAGCGCTTCAACTTCTCTGGGGATCGGGCGACGGTGGTGAGCGCCTACGCGGATGTCAAGACTCGAGCGGGTCAGGCCTTTGGAGAAGCGGTGCGCGGTGCCGGTGGTCGGTTCGGTGGACTGGCGGGCGTACAGGCAGACCTCGGAAGCAGCGCAGACCTGCTGCTGATTGGGCGTCACTACGAGGCTGGATTTACCAGCTTGCACGGCTATCCCTTCGGCGAGCGCAACGGCGTCGGGCAGAACGAAACCGGGCTCTATGCGGGCGTCCGCGTGCGCCCATCCCGAACCTGGACGGTCAACGCCTACTTCGACCAGTACCGATTCCCGTACCTCCGCTTCGGTGTCCCCCGCCCGAGCCAGGGGCACGAAGCCCTCATCAACATCGAGCACCGCCCGAGGCGCTGGATTCGTGTCTACATGCAGGCACGCACCGAGACCAAAGAGACCGGCATCGATGTCCCGAACATCGTTTCTGGATCAACGGTCCGCGGGCTGGCGAATGAGACGCGGCAGACGCTGCGGCTTCATGGCGAGTGGTCGGCCAACCGGGTCCTCCGCCTCCGTGCACGCGTGGAGGGATCACGGTTTGTGGAGACCGATGGCACCGTGGACACCGGTGCGTTGGTGTATCAGGACGTTCGCTGGCAACCGACGCACTGGCTCCAGCTCGACACTCGCCTGACGCTTTTTCGCACGGACGATTTCGATGCCCGGCTCTACGCCTTCGAGAACGACCTGACGGGCGTGTTCGCCATTCCAGCCCTCTCTGGCCAGGGCGCGCGCGGGTACGTCTTGCTGTCGGCCACACCCATCGACAACCTGAGCCTCCAGGCCAAGCTGGCGTCCACCTGGCTCCGGGGCGTGCGGCGCATCGGATCTGGCAACAGCCAGGTCCAGGGCGACCGCGTTCGGGACCTCGGCGTGCAGGTGCGCTACCGGTTCTAAAAGGAGCGAGGACTAACCTTCTGCGATACTGCACCGATGGCTGGCATCCTGGACTTCGGCACGACGCAGATCGGACTGGCAGGAATCGGACTCGTCGCGCTGTACGTCGCCGGGGCTCTCACGGCTCTCGACGCCATCATGAAGGAGCGCACGCCGCAGGGAGCTACCGCCTGGGTCTTCGCGCTCGCAACGCTTCCTCTCCTTGCACTGCCGCTGTATTGGGTCCTGGGCCGTTCCCGGTTCGACGACTACGTCACAGCGGTTGAGCAGTTCGACTCCGAGACCGCGACGGGGCTCACGAGTGCGACTGAGGGACCTCTGCAGCCCTTCCTGGTCTCACGTTCCAGGCAAGTCAATGGGCGCGAGGCTGGCGAGATGCGCGCCTTTGACGCGATGGCGACGCTTCCTTTTACCCACGGGAATGCCCTCCAGCTCCTGGTGGACGGTTCGGCCACGTTTGACGCCCTGTTTGAAGCCATCGACGCTGCAGAGTCTTACGTCCTGGCTCAGTACTTCATCATCCATGATGATGACATCGGACGGAAGTTTAAACGCCACCTGATTGATGCTGCTGAGCGAGGCGTCACGGTTCGGCTCCTGTACGACTCGGTCGGAAGCTGGAGACTGTCTCGGAGATACAAACGCGATCTGATGAGAGCCGGTGTTCACGTGCGCGCGTTTACCGGGCCGCGGAACTGGCTCAAGAAACTCCGCCTCAACTTTCGGAACCACCGAAAGATCGTCGTGTGTGACGGCCGTGTAGGGTTCATCGGCGGACTCAACGTCGGCGATGAGTACCTGGGGCGCGATGAGTCCTTCGGGCCGTGGCGGGACACTCACCTGAGAGTCGAAGGCCCAACGGTACAGGGGCTCCAGCTCTCCTTCGCCCGCGATTGGTTCTATGCGACCCAGGACCTTCTGGACACCTTGACCTGGAAGCCGACGCCCGCCAGCTCGAGTCCAGGGATGGACGGAGAGGGTCAGACGGCGCTTGTCCTGGCATCGGGCTATCCGACCGATTGGAAACCTGCGGTCTCCTCTTCACGCATGTCATCGAGAGTGCCGAGAAGCGTGTCTGGATTGCCAGCCCGTACTTCGTGCCGGATGGACGCGTGCTTGGCGCTCTTCAGCTCGCTGCGCTGCGCGGCGTGGATGTCCGGGTTCTGATGCCTCGCGCCATCGACAGCATCCTGTTCAAGTGGGTGCCCTACGCGTATCTACCCGAGGCCGAACGCGCAGGCGTCAAGGTCTTCCTCTACGAACCGGGGTTCATGCACCAGAAGGTGGCCCTGGTCGACCGCGACTTCGCAACGGTCGGAACCGCGAACTTTGACAACCGCTCGTTTCGGCTGAACTTCGAGGCTACAGTCGTGGCTCAAGACGGTGCCTTTTGCGACCAAGTCGCTGACATGCTGGAGGCTGACTTCGACCGTGCCACACGCATCACACAGGACGAGCTGTCGGATCGGACCGTCCTGTTTCGGTTTGCCGCGCAAGCGACGCGGCTTCTGGCGCCCATTCTATGATGGCTCCATACGTGAGCAGGAGCACGTCTGCCGCTTCCGTTCACCCTATCCTTCTGAGCACCCTCATCCCCGACTCATGCTTCGTCGCCTCCTCCTCCCCGTGTTCGTTCTTCTCACGACGCTTCCGGTAGCGGCGCAGGAGCGCACCCGCACCATCAGCGTCAGCGGCGAGGCCGAAATCCTCGTCATCCCGGACGAGGTCATTCTCCAGCTCGAGGTCGAGACGCGCGACGCGGACCTGAGAACGGCCACGGATTCCAACCAGGCGACGATCGACGCGGTCGCGGCGGTTGCCATGCGCTACGGCGTTCCGGCGCAGCGCATTCAGACGGAGCGGATCGACCTACGACCGGAGTACTCCAGCCGACGACGGGAGGACGGCGTCTCGGTTCAGGTGCTGGTGGAATACCGGGCCAGCCGAGCCATCAACGTCACCCTCCGCGATCTCGACGTGTTCGACGACCTGATGCGGGACGCCATCGGTGCAGGCGTCAACCGAATCAACGGCGTCGAGTACCGCACGACCGACCTGCGCAACCACCGCGACAACGCCCGGATGCAGGCCATCGACGCCGCGCGGGAGAAGGCCGAGGCTCTCGCCGGGCGCCTCGGCCAAACTCTGGGCCAACCGCTGACGATCTCTGAGGCGGGGTTCGCGTCCACGTTTGGCCGGGTGGCGTACTCGCAGAACGTGATCTCGGAAGCGCCTGCGGGCGCGGGCGTCAGCACCAGCCCCGGCCAGATCTCCATCCGGGCCAACGTGTCGGTGGTCTTCGAGCTGGCGGACTGAGGCTCGAACTGGCGGGCGGGTTTCGCCAGCTCGAGGATTCGTTCGGCGTAATGAGAACAGAAGGTGGTCCTTCCACTGCTGCCACTGCCTGCACGAAGCGCTATTCGATGTAGACCAACGTGCGTTCGGTCCACTCCTCTCTTTGCTGTGAGCCCTCTGGGACCGGAACACGGTCATACTTGCCTCCACGCCTCGCTTCCTCCTCCGCAATAAGCCCAGGAACACCCGACTCGGGTTCGATGGGTTGCTGAGCCACCTCGTCGATCATTCTTGGGACCGCGTCCAGAATATCGCGAGCGATCTGCTGCGTCAGCCGCTCGTCAACTTTCGCAAGGAGAGAAGCTGGAAGAAACCGCGCGGCCACCTTTACCACCGCGATAGGAATTCGGGTGTTTCGGATTCGCTGACCAGTCTCAACGTTGTGCGAGACGATCCGAAGACATTGCATAGTTGTAAAGTCGGTAGGAGCGAGTGCCGCACCTGCGAAGGGCACCGACCACTGGCTGTAAAAGCAGAGGATACGCCTATGCACGGACAGTAAGAGGGTGCCCATCCTATCCTTACCATCAGCCTAGCTCATTCAGACGTATGAAGCGGTAACCGCCGAAGGCCCACGCTGTGCAGAACAGAATGCCAACCCACTCCGTCCCGTCTGTCCCTTCATACAGCAAGCTGTATATCCCGACCCCTATCAATAGAATGGGGAAACCGACGGCGAAGAAAAACAAGACGCTTCTGCTGAAGAAGCTAGGTCTGGGTTTGTTTGCGAAACTGAAATCGACGCCGTGGAGCGCCCTGAGGTACCCAGCTCGTTCAATCGCGCGGCGAACGGCCGCCGCTTCAACAAAGACCCCCACCGGCTCAGGCCCCTGTACCTCTTCTCCTTCGTAAAGAACCCAAGCGCTGAAACCTTCCTTTTCGAGAAGAGCTTGGAGGTTATGCGCGCCGTGCTCTCGTTCCGGCGGAAACATCTCGACTGGCTCCAAGCTGTCTGGCAGTTCCAATTGGGTAGGTCGGTAGAATTGGTACTTGAGCTGCACTCGTGCGGCAGAAGAGCCAGGATACGCTTCATGCGGTGCTTGGACGCCCTATCTCCTTGCTTGTGAAGTACGGAGGAAACCAAGGTCTAGACCGAGATTCATCCTCAACGTCCTGCTTCGAGCTGGCGGCCCTCACCAGCTCGAGATCAGCTCAACCACCCGAGCAGCCACGCTAGAAGCGGCACCGCAAACAGGATCATCAACCCGACGAACAGCCACGCGCTGAGGCGCGTGCTCGCCTTGCGCACCGGAAACTCGTACCCACAGAACGGGCACACCTCGGTGTCGGCAGGAACCTCCATCGCACACGACGGGCACTCGATGGGCTCAGGCTCAACCGGGATCACAGCGTCGGGAGCGCGATGAAGGCCTCGTCCGTCGAGCTGGCGGTGATCTCCGGGCGGTCGATCCAGCCGCCCGCCAGCACGTCGTCGCCATCGTACAGCACCACGGCCTGACCCGGAGCAATCGCCTCGCGGGGCTCCGCGAACACCAGCTCGAAGGCATCGTCGCCGGTCTGCGTCGCCAGCGCGTCGCCCCCCTCATCGTGGTAGCGGATGGCCGCCGTGACCCGGGACTCGTCCGAGAACCCTGCAGCGGCGCCCCAGACCACGCCACTCGCGCGAAGCGTATGGCCCAGCAGAGCCTCCCGAGGCCCCACGAACACGGTGTTGGTATCGGGCTCGATGCGGACCACATAGATCGGCTCCCCCAGCGCGATGCCCAGCCCGCGTCGCTGCCCGACGGTGTAGAACGGATACCCGCTGTGGTGTCCTACGATCTCTCCGGTCTCCACATGAACGAACGGCCCTCCCGCCACGCGCTCGAACAGCTCGGGCTGGCGACGTGCGAGGAAGCCCCGGTAGTCGTCGTCCGGCACGAAGCAGATCTCATAGGAATCCGGCTTGCCGGCCACACTGTCGAAGCCCATGTCAGCGGCGAGCTGGCGGATCTCGGGCTTGGTGAAGCGGCCGAGTGGAAAGCGGCTCCGTGCCAGATGCTCCTGCGCCACGCCCCACAACGCATACGACTGGTCCTTACCCTGGTCGAGACCCCGGCTCACGACCCAGCGGTCGCCCTCTGCGCGGACGCGAGCGTAGTGACCCGTCGCGATGAAGTCGCACCCGAGGGCATCAGCGCGCTTCAGGAGCGCGGCCCACTTGATGTGCGTGTTGCAGAGCACACACGGGTTGGGCGTCCGTCCGCCGAGGTAGTCCGCCTCGAAGCGATCAATGACCCAGTCCCCGAACTCGTCGCGGATGTCCACCACCATGTGGGGCACACCGAGCCGCACGGCGACCTCGCGGGCATCATTCATGTCATCCAGCGAGCAGCAACCCGACGCCTTGCGACTCACGCCCGAGCCTCCGAGTGACGTCTCGTAGTCCCACGTCTTCATGGTTACGCCCACCACGTCGTAGCCCTCCTCGTGGAGAAGGGCTGCGGTGACAGAGGAATCGACGCCGCCGCTCATGGCGACGAGCACACGACCGTGACGGCTCATGAGGACATCGAATGAAACAGGGCAAAACTAGTCCCCAATGGCCGCCTTCTTCCTCAGAGCGCAGGGTTTCCCCACATCCTTCGCTTGATGAACCCCAACGATGCCAAGAGTTTCACAACGCTACCACTCCGAGTCATGACTCCTCCGCCTCCCTCCTATCGCCAGCGCATCAAAACGCATGACGCGCCTGCAGCCATCGGCCCGTATTGCCAGGGCATCCTCGCCGGGAATACGCTCTACTGCTCAGGCCAGATTGCCCAGGACCCCGAGACGGGCGAGATGATCGAAGGGGACATCCAGGATGAGACCGCGCAGATTCTCCAGAATCTTGGAGCCGTTCTGCGTGCCGCGGACATGGACTTCGCCCATGTGGTGCAGGTGACCATGTTCTTGCGCGACATGGACGACTATGCACCGGTCAACGAGGTCTACGCTCGTTACTTCAGCGGCGCCATCCCCGCTCGCGAGGCGTTGGAAGTGGGAAAGCTTCCGCGTGGTGCTCGCGTGGAGATGAGCTGCATCGCCGTCCGATAGCGACCTACTCTACGCGGAGAACCGCGTTCATGGGAACGCCGTCGGGCAGCCGATCCCGTCCTGACAAGAACGCCAGCTCGAGGAAAAACGAACACCCGACGACGGTCGCACCGAGCTGGCGAACCAGATCGCACGCAGCCGCAGCGGTCCCCCCCGTCGCGATCACGTCATCGTGGATGAGCACGCGCGCGTCTGCGCCGAATGCATCGGCGTGAAGCTCAAGGGTGTCCTCGCCATACTCGAGTGTGTATGTCGTGGCGATGGTCTCCGCAGGCAACTTGCCTGGCTTCCGTGCCGGGACAAACCCAGCACCGAGATGAGCCGCGAGCGATGGCCCGAACCAGAACCCTCGTGCATCCATCCCGACCACATGCGTGACGCCCGCCTGTGCCCACGGCTCTGAGAGCAACGCGATGGCTTCTGCAAACCGGCCGGGATCCGCGAGGATCGGCGTCAGGTCTTTGAAGGCGATGCCCGGTTTGGGAAAGTCCGGGACAGTGCGGATAGCAGCGGCGAGGGTATCGGGCACGGCATGGGTGGGTAATTGCCCTGAAGATCCCTCTGGGAACGTGCCTACGCCAGCTCGCAGGCCCGACCCAACGAGCTGGCGAGATCTGGCGCTGGGGC
>JBCBZH010000128.1:0-11484 GCA_039815415.1 Bacteroidota bacterium
AGGCCTCTCTCGCGTCTCTTGACGACCGCTAACCTCTGATCCCATGCCTGACGTTGAACACCAGCCCGACGCCCACCGCTTCATCGTTGCTACAGAGGCGGGAGAGGCGGAGCTGACCTACACGCTCGCGACGGGCCTCATCGTGTTCACGCACACGGGGGTTCCCAAAGCCGCAGAAGGGCAGGGCATCGGAAAGAGCCTCGCGGAGGCCGGATTGGCCTACGCGCGTGAGGAGGGGCTACGCGTGCTTCCGCTCTGCCCGTTCGTGAAATCCTACATGCACCGGCACCCCGAGACTCACGATCTCCTGACAAAGGGATTCCGCGTCTGATCCCTCTCAGACGTGACTGTAGGCACCGACTCTGGGCCGTAAAGGGCGAAGGCGGTGGCCTAGCGCAGGACCGTGACCGGCTGCGTGCGCGTTCCGTCGGCAGTCGTCGCACGGACGATGTAGACACCAGCTCGGAGCCCCCGAACGTCGAGGCGGATCTGAACGTCGCGCCAGGATTGGCTGGACACCGAACGGACGACGCGGCCGAGCGCGTCCACCAACTCGACCCGGACCGGTCCCGCCGTGGGTGCTCCGACCCAAACGTCGAGCTGGCGCCGCACCGGGTTGGGGCCTGCCCGCAGCGAGAAGATGCCGGATGCGTCGGGGTCGCGAGCGGTGTTGTTGAGAGGGCCGAAGAGCCGGATGGCGTCTACGCAGACGAATGTCGGGGAGCCGGTGCCGCTGGCGTCGTCCGTGACCACGAGGCTGTCGCCCGGCGCCAGCTCGAAGTCCCCGAGCCGGTTCCAGACGCCGACCGAACTCGCCAGCGACTGGTTGGCGCGAACCGTGGTCGGTGTGCCCCCCCGATAGACGGTGAATGGGGTGTTGGTGGCTCGGTTGCCAGACGGCGTCCACCACGCCTCGACCGTGTAGGTGCCTGCGGTGATCCCATCGAAGGTGAACACGGCGCGGTCCTCGCCGGTGCCGACCTCGTTGAGGCGAGACGGGGTGCCGCCTGCGAAGGGGGCGTTGGCGCTCTCGAACCAGTCGCCGGTCTCGCGGTAGCTGGTGTCGCCGGTGTCGAATAGGATCTCCTCCTCCGATCCTGTCGCGTCCGGGTCGCGGAGGCGAAGTGCGGAGATCACCGTGCGCGATGAGGGGATCAGATCCGCCCCGCCGGAGGTCATGGCGGTGGAGCCGCCGCCGTCCAGGTTGAGAGCTTCATGGGCACCGAGGTCCACCATCAGTTGCGCCAACTCGCCGAGCGTGAGGCCGTTCGTTTCGGATACTGTGACCAGAAGCAGCCGCGCGGCATTGATGTTGGTGTAGCCCACGGCTGTCCGGGCTCGTTTTGAGGTCAGGTCCACGCCGGATCCGAACATCACTTCCTCATTGTAAGTAATCGCAACAGCACCATCCTGAACCAGAACAGGGCCTCCGCCGATGGCCGCCCGCGTGCCGGTGAGTTCCGAGCCGCCATCGGGAAATATTGCGGTAGGCTGGGCCTGGGGCGCACCCGGAGCGTTCGGGGTCGGGGCCGGGTAGATATACGTTGTGCCATCGACATCGTAGACCCACCCGATGTTCGGAGACCCGCCGTAGGACATGGTGAAGGCACCACGCATGGGGAAATATGTCGTCCCGTCACGAGTGACAGATTTGACGTTGGGCGATGCGAGTTCCCCATCGTTAATCACTAAGCTGAACGATTGACCGGCCCCGAAGTAGCCTCCGTTGATGGCCGCATAGACGCCTGCATCCTCTGCGAAGGACGCGACGGTCTCGCCGCCTTCATCGGAGAGGACGGCTTCCAGGATCCAGTCTTCTGTGGCGAGGTCAGCGCGAATCAGGGACGCTTGCAAAGAGGTGCCCAATCGCGTGACATCGAACACGCGGATCGACGCAGGGAGTCCTTCCTCAGCATCCGGGCGTGGCGTAAGAGTCAGATCCTGGCCGGAGACCGCCTGGGAACACAGAAGGGCCGAGACGAGGACGATAAGCAGGCGCATGGAGGTGCGGAATGAGCCGCCAGCTCGAGCGGGCGACGAGCGTTAGTCGGGCAGAACGCGGACGGAGAGGTGCGATGGATGCTGCGCCGAGACGTGGATGCGGTGGGTCGCCACCCGGTAGTCGTCCGCCTCGGCCTCCGCGATGGGCATGAACTGCTGCGGGTTGCGATCCACCATTGGGAACCACGTGCTCTGGACGTGCACCATCATTTTGTGGCCGCGCTTGAACGTGTGCGCCACGTCCTGCATGTCGAACGTCACCTCGGTCACTTCGCCCGGCGTGAACGGCTCCGGGTCGGAGAAGCTGTTGCGGAACTTGCCACGCATCACCTCGCCCCGGACGAGTTGCTGGAAGCCGCCCATCGCATTGTCGCAGCGCTCGTCCGGCAGCTCACAGGTGGCGTCGCCGGGGTACACGTCGATCAGCTTGACGATCAGATCGGCGTCGGTGCCGGTCGTTTCCAGGAAGATCGTTGCGAAGAGGTCGCCAGCCAGGGTGAGGTCTTCCGCCAGCTCGTCGGTCTCGAACACCAGAACGTCGGGACGCGTAGCAGAGAAGCGCTGGTCCTCGATCAGGTAGCGGTCGTCGCGACGGATGACGATCTGCGGCGTGTTGGGCACCGGCTTCGCGGGATCGCTGACGTATTCCTCGAAAGCGTCGCGCTGGCGAGGCGCGTCGAAGCCGAGGCCACCATCGGGCTGGAGGTAGAGGTCTCGTTCCTGCGAGCTGGCGGCGGGCCATTGGTCGAAGAAGCGCCAGCGGTTGGAGCCGGTGATGAAGATGGACGCCTCCGGGATGTCGAGCGCCGAGCTGGCGTCGGTCTTGAGGTAGTGGCGGAAGAAGGGCGCTTCCAGGTTCTCGCGGTACCACTCGGCGGTGCTCTGTCCGAACCAGAGGTCGCCGTATCGGTCGCCCGCGCCGCGCGCCCAGCCGCCGTGCCACCACGGGCCCATCACCAGAAACGAGGGCGTGGCGTTGTGCTCGTCGATGGTTGCGTAGGTCTTGAGTGGCCCGTAGAGGTCTTGCGCATCGAAGAAGCCCCCGGTAACGAGGACGGCGGGCGTTACATCGCGGAGGTGAGGCAAAGGCGTCCTCGCCTGCCAGTACGGGTTGTACGTGTCGTTGTCGACAATCTCCTGGAAGAGGTCGTTCTGGCCGCCCAGCAGCCGCTCGTTGACGGTTGTGAGGGGACCGAGGTCCATGTACCAGTCATAGCCATCGGGCGTGCCGTAGTCCGAGAAGCCACGCGTGCCCGATGTCGAGGGGCCGTCCGGGCGGGGCGCGCCGTAGCCCGAGATGAAGCTGAACGAGGCCTGGAGCTGGAAGGCCCCATTGTGGCGGCGGTCGTCCCCGATCCACCAGTCCGTGACCGGCGCCTGCGGCGAGACGGCCTTGACGGCCGGGTGCGCGTCGATGAGCGCATGGGTGGCGTAGAAGCCCGGCGCCGAAATACCCCACACGCCCACGCGCCCGTTCGTCGGGAGGTTCTCCAGCAGCCACTCGACCGTGTCGTAGGTGTCGCTGCTCTCGTCGATCTCACCAGCTCGCTTGTCGGGGTTGTGGGGCCGGACGGCCACAAACTCGCCCTCAGACATGTACTTGCCCCGCACGTCCTGATAGACGACGATGTAGCCGTCTTTCGCCAAGGTCATCGACGGTCCGAGCGACGACGGGTAGGCGTCCTCGCCGTACGGACGCACGCTGTACGGTGTCCGCCTGAAAAGGACCGGGTACGGGTTGTCCGCGCTGGCATCCTTCGGCACATAAATGGACGTGAACAGCCGCACGCCGTCGCGCATGGGCACCATCCGCTCCATCTTGGTGTAGTGGCGCTGGATGGTCTCGGCGTTCGGATTGGAGCGCTGTTGGGCGGTCGCAGCGGGCACGAGGACGAGGGCAGTGAGGAGGAGAGCGATGGAGCGAGCTGGCGTCATGGCGGCGGGGTGATCGTACTGGAATCTAGGGCGGGCAGGGGGAGCCTTTGGACGTGTCGTCGGAATTGTCCCGTCGAGGCGACGACTCGGAATCCACGTCGGTAGGTCGCCAGCTCGAGACCGATCCTGGTGAGCTGGCGACATCACTCGCACGAGACCCGTCTCCGTGCTCTCGTCGCTTTCCGCGCTCTCTCCACCCGTTCCTACTGGCGCGGAGGCGAGATGCCACGCACCTTACGGCCCGCCCCTCGCGCCTTATGTCCGACGACCTTTTCGCTGCCGCTGCCGAGCGACGGCTCTCTCGCTCTGCGCCCCTCGCCGACCGGATGCGGCCCCGCACACTGGACGAGTACGTGGGTCAGGGCCACGTGCTGGCGCCGGGCAAGCTGCTCCGCCGCGCCGTCGAGGCCGACCGAGTGACCTCGCTCATCCTGTTCGGGCCGCCAGGCACAGGCAAGACCACGCTCGCACGCATCGTCGCCAACACGACATCCAAGCACTTCGCCAGCTTGAATGCAGTGTTGGCGGGCGTGAAGGACATCCGGGAACAGATCGCGGCGGCTCGGGAGCGGCAGCGCCTCCATGGTCAGGGCACCATTCTGTTCGTGGACGAGGTGCACCGGTTCAACAAGTCACAGCAGGACGCGCTGCTGCCGCATGTCGAGAACGGCACGGTCACGTTCATCGGGGCCACGACCGAGAACCCGTACTTCGAGGTCAACAAGGCGCTCGTCTCGCGCTCCCGCGTCTTTGAACTGAGGACGCTTACCGAAGACGACCTCCGCGATGTAGTAAGCCAGGCCCTCGCCAGCTCGGATCGCGGCTACGGCGGCCTGGATGTGAACCTCGACGAGGATGCGCTCAACCACCTCGTCAGCACAGCCAACGGCGACGCGCGCTCGCTGCTCAATGCCCTCGAGCTGGCGGTCGAGACCACGGACCCGGATGACGGCGGTGCGATCCACGTCACTCTGGAGGTGGCCGAGGACTCCATCCAGCGCCGTGCGGTTCTCTACGACAAGGATGGCGACGCGCACTACGACACGATCTCGGCCTTCATCAAGTCTCTCCGAGGCTCCGACCCCGACGCTGCCCTCTACTGGATGGCGCGCATGATCTATGCAGGCGAGGACCCACGCTTCGTCTTCCGCCGGATGCTGATCTTCGCAGGGGAGGACATCGGGATGGCGGACCCCAATGCGATGCGCCATGCAGTCGCGTGCTGGCAGGCCTTCGAGATGGTGGGAATGCCCGAGGGCCGGTTCATGCTCGCCGAGTGCTGCCTCTACCTCGCGCTGGCGCCCAAGTCGAACTCTGGGTTCGCCTTCTTCACCGCGCTGGACCACGTGGAGAAGGAGCGGTCAGAGGACCCGCCAAATGCGCTCAAGGACGGAAATCGGGACAAGAAGGGGCTCGGCCACGGGGTCGGATACAAATACCCGCACGCCTATCGGGACCACTACGTACCGGAGCAGTACCTGCCGGGCGGGATGCAGGGGACCTACTTCTATGAGCCGTCGGACCAGGGTGTCGAGGCGCGGGCGCAGGCGCGTCTGGCCGAGCTTCGCCAGCGCGACGCTGAGGAGTCCATCGAGAAGCGTGTGAGGCGGTATGTGGATGATGACGCCAGCTTGTAGGGCGAGGGCGTCAGCAAGCTGTGGGGCTTGGCGACGGTGGTCCAGCTACAGGGACTCCGGCCGCAGCCCGTCCACACCCCTCGCCAGCTCGAGATCGCCCTCAAGAGCCGTAGAGAAGGCGCCTTTCAGCAATGCCTGGAAGTGGTGCACGCCCGCCTCGCACTCGACTGAGAACCGCCCCCGGTCGTAGCCGCGCGACGCCAGACCGAGCTGGACACGCTCGCAGATCTCGATGTCTTCCTGCTGCACGTCATCACTGAACGCGAGATCATCCGCGATCTGGCGCTGCGCTTCGGAGGAGGTCACATCCGCGTAGAAGTAGTCGAAGACCACTCGGCAGCGGTCGGGGCCATTCGGTAGCACCACGTTTGTCTGGACACGTCCTGGCAGGATGTTGAGCATCACGTTCGGGAAGACGAACCAGTAGAAGGCGTCGCCCTCTCCGTAGAGGGAGCCATCGTCGCGCTGGCGAATCGGGCTGTGCTGGAGGCTGGTCCGGTCGAACGTCTCGGTGATGTAGGCGGACACGTCGAGTGTCTTGCACAGTTCAGGGTGGACGAGGGGCAGGTGGTAGCCCTCGAGGTAGTTGTCTACGTACACCTTCCAATTGCACGCCACATCGTACGTCACGCGACTGTGAAACTGGAGGTTGTGCAGGTCCAGCGGCGCGATCCGTTCAGCGATGCCGCCCAGGGTTGTCGCCAGCTCGAGCTGAGGATCGGTGCAGACCCACACGAGGCCCTGCCACACGCCCACGGCGACCGGCACCAGTCCGTGGTCGGTCTTGTCGAACAACTCGGTGCGGTCGAAGCGGGGCACGCCGCGCAGAGAGCCGTCCAGCAGGTAGGTCCAGCCGTGGTACTTGCACTGCAGCACGCGGCACGAGCCGTGGTCGTCCAGCGCCAGCGGCCCGCCCCGGTGGCGGCAGACGTTGTAGAAGGCTCGCAACTCGCCCTTGCCGTCGCGCACCACAATCACCGGCTCGCCTGCGACCGTCGTGCAGAGATAGTCGCCAGCTCGGGGCATTTGCGAGACGTGCCCGACCACCTGCCACGATGGGCGAAAGACAGCAGCCTGTTCTAGCGGCTCGATTCGGGCGTCGGTGTACCAGCTCGAGGGGATGGTGTCCGCGCGCTCCAGCGGGTCGATGCGGAGGGTGTCGGGGGGCAGATCGGGAAAGCGCACCGGTGAGAGGGTTCGAGCTGGCGAAAGCTAGGTGTGCGTCTCGCCCCGGTGGAACTGTCGCCGCACCGCGCGCACGATGCGTGGCAGCAGCCACACCGAGACCGCCATCGCCAGCCCGACGAGCACCAGCGCAACCAGCGGCAGAAACACGGCCATCAGAACCGCCCCGATGGCGAGACCGTCCTCGGTGGTACTCACCACCATGTTGGAAACGGGCTCCGGGCTGGTGTTGACCGCCAGCCGGGTGGCGGCCTTCGAGCCGTGCGCGCTGAGGGCCGCACCTCCGCCTAGAAGAACCGCCGCAGCCTGCCACTGCGGGTCGTAGTCGCCGAACGCCAGCGCGGCGATGGCTGCGCCTGCCGGGATGCGGATGAACGTGTGGATGGCATCCCACGTGGAGTCCACAAGCGGCACCTTGTCGGCCACGAACTCGACCACGAGCAGAACCATCGCCAGCCCGATCACCCAGGGCGTTTCGAGGACCGCCAGCTCGCCGGGCAGGTCCAGGCCCGCGAAGCGGCCCAGCAGGCCGAGCGCGGCAACGGCCGCGTAGAGCCGGAGGCCCGACGCCCAGGAAGCGCCGAGAGCAAGGCCAAGTGTGGAGATCAGTCCCATAACCGGGCTGGCGAGACCTTGGAAGGTAGGAGGCGTACACAGAAACGGGCCGCCCGTCCCAAGGACAGGCGGCCCGCAGAGCGCCGAGCTGGCGACTCGCCTAGCGCGTCACCGAGATCGTGCGGAGAACCACGTCCGGCCCAGCCACGAGGCGGACGACGTAGGTGCCCGGCGCGAAGTCGCTCGTATCGAGCGGTTCGACGTGCTCACCTGCGCTGTATCCCCGGTCCGCCACCAGCGCGACCTCGCGCCCGAGCGCGTCATACACAGCGAGTTGGACATCGGCGGGCTGGCGGAGGGTGAACGGAACCAGCGTGCGGCCCACGGCTGGGTTCGGGCGGGGCGGGAGGATCGAGACAGTGCGGCTCTCGGCAGCTTCCTCCGAGGCGACCAGCGTCTCGCCAAAGCGCGCCCGGAAGGTGAGGTCGAACGTTCCGGGGACGCCCGCACCTTCGGCGCTTCCTGAGTTCGAGGCAAACATGGCGCCTCCATCGTAGGCCTCAATGCTCGATCCGAGCAGCTTCGCCAGCTGATCTCCAGACGTGATGTCGAAGAAGATGGTGTAGATGCTCCCCTGAGAAACAGGGGCGTTCGGGAAGGTCACCGTGAGCGGGTTGCCTCCCTCAACGTTCGGAAGGGTGAACGAGAAGGGCTCCGTTGCAATGGTCTGGCCGGCCGTTCCTGCGCCCTCGAAGAGAATGGCGTTGCCCGACACCATGACGCCTTCACTCGTCGTGTTAGGCGCGCTGTAGAGGACACGGAAGAAGTCCAGGCGGCCATTGCAGGGCGAGGTGAAGCTCTGGCCGAGTTCCTGGGAGACACTGTTCGCAGGGTTTGTCCCGAAGTCGATGGTGGTTGGAGACGTTCCCTGAAGAATGTCGTCGGCCTCGGTGCCTGAGCAATCCTGGGCCTGGACGGGAGCAGCGAGGGCGATCGCAACTGCGAGAGCGGCGTAGCGAAGGCGATTCATGGTGGTGGGGGAAGGGAGATGGGGGCTGTCAGATAGTAACGCGGCGGCAGGGCGTTAGCGTGCCACGGAGATCGTTCGGAGAACCACGTCGGGTCCGGCGGCGAGGCGGACGACGTAGGTGCCCGGCGCGAAGCCGCTCGTGTCCAGAGGCTCGGCGTGTGTGCCTGCGCTGTAGGACCCATCCGTCACCAGCGCGACCTCCCGGCCCAGCACGTCGTAGACCGCCAGGCGGACGTCTGCGGGCTGGCGAAGAGTGAACGGGATGAGTGTGCGTCCGGCAGCCGGATTGGGGCGCGTGGGCAGGATGGAGACGGTTTGGCTCTGGGTAGCCTCCTCAGAGGCAACAGGTATGCTGCTGCCTTCGAGGAGGAAGTAGAGCGTCGGTTCGTTGTTGATTCGGTTGACCGATCCACACTCGGGCGTGTTGTCACCCCAGTCTTGGGTGCAGGGAAACGATGCGTACAAGCCTTCCCCATAGTTCCAGAGCTGGAGTGGCTCGCTAATAGCTGTCGCCGAGAACAGCCACAGGAAGCGAGTGCCCTCTAGAAACGTTTGGCTTGATGTGTCCCGGAAGAACAGCTTGGATTGGGCCTGAACCGTGATCCAGTAGGTCTTGCCAGCCTCGAGTGCTGCAGGGGTGTCGAGCGGAAGAACGATGGTGCCTGAGAGCAAGTATCCAGCATCGTCGCTCGTCGGAACAACGTTGTCCGCACGGTAGATCTCCTGGTCCGGCTTGCCATTGGCATCGTCGTCGCTCCAGAAAATCACGTCAAAGGCTTCGGATGGCTCGATGACTCCATTGTGCGAGACATAAAACCCGACCACACTGATACTCGTAACGGACCAGTCCTGGCTGGCGGGTACCGTGAAGTCATCAGCGAGATAGGAGTCGAGGCTGTCTACGCGCTGTGTTTGCGCTGCATCAACCGCGACATAGTCTTCGGAATAGAGCCAGCCATTCTCAGAGTCGGGAAGACTCTGACCAGACCCCGCTGCGATTCCACTCGCAGGTTGCTCATAGAGCGTTTGAGCGGAGAGGGGGACGATAGCAAACGCAGCAAGAACTACTGCGGCGAGCGTACGAATGGACATCAAGGGGAAGGGGGAGTGGCGGGGCAGAGGGTAGGCCGAGAATCGAAGGCGCACAAGGGGATTCCGTGAGATCCCCATGAGGGTGTTCAGCGATTTCATCGCAGGAGGCACCGCGCAAGAAGCGGGCCGACCCACAATCCTGCGAGAATCAGGCGATGCAGCACCCGGAGTGTCTAGAAATGCGAGAACGGACCGTCCACATTCCGAGGACTGAACGTATATCGCCAGCTCGAACGTGCCGCTGGGCTCTGCGGTGCGTTATCCCCGCGTCTTCTCCGGGATTTTGGCAAATACCTGATCATGTTGGGCACTGCTTTACAGAGACCGGAAAAATCTTCGATGTATTATAAGGAGACCCTTCGGCAGATGGATGACATCGGCGTAGGATCTGTTTCGATCGTTTTTCTGATTGCTTTTTTTATTGGAGCGGTTACTGCTGTACAATTCGCTTATCAGCTAGATGGTACCTTAGTACCTGTTTACTATATCGGATACATTGTGCGAGATAGTACAATTATTGAACTGGCACCAACCATCACCTGTTTGGTCTTAGCTGGAAAGGTCGGCTCTAATATGGCTGCTGAAATTGGAGGTATGCGTCAGAAGGAGCATATCGATGCCATGGAAATTATGGGGGTTAATACGGCTGCTTATTTAATTATGCCGAAGATCATAGCTGCATTAGTAGTCATCCCTTTGTTGGTAGCTATTGCCTCTACGGTGAGTATCGTTGGAGGATATATTGCTACCGTACCAACGGGCTATATGTCAGCTGAGGAGTACGTACTCGGTGTACGATCATTCTTCGATAGTTATAATGTCTTTTTGATGTTTCTCAAATCTGTGGTTTTTGCATTTTTATTAACGTCTGTATCCTGCTTTCAAGGGTATTTTGTGACTGGTGGTAGTATCGAATTAGGAAAAGCTAGTACTAATGCAGTAGTATACAGTAATGTATTAATCCTTTTAGCAGATTATTTAATCGCCGTTATATTTACATAAGCTTCCCGAATTATTCTAACATGATCCGCACTGTCAACTTAATAAAGTCATTTGGCGAACACGAAGTCCTAAAAGGTATAGATACTGAGTTTTACCAAGGTAAAACCAACTTGATTATTGGTCGAAGTGGAGCTGGTAAAACGGTATTGCTCAAACTTCTGGTTGGCCTTTTCCAACCTACCAGTGGAGATATTTTCTACGACGATGTTAACTTCTGCAAACTTTCCAAAAAAGATGTTCGTAAGCTGAGGATGGATGTTGGCATGCTTTTTCAGGCTTCTGCCCTTTTTGACTCGATGACTGTGGAAGAGAACGTACGTTTCCCTTTGGATATGTTTACCAGTATGACTGCTAAAGAGAAGCAACAAAGAGTGGATTATTGTTTGGAACGAGTTACTTTAGAGGGTGCTAATAAACGCTACCCTTCTGAGGTCAGCGGTGGTATGCAGAAGCGAGTTGGTATTGCTAGGGCAATTGTTCTAGATCCTAAATACCTTTTCTGTGACGAACCCAACTCCGGTCTGGACCCGAAAACAGCAATTGTCATCGATGAATTAATCC
Organism: Bacteroidota bacterium; assembly: GCA_039815415.1. Classification (GTDB taxonomy): domain Bacteria; phylum Bacteroidota; class Rhodothermia; order Rhodothermales; family Rubricoccaceae; genus JBCBZH01. The sequence goes on from JBCBZH010000128.1 coordinate 10,999, forward strand.
AAAGCATCACACATGATAATAATATCACCACAATTATTAATACCCACGATATGAACTCTGTGATGGAAATTGGAGAAAATATCGTATTGCTCCACCTGGGCAAATTGGCTTGGCGAGGTAATAAAGATGAGGTATTGGAAAGTGAGAATGAAATTCTTCAGCAATTTATTTTTGCCTCTCCTTTCTTGCAACGTCTACGTAGTGCTGCTTTAACCAAGTAGGCTCATTTCATTTGACTAAGGCAAAAAAAGCCAGACTGCAGATTGCAGCCCGGCAATAATATATTTATCAAAAGGGAACTAAAATGTCCAAATTGCGGTCCGCCAAGAGGATAGACCGCGGTAAAGGTTGTGTGTATATGATAAAAATATAGGCAAAGCTTTTCATCGCCCATTTTTATCCACAGAGTTTGTAAATATCAAACTCTAGGTGAAAATGGCTGATTTTATTCTTTAAGCGTCAAAGTAAAGCTGCTCAACGACAAGG
>JBCBZH010000022.1:0-26811 GCA_039815415.1 Bacteroidota bacterium
CGCCGCATGGCCCCGAAGGGGATCGACACGTCGAAGTAGAACGTGAGGTCAGCGCCGTCGTTGGGGTCGTACAGTTCCAGCCGATCACACCGGGCGCCGCTGTCGCAGTCCACGAGCGACTGGCCCCGCCGCTGCAGGCCGAGAAGGCCGGTCAGCGTGTACTCCTCGTCCACGTTGATGACGATGAACGGATCGGCAGAGGTGCCCTCAGCGGTTCGAAGGATCGAGTCCATCAGGCCCTCGAAGACGTCGAAGTGGAAGGTGGACGCCTCGGCATTGCCGAGCATGTCGTGGGCGACTCCTGCACCGTAATGCGCGTCGATGTGGACGTAGTTGGCCGCCAGGGAGGAATCGGCGATGAGGAGCGCAGCACTCGGCGTCTCTTGCTGAAACAGGGCATCAAACATTCGTGCAGTCCGCTGCTTGGCGTCCACATCGTACGGGTTGTAGCCCGGTGAGGCGGCGAAGCTCAGGCGCCAGAGCCTGTAGTCAATCTCTGTCTCGCCAGTTCGGACGCGCTCCGTCAGCTCGGCATAGGTAGAGGCGTCGAGCGAGTCGAGCAACTGATCGGCCTGTGCCGACGCTGCGCGGACTCCCATCGAGCTGGCGAGAATCAGGTAGACAAGGGCGAGGCGCATGAGCATCGGAGGCTGAACAGGAGACCTGCGAACGGGGCCACGTTTCCGTCAGGCCACCATCGAGCTGGCGGCTTCGAGTGTCGTCGAGCTGACGAACGAGCCGAGCAGCGTCGCGCTGGTGCAGTCGGTGATGTCTACCTCGGCATAGTCGCCTGGCGCCAGCCCGTCGGGCCGGTCGAAGACGACCATGTGGTTGGAGTCCGTGCGGCCCCGGAGCTGGTCGTCAGAGCGCTTGGACGTGCCCTCCACCAGCACCACCACGCGGCGCCCGATGCGCGCCTGGTTGAGCGCCAGCGCGTGCGTGGACTGGAGCTGGATGATCTCGCTCAGACGCTGCTTCTTGGTCGCCTCCGGCACGTCGTCCGAGTACTTGCGCGCCGCGTAGGTGTCGGGCCGCTCCGAGTAGGCGAACATGAAGGCGTGGTCGTAGCGGACGGTCTCCATGAGCGAGAGCGTGTCGGCGTGCTCCGCGTCCGTCTCGCCGCAGAAGCCTGCGATGATGTCCGTCGAGAACGCGATGCCCGGCACGATGGCGCGAGCGCGGTCGATCAGCTCGAGGTACTGATCGCGCGTGTAGGTGCGGCGCATCCGCTTGAGCACATCCGAGTTGCCGTGCTGGACGGGTAGGTGGATGAAGTCGCAGACGGTGGGCCGCTCGCGGTGGACATGCAGCAACTCGTCCGAGCAGTCCTTCGGGTGGCTCGTGGAGTAGCGGATGCGAAGCTCCGGGCTGAGGAGCGAAATGCGGTAGAGCAACTCGGCAAAGTCTACGCCGTGGCCGTCCGCGTCCACGCGGTACGAGTTGACGTTCTGGCCGAGCACGGTCACCTCCTTGTAGCCCGCGTCCACGAGCTGGCCGACCTCGGACAGGATGCTGGTGACGGGGCGGCTGCGCTCGCGGCCCCGCGTGAAGGGGACCACGCAGAAGGCGCACATGTTGTCGCAGCCGCGCATAATGGACACGAACGCGCTGACGCCATTCGTGTCGTAGCGGACGGGCGCGAGATCGGCATAGGTCTCCTCGCGCGAGAGCTGCACGTTGACCGCCGCCTGCCCGGTCTCGGTGGCCTGCCGGAGCAGGTTCGGGAGGTCGCGGTAGGCATCGGGGCCAACGACCACGTCGACCAGCTTCTCCTGGTCGAGCAGCTTGGACCGCAGACGCTCCGCCATGCATCCCAGCACACCGATGGTGAGGTCGCCCGTGCCCTCAGCGAGGCGCCGGGTCTTGTGGGCACGGATCTGCCCGAGGCGGGCGCGCACGCGGTCCTCGGCCTTCTCGCGGATGGCGCAGGTGTTGATGAGCACCACGTCGGCGTCGTCCTCGGAGGTCGCCAGCCCGTAGCCCTCGCTTCCGAGGATGGACGCCACCAGCTCGGAGTCTGCCACGTTCATCTGGCAGCCGTACGTCTCGATGAGCACGCGCCGCTGGCCATCCTGCGGCGTGCTGGCGACAGGCGTGTGCGGCTGATCGTTCCCCCGTACATCGGGGGCGGAAGAGACCGGGGCGAGAATGTCGAGGTCGGCGATGGGCTGCATCGGGGCGCACAGAAGCGGGCCGAGAAGCTACGGCGGTCCGGCCCCGGCACCGGGCTAGGCTTTGGTGGAGATGCGCCGTGGCGGGGCTCGCCAGCTCGAGGGCCGTCCACCAGATCACGCCCCGTGAGGACGCCTCGAGCTGGCGGAGAATCTCTGCACCGCGAACCCAACACATGGATGTGGGTTGAAGCCCCCAGAGTCCTCTGCCCCGCCCGTGTGTTTTCGGGCGGCTCCCCAGTAATCGAGGCTTCTGTCCGTTCGCGTTCTGCCCCTCTCTGCGCGTTCGGTGTGCTATTCCTACCCGCCTGTCCGTTCTGCGCCTGGCCCTCCGGGTGCGTCCTTTCATGACCCTTTCCTCTCTAGAGCAGAAGAAGGTCTCGGAGCTGCACGACATCGCTCGGCGGCTCGGCATTCAGAGCGTCGCAGACCTACGTCGCCGAGATCTGATCTACGCGATCCTGGAAACGCAGGCTGAGGTCGATGCCGCTCGGGTCCGTCCAGAGATCCCTACCCGAACGGAGACGTGGACTCCGCCCGCCGCTCCGCGGGATCTACGTCCCCCGACGCCCTCCGACACGTCGCGTCGCCGCCGCCGGGGGCATCGGCCCCGCCGCCCGATCGCGGACACGTGGCCGGACTACATGCAGGGCTTCGATCCACAGACGATCACCCTGCAGGGACTGATTCGCAAGACGGGCCTCCTGGAGATCCTGCCCGACGGCTACGGTTTTCTCCGGTCTCCGGATTACAGCTACCTGTCGTCGCCGGACGACATCTACGTCAGCCCGAGCCAGATCAAGCGGTTTTCGCTCCGTGTAGGCGATACCGTGGATGGAGAAGTGCGGCCTCCAAAGGAAGGCGAGCGCTTCTTCGCGTTGCTGCGCGTCCACACCATCAACGGGCGCTCGCCGGAGACCTTCACCGACCGGACCGGCTTCGATTATCTGACTCCATCCTACCCCGAAGAGCGCCTCCTCCTGGAGACGACGCCCGACGAGCTGGGGACACGGATGATCGACGTGTTTGCTCCCATCGGGAAGGGCCAGCGTGGGTTGATTGTGGCGCCTCCGAGGTCCGGCAAGACGATGCTGCTGCAGTCGATTGCGCAGGCGGTGTCGGCGAATCATCCAGAGGCCTACCTGATCGTCCTGCTGATCGACGAACGCCCCGAGGAGGTCACAGAGTTCGCGCGGACCCTCCGCGGCAACGTGATCGCCTCCACATTCGATGACGACCCGGAGCGACAGGTCCACATCGCAGACCTCGTGCTGGGCAAGGCCAAGCGGCTCGTCGAGGCCGGGCAGGATGTGGTTCTTCTGCTCGATTCGATTACGCGATTGGTTCGGGCCACCAACGCGGTGGCACAGGCTGAGAACCCGAGCCGCTTGCCGACCGGCCAGATCGAAGCGGGTGCTTTGCGGGTACCCAAGCGCCTGTTCGGAGCCGCACGGTCCGTGGAAGAAGGCGGATCGCTGACCGTGATCGCGACCGCTCTCGTGGAGACGGGATCGGCGCTGGACGACGCCATCTTCGAGGAGTTCAAGGGCACGGGCAACATGGAGCTGGTGCTCAGCCGCGAGCTGGCGGAGCGCCGCCTCTATCCGGCCATCGACCTCTTGCGGAGCGGCACGCGTCGGGAGGAGATGCTGCTCGACCGTCGCCAGCTCGACCGCATCGGGACGGTCCGGGACTACCTGGCGGATCTGGAGCCTGTAGCGGCCATGCGCTTTCTCCGGGACCGTCTGCTCGAGTCCGACAGCAACGAAGACTTCCTCGATGCCATGAACGGCTGACAGGTCGCCAGCTCAAGCTGGCGGATGGCGTGGGACGGTCTCGGCGAGGCGGTCTCTACGGGCGTTTCATCGGAGACCGTTGCGCCAGCCCGACTGCCTGGGCACCTTCGACCCCTCATTCCTCCGATCCCTGTGCCAATCCAGGCCCTCTTGCTTGACATGGACGGCGTCCTCGTGGACGTGTCCGGCTCGTTTCGCCGTGCCATTTCTGAGACGGTCGCCCACTTCACGGGGGCGGAACCTGCGCCCGGTGCCATCCAGGCCAAGAAAGACCAGGGCGGCTTCAACAACGACTGGGTGCTGTCCCACACCCTCATCCGAGAGGCTGGGCAGGAGGTGTCCTTTGACGCGGTCAAGGCGTACTTCCAGTCGCTCTACACCGGAGAGAACTACGATGGGCTGATTTCAACAGAGCCGGCCTTCATTCAGACTCGGACGCTGGAGGTTTTGGCCGAACGGGTCGGGCTGGCGCTGGTGACGGGGCGCCCGGAGGCGGATGCAGAGTGGACGCTTCGGCATCACGGGTGGGATCGGCTCATTCCCATCGTGATTGGGATGGGCAAGCAGGGCGACCGAGGAAAGCCGGATCCGTACGGTCTGCACCTCGCGCTGGATGCTCTCGGGGTCGCGCCTGAGGCCGCGCTGTTCGCGGGCGATACGGTCGATGACATGCGCGCCGCCACTGCAGCCGGATGCATAGGCGTGGGTGTGGTGCCGCCGGGGCATCCTTTCGAGTCTCACAGCCGGACGCTGCAGGAAGCTGGAGCGAGTACGGTCCTCGCTACGCCCGATGATCTTCCGGCGCTTCTCGACACGCGGGTGTAGGTCTCGCAGTCCCCAACTCGGTGGATCCCCTCGAGTTGGCGAGTAGGGGCGGATTCGACTGTGCCGTTCGACGCTACACCGGAACCTCTACGGGAGCCTCAACGGCCTGCGCCGTGGGCTCCGGGAGGTGCCGCCAGACGACGTAGGCGAGCAGCAGAACGGTCGCAGCAGACACGAACGTGAGGCTGCGGTAGCCCCAGCTCTCGTACAGCAGGCCCGCTGCAACGGCGCCAGTGCCGGTTCCAATCTGCCCCACGGCAATGACGAGAGACATCAGGGTGCCACGCTGGCGGCCCGGGACGAGGGCGGTCAGAAGCGCCTGGAGCGGGCTGGCGCGGAGGGCGAAGAAGCCCATGATGGCGATGTAGATCGGGTAGAGCACCCACCGTTCCTGCACCACGTAGGTAATCGCCAACGTGACAATCCCGAGCCCGATGCACGACACCAGAATCATGGGCTTGCGCCCGGCCCGGTCTGAAAGAGAGCCTGCCCACGGGCCGATAAACACGCTCGCCAGCCCGCCGACCGAGAACAGCGTCGCAATGAAGTCGATGGGCAGACCGAAGAACACCAGAGGCTTGCCGAAGAGCGACACGTCGAGTGGATAGGTCTGCGAGATCCAGATCGGCAGGTAGGCGATCAGGAGCCCAAGCCCGAGGTACATCAGGAAGTAGGTGACCGCCGCCGCGACGTTGTCCGGCGCCTTCAAGAGGCGACTGTAGCCCTTGACGAACTCGGCCAGATTGAGCCGGGTGTCTTCTAGCTTGACCTTGGGCTGCGGCACCACCGTCAGCACCAGCACAAACACGATCGCCATCAGCACGGCGAAGGCCTCGAAGGGGACGCGGAAGCTCAGGCCTGCCGCCAGCACGCGCCCGACCGGCACGCCGAGCACCAGCCCCACAGGAATGCCGCTCATGACGATGCCGGTGGCCCACCCGCGCCGTTCGTAGGGCACAGCATCGCCCACGTAGGAGACGGCCGCGCCGGAGAGCATGCCGCCGCACAGCCCGGCGAGCAGGCGGGCCCCGAGAAGCGTCTCGAACGAAACCGCCAGCGCGTGGAGCCCCAGCGCAACGGACATGGTGCCGGCACCGATGAGCAACACCCGCCGTCGCCCGATGCGGTCGGAGATGGGCCCCATCAACAGGGCGGCGGCCGCGAGAGCCCAGGAGTAGACCTGTACCAGGGTCCCGAGCCACTTCTCGTCCACCGCCAGCTCGTCGCCGATGACGGGGAGGATGGGCGTGATGATGATGGTCTGGCTGGCCGCCGTGAAGACGAGCAGCCACAGGGCACCGAGTGTTGCCGCAGAGCGGGCCGGAGAGCCGAGGCCGAGCGCCCCGTCCCGTTCAGTTGGTGGAACAGACATCCACGTGTGGACGCCCCGGATCGGAGAAAGATTCGAAGAGTCCTTCGCGGGCTGGCGAAGGCGATCTGGCGGCTCGAGCTGATGGTCTGCTCCCTTCAATACGGGCCTCTTCGAGAGGGCTTCACTGGAATCGGCTGTGGGTAACAGTGCGATAACAGCCAGGTAAAGAGTGCATAACGCTGGACCGGTAGCGTGGCATCCCGACGGGCTCAGAGACGGATCCCCACTCCGCCTCTCCCATTCCCTCCCACGTCCGGTTCCGCCGGCACCTTCCCCTTGTCCATGTTGTTTGCTTCTGCCCGCGGTCTGCGGGCCGCGCTCCAACGCAGCGCTTTACTGGTTGCCCTCTTCGGGCTCAGCACATCGTTCGCTCTCGCCCAGACCGGCACGTTGGCCGGAACCGTTCTTGACGGCGATCTCGGTGAGACACTGCCGACCGCCAACGTTTTCATCGAAGCCCTCGGAACGGGCGCCGCGACCGACTTCGACGGCAAGTACACCATTCGGCAGGTCCCCGTCGGCACGTACGACGTCCGGTACTCGTTCGCAGGCTACGAGACGCAGGTCGTCTCCGGGGTCCAGATCCTGGACGGCCAGACGACCGAGATCAACGTGACGCTCTCTGCTGGGCAGGCGCTCGAGGAGATCATGGTGGCCGCCGATGAGATCATCGAGAGGAACAACGAGGCGGGCCTTCTCCGCCTTCGCGCTCGTGCGCCTCAGGTCTCAGATGCCATCTCGGCGGAGGCCATCTCGAAGTCCGGCTCCTCGGACGCCGCCGACGCGATGGAGAACGTGACTGGCGCCAGCGTGCAGGGTGGCAAATACGTCTACATCCGGGGGCTCGGTGATCGCTACGCCAACACGCAGCTCAACGGTGCCGCGCTGCCCACCGCCGACCCAGACCGTCGCTCGGTTCAGTTCGACATGTTCCCGGCAGGACTGCTCGACAACATCGTCACGCTCAAGACCTTCACCGCCGACAAGCCAGGCAACTTCTCCGGCGGGCTGGTGGACATCTCCACCAAGTCCTTTCCCGACGAGCTGGCGATTTCGGTGTCTACGTCGGGCTCGGTCAACTCCCAGACGCAGTTCCAGGGTGGGGATTTCCTGACGTACGAGGGTGGTGACACCGACTGGCTTGGCATCGATGACGGGTCGCGGGCTCTCCCGGACATCGTGGCGGATCCGGATGTGGAAATCCCCAACTTCCGCGACGCGCGGCGCAACCCCGAACTGGCGGCCGAACTCGACGCCATCTCGAGGGCCTTCATCCGGCCCATCGACGTGACGCGGGACAACGCGCCGGTGAACCAGAGCTATGCGCTCTCGCTGGGCAACCAGCAGCGGGTCGGTAGCGGCGACGTCGGGTACGTATTCGGTCTCAACTACGGCACCAGCGCCAACTTCTACAGCAACGGCGTTACCGGACGTTACTCCGTCGCCACCGTGGGTGAGGACGGCGTGACGCTCACCCCAGACTTGCTCGTGACCGACAGCCGGGGCACGACCGACGTGACGTGGGGCGGCATCGGCAACCTCGCCTACCGGATTGGCTCCAACGAGATTGCTCTCAACACCCTGTATACGCGTGGTGGCGAGTCGCAGGCGCGCTTCCAGGTCGGCTCGCTCCCGGAAATCTTCGACGATGCCGAGGACCTGTTCGTCAACCGCTCGATCTTCTACGTCGAGCGCGAGCTGGCGTCGGGTCAGCTTCGGGGGCGCCACCGTCTCGGCATCCTCAATGACGCCGAGTTCACGTGGCTTGGCTCGATGAGCAAGACGTCCCTGGATGAGCCTGACCTGCGGTTCTTCGGCAACGTGCGCCGCGGCGAGACGCCGGACGAGTACGTCTACGGAACCCGCGTGGCGGACATCCAGCTCCAGCAGCGCTTCTTCCGCACCACCAGCGAAGGGCTACGCGGCGCACAGGCAGATCTCGAAGTGCCCTTCCAGCTCTTCGGGCGCCGCAGCCAGATCAAGGTCGGTGGCCGCTACGACCGCACCGACCGCGACGCGACCGAGCGCCGGTTTAGCATCGAGACCAACAACCGGGAGCCGGTCACGCTTGAGCCGGGCGAGAACGGCCTCGGTGATGCAGATGCCTACGTCAACCAGCTCGGCATTATCGGGACTGACGACCGGGGCAATCCCATCTTCGGCAACTACATCGACGAGATCCGGAACAGCTTTACGCTGGGCAACTCGTACGACGGATACCTGGATGTGTCGGCCGGATACGTCCAGACCGAGCTGGCACCTGTCGAACGGCTTCGTGTCATCCTCGGCGCTCGTTACGAGGTGACCCGCCAGGCGCTGACCACGCTCGACCTCGATGAGGACGCAACGCAGGACGCCGGCGAGGACGTGTTCGTGGGCGGCCGGATTGAGCAGAACGACATCCTGCCGTCGCTCAACCTCGTCTACGCGCTGACCGACAACATGAACCTGCGCAGCGCAGCCACGCAGACGCTGGCCCGCCCGACGTTCCTCGAGTTCGCGCCCGGCTGCCGCCAGAGCTTCGCCCTCGGCGAGTTCGTCTGTGGCAACCCGACGCTCGAGCGCTCGCTGATCTCCAACCTCGACCTCCGCTGGGAGTGGTTCACGCGGCCCGGTGAGGTTCTCGCCGTCAGTGTCTACGGCAAGCGCATTGCCAACCCCATCGAGCTGGCGATTGTCAACACCAACGGTCAGCTCGTCTACCGGAACGTGGATGAGGCGGACATCGCGGGTGTGGAAATCGAGGCCCGCCAGCGCGTGGCGGCGCTGCTTCCCTTCGCGGCGAACGCACCCATTGTGGGCAAGCTCTCCCTCGGCCTGAACGCGTCGTTCGTGCAGTCGTCCATCTCCATCGATGAGGTCGAACTGGAGCAGCGCCGGGCGCTCAACCCGGAGGCCTCGGGCACGCGCGCCCTCCAGGGCCAGAGCCCCTACATCGTCAACGCGGACCTAGCGTATGAGGACCCCATCCGGGGGACCAACCTTGGCCTCTACTTCAACGTGTTCGGTCGCCGCCTGAGCCAGGTCTCGGCCCTCGAGCTGCCCGACGTCTACGAGCAGCCCAGTCCTCAGCTCGACGTCGTGGCGTCACAGCGCCTCCTTGGCGGCTTCTCCGCCAAGCTGTCGGTCAAGAACCTGCTGGATGCGGACTTCTCGCAGGTCTACGACACCGAGATCAACGGCGTCGCGCCGGTCTTCCAGAGGTATGGTCGCGGCCGCAACATCTCCATTGGCATCAGCTTCAACCCGCGCTTCGGCGGCGGCAGCACGCCCTAGCGTGCCCGCCCCGGACTCCACCCCGGCTCCTGCCGGACTCTAAACACCACCGTGGGCGTGTCCGCTACGCGGGCCGACACGCCCACCTTCGTCTCCCTCCACACCCTCCCCATGCCCACCGCTACTCTTACCCGTGCTGCCCTCCTCGGGGTTGCCCTTCTCGCCCCGCTGGCGGCCAACGCCCAGTCTCAGTGTGGCAGCGCGGTCCGCGTGACCGATGACATTTCCGCTGACGTGACGTGGTCCGCCAGCAGCGAGTACTGCCTTGACGGGCTCATCTTCGTCAACGACGGTGCCACACTGACCATCGAGCCAGGAACGGTCGTCCGCGGCGTCCGTGATGACCGCATTACCACCGGCGACGGCGCCAGCGCGCTCGTCATCCGCCGGGGCGGCATGATCATGGCCGACGGCACCGCTGCCGATCCCATCATCTTCACCGCTGAGGACGACGATCTCTCCGACCCGACCGACTTTTTGCAGCGTGAACGTGGCGAGTGGGCCGGCATCATCGTGCTCGGCAAGGCGTCCAACAACCAGCCGACGACCGACAACCAGATCGAGGGCATCGAGTACGACCCTGTCAATCAGACCGGTGACGAGGCCCTCTACGGGGGCACTGAGGATGACGACAACTCGGGCGTCCTCCGCTATGTCTCGGTCCGCCACTCGGGCTTCTCCATCACGGGCGTGGAGGGCGACGAGATCCAGGGCATCACGCTCGGCGGCGTCGGCTCCGGCACCACCATCGAGTACGTCGAAATCTTCGCCTCCAATGACGACGGCATCGAGTGGTTCGGCGGTACGGTGAACGTGAAGTACGCCGTGGTCGCCTTCCCCTTCGACGACGCCTTCGACTACGACCAGGGCTGGCGCGGCAAGGGCCAGTTCTGGTTCACCATCGCCGACACGGACGCTGCAGGCCGCGGTGGCGAGCACGACGGCGGCGACGACGGCGGCGACGACGCCACGCCGTACGCCACACCCGTCATCTCTAACGCGACCTACATCGGCTCGGGCGGTACCTCCCCGGCCGATGGCGACGGCAACGACTACGCCTTCCGGATGCGTGACGGCGCGGGCGGGTACTACTTCAACTCCGTGTTCACAGACTTCCCGGACCGCGCCATCGACATCGAGAACTTCGAGGCCGGAGCCACCTTCGACAGCTATCAGCAGTACGTCGATGGCCGCCTGAAGATCGAGAACAACCTGTTCCACAGCTTCGGCCGTGGCACCACCTTCGACGACATCACCGACGCGTCCTACTCCGACTCTAGCCCATCCACACCGGGCACGGCCGATGACGATGCCTTCGCGGCTTACATCTCCGGGGCCAACACGCTCGGCACGGAGTCTCCGGTACTCTCTGTCAGCCGGACGGACGACAACGGTCTCGATCCGCGCCCATCGGCTACGGGTGGTGCTGTGACCGGTGCGGACTTCTCGGCCACAGAGTTGGACGACTTCTTCGACGAGGTGGACTACCTCGGCGCGTTCGCGCCGGGCGCCGCCGCCTGGATCGCGGGCTGGACTGCTCTGGACCAGACCGGCTTCCTTTCCGACAACGTCAACGTTGCCAATGAGGAAGAGGTCGCTGCCCGCTTCGAGCTGACGGTCGGACCGAACCCGGTCCGCAGCTCTGCCGCCGTCGCGTTCTCGCTCGACCGCGCGCAGGACGTGCGCCTCTCGCTCTACGACGCGCTCGGCCGCCAGGTCGCCACGCTCGTGGAAGGCTCGCTGCCCGCCGGCCCGGCCTCCGGCCGCCTGGACGCCTCCAGCCTCCCGGCGGGCGTCTACGTCCTCCGCCTCCAGGCCGAGGACGCCACGCTCACGCACACGCTGACCGTGGTTCGCTAATCCCTTCGCCAGCGCGCCGTCTCCAAGGTCGCGCGCTGGCGTCCCGCACGCTCGGGCTGGACGGAGCCCGTCAACTGCAGACACCGCGTCCCCCGCATCGTCTGCCCGTCCGCCGAGCCAGAGCGCCGGTCTCTCGTGGGAGGGAGACCGGCGCTCGCTTGTTTGGGGCCACCGCCAGCTCGAGGGTGTCTCGCCCGCTCGAGCTGGTGAGCCCACGTCGGTCGCCAGCCCGATCCGTAACCGCACGGTCTCGTTGCGCTAACGCTCGCGTTACGCGGAATCGCCACGTTGTCCATCCCCCCTGGACCCCCTGGCGATGCCCTACCGCACGCTGTTTCTCTCGGACCTGCACCTCGGGATGCGCGGCTGCCGCGCCGAGCTGGTGCTGGACTTTCTCAGCCACCACGAGGCCGACCGATGGGTGCTTGTCGGCGACATCGTCGATGGCTGGGCGCTGGCCGACAAGTGGCGCTGGCCGCAGGCTCACAACGACGTGGTGCAGAAGCTGCTGCGCAAGGTCCGCAAGGGCTCGGAGATGATCTACATCCCCGGCAACCACGACGCCGCGGCGCGTCAGTTCGTGGGCCTCACCTTCGGCGGCATCCTCGTCCAGCGCGACTGGATGCACGTCACCGCCGATGGGCGCCGTCTGCTGGTGCTCCACGGCGACGAATTCGATGGCGCCATCCGTTTCGCGCCCTGGCTCAGCAAGCTGGGCGGGCGGGCCTACTCGGCGACACTCTCGCTGAACACCATCGTGGCGGCGGTGCGGGAACGGCTGGGCTATCCCTACTGGTCGCTGGCGGCGGCCCTGAAGGCGCGCACCAAGAAGGCGGTGCAGTACATCGGCCAGTTCGAGGAGGCCGTCGCGCACCGGGCGGCCGAGCGCGGTGCCGATGGCGTCATCTGCGGGCACATCCACCAGCCCGAGATCCGCACCATTGAGGCGGCACGAGGATCGGTCCTCTACGCCAACTGCGGCGACTGGGTGGAGAGCTGCACGGCGATCGCCGAGCACGCCGACGGGCGCCTCGAGCTGATCCGCTGGACGGGGGGCACCCCCTTCGGCGACAGCCAGGCCGTCGATGTCGAGACGCTCGAGCTGACGATCCGCTAGCCACATCCATTCAATCGAGGGTGCAATGATCCGGTCACGTCGGTCGCTGACGGTTCTGTTCGTGGTTCAGGGCGAGGGCCGTGGCCACATGACGCAGGGGCTCGCTCTGGCCGAGATGCTTCGGCGCCGCGGCCATCAGGTGGTTGGCGCCATCGTGGGGGTGAGCGCACGCCGAGACGTGCCGGACTTCTTCCGCGACGGGCTGGCGACTCGAATCCATTGCATCGCCAGCCCGAACTTCGTCTCCGGAGCCGATGGGCGTATCCAACTCGGACAGACGGTTCTGCACGCGCTGGGAGAGTGGCCCCGCTATGCTGCGTCGGTGGATGCCATCGGGACCCTCATCGAGGCCATCGAGCCCGATGTGGTGGTCAACTTCTACGAAGGGATGCTGGGGGCCTACGCGGCGCGACACACCGTAGATGTGCCGATTGTGGCCGTCGGGCATCAGTTCATGTTCGATCATCCGAGCTACCCGTTTGCGTCTGGCCAGCTCGTTCAGCGGCTCGCGGTGCGCGGGTTCACGCGTCTTGCAGGCCAGGGGGCGGATACGCGCCTCGCCCTCTCCTTCTACGACGCGTCTCCATTTTCGGATGGGCGGACCCGTGTGGTCCCGCCCCTGCTCCGATCCGCCTTGTTCGAGCTGGCGGACCGTCCGACAGATGGCTCGCTCCTGGTGTATCTGATGGAACCCCGAATGGCCCGTCAACTCGTCGCCTGGAGCGACCGCCATCCCGACGTCCGCATCGACTGCTTCTCCGATGTGCCCGCGCACGAGCACAGCGCCAGCCTCACGTTCCATGCTCTGCACGGGCAACGCTTCCTCGAGCGGATGGCGGTCGCACGTGGGGTGGTGTGCACGGCTGGGTTCGAGTCGGTCAGCGAGGCGATGTGGCTGGGCACGCCTGCGCTGATGGTGCCCACGCCGGGGCACTACGAGCAGCGCTGCAATGCGGGCGACGCCGCTTCCGTCGGTGCCGGGCTGGCGGCGGAGACCCTCGATCTGGATGCGTTTATCGACTCTCTAGAGAACGGCCCTCCACCAGACCCTGGGCCCTTTCGGGCATGGGTGTCTCAGGCAGAGGGCCGAATCGTGGGAGCCATCGAGGAGGCCGCCGGGCTGATGCCTCCCATCGGAGGCGACGGGCTGGCGACTCCTGTCGATGTGCGCCTGGCCTAGTAGGACTCGAGCGGTGCCGAGAGGTCGTCTGCGTAGGGGTCGAGTGGGTCAGGGCCGTACTCGTTGGAGCCGGAGTCGCCCTCGAGGATCATGAAGTAGAGCAGCACCAGGTGGACCAGCGGGATGAAGGCCAGCAGGAGGAGCCAGCCGCTCTTGCCCGTGTCATGCAGACGGCGCGCCGCGATCCCGATGCCCGGGAGGAGCAGCGCGAGGCTGATGAGAACCCCGGCGAGGCTTCCAATCAGGGCGAAGAAGTCCGCAATCGATCCCAGGATACCGGTGACGATGTTCAGCGCGATGCTGATGAGGATGTTGAACAGAACGAACATCCAGTACTGCTTCCGGCTCGCGCGGCCGTCGAAGTCGACGTAGTGGTTCTTGATGACATCGAGGAAATACTGATTGAAAGCGTCCATGAGGCATGGGGGTCGGGTGAAGCAACAGGCCGCCGGGAGCAGGCCGCCGCTGGAATCTAGGCGTCTGTATGGAAATACGAGATCGCGCCTGAAAAGAGGTCAGCCGTACGTGGCCATCGGTAGCTTTCCGATGTCGCTTTTGACTCCATTTCGCCCGCTCGAATGCCGCTCGACACTCCGATTCGCCAGCCCGCCGACCCCGACGTGACCCTCGAGCTGGCGCGCGACCACGGCCTCACCGACGACGAGTACGCCCGCATCCAGGAGATCCTGGGCCGCACGCCCACCTACACCGAACTGGGGATCTACTCGGTGATGTGGAGCGAGCACTGCTCCTACAAGAACTCCATCGCGCTTCTGAAGACGCTCCCGCGCGACGGTGAGCGCGTGCTGGCAGGCGCAGGCGAGGAGAACGCCGGACTGATCGACATCGGCGACGGGCTGGCGGTGGCGTTCAAGATTGAGAGCCACAACCACCCCTCGGCGGTGGAGCCCTACCAGGGAGCTGCTACCGGTGTGGGCGGCATCCAGCGAGACATCTTCACGATGGGCGCCCGGCCCATCGCCAGCTTGAACTCGCTGCGCTTCGGGAGCCTGGACACGCCACGTGTTCGGTTCCTGCTCGACGGTGTCGTGCGTGGCATCGGCGACTACGGCAACTCGTTTGGTGTCCCGACTGTCGCGGGCGAGGTGGTGTTCGACCCGGTGTATGAGGGTAACCCACTCGTCAACGCGATGTCCGTGGGTGTCGTGAAAGCCGGCGAGACGGTCAGCGCGACGGCCGAGGGCGTGGGCAATCCCGTGTTCATCGTCGGCAGCTCGACGGGCCGCGACGGCATCCACGGCGCCACATTCGCCTCGGAGGAGATCTCGGAGGAGAGCGAGGCCAAGCGCCCGAGCGTACAGGTAGGCGATCCGTTCACGGAGAAGCTGCTTCTCGAGGCCAGCCTGGAGGCCATCAAGACGGGCGCCGTGGTTGGGATGCAGGACATGGGGGCCGCAGGCATTACGTGCTCGTCGTCCGAGATGAGCGAGAAAGGCGGCGTGGGGATGGACCTCTGGCTGGAGAAGACCCCTCAGCGCGAGTCGGGCATGACGCCCTATGAAATCCTGCTCTCCGAAAGCCAGGAGCGGATGCTTCTGGTGGTGGAGAAGGGCCGCGAGCAGGAGGTCGCCGATGTGTTCGAGAAGTGGGACCTGCACGTGGTCGAGATCGGCGTGGTGACCGACACTGAGCAGCTTCGCGTGACCTGGCATGGCGAGCTGGTGGTGAACGTGCCGGCCGAGAGCCTCGTGCTGGGTGGCGGCGCGCCCGTCTATCACCGCGAAACCAAGCGGCCGGGCTATCTCAGCGAAACCCAGGCCTTCGATCCTCGCCAGCTCGAGGATGTGACTGCTGAAACGGCAGGCGAAGCGCTGGTGCATCTCATGGGATCGCCCAACATCGCGTCCAAGCGCTGGGTGTTCGAGCAGTATGACACCCACGTGCGCACCAACACCGTCGCCGGACCTGGGGCTACAGACGCCGCCGTGGTTCGACTGAAGGGCACCGCCACGCGTGAGCCAGAGCCTCGGGTATCTGTTCCGCCAGGCGTGAAGGCGCCGAAGCCGCGGGGGACGGGCGAGCGCGGGCTGGCGATGAAGACCGACTGCAACGGGCGCTACGTCTACCTCAACCCGCGCCGAGGCGGCCAGATCGCCGTGGCGGAGGCCGCGCGCAACGTGGTCTGCGCAGGCGGCCAGCCGCTGGCGGTCACCAACTGCCTCAACTTCGGCAACCCCTACAAGCCGGAGGTCTACTGGCAGTTCACCGAGGCGGTCGGCGGGATGGGCGACGCCTGCCGCGCCCTCGGCACGCCCGTCACGGGCGGCAACGTCAGCTTTTACAACGAGAGCCCCGACGGTGAGGGCGGCACGCGCGCGGTCTTCCCCACGCCCACCATCGGCATGGTCGGGTTGGTGGAGGACGTGGACCTGCACACCACCACGGCCTCGTTCCAGGCGCCCGCCGACGCCATCCTGCTGGTGACGCCCGCCGGGTGGGTCCACACGGGCGGCATCGAGGGCTCCGAGTATCTCGCCAGCGCGCACGGCCTCACCACAGGGGATGCGCCGCACCTCGACCTGGACGAGGAGAAGGCTGTTCAGGCGGCTGTGCTGGCCGCCATCCGCAGCGGCAACGTCAAGAGCGCGCACGACCTCTCGGATGGAGGGCTGGCGGTCGCGCTGGCGGAGTCCTGCCTGTTCGGACCCTTCGGTGCACGCATTCACCTGGACGTGCCCGAGGGTATGCGCCTCGACGCGCTCCTCTTCGGCGAGGCCCAGAGCCGCATCCTCCTCTCGGTGTCCTACGAGGCCGTGGATGCCGTTCGCCAGCTCATTGCCGACCACGGCGCGCAGGCAACGTCCATCGGGCTGGTGGACCTGGATGCGCTCGAGATCCAAGTCAATGGAGAGACCATCCTAAACGTGCCGACCGCCGAGCTGGCCGAGCCCTACCAAACGGCGCTTCCGAACGCGATGGGCGAGGCCGTCGCAGCGGTGTAGGGCTCCCCCCGACCTTTCTCGGATCGGCCTCCGGTCTCAGACCTCGTTCGGTCTGTCCCCCTCAGGCCTGAGGGGGACAGCGTTCTGAGCGGGAAGCGAAGCGACCTGCCAGAACGCAGGGGAGTGCCTACCCCAGCAGGTCCGCCAGCGTTGGCTCGGAGCTGCCCTCGAGCTGGCGATCCGCGTTGGTGACCAGCATTGCGTTTTCTGGCTCCGGCTCCGGGACGACGTGCGGCACGGTAACCGTGAACGTAGTCCCGATGCCCTTCTCGCTCGTCACCGCGATGGTGCCGTTCATCAGGCGCACCAGCCGCTCGGTGATCGCCAGCCCGAGGCCGCTGCCCTCGTGGCTCCGGGCGTGGCCCTCCGACTCCTGGCGGAACTCGCTGAACAGATCCGGCAGGAACTCCGCGTCAATGCCGATGCCGGTGTCAGTCACCACCAGCTCGAGCTGGCGGCCGAGCGGACGCAGGCGGACGGTGACGCTGCCCGCATCAGTAAACTTGATGGCGTTGCCGATGAGGTTGTTCAGGATGCGGTCCAGAGCGCCGTGGTCGAGGCAGGCGGGGATTGAGCTGGCAGCAGACTCGAACCGCAGCTCGAGGCCCTGGCTTTCGGCCATCGGGCGGAGCACGCCGAGGCTGCGGTGGACGTGCTCCACGAGGTCGAGGGGTTGGGGCCGGAGCATCTGGCCCCCCGCGTCGATCTGCGCGAGATCGAGGACGGAGTTGAGCGTGTTCAGCAGGCGCGTCCCCCCAGCCTGGATTGCGAGCACGAGGTCGATCTGATCGTCGGCCACCTCGTAGCGGAGCAGGTCGGCAAACCCGATCACTGCGGTCAGCGGTGTGCGGATCTCGTGGCTCATCGACGCCAGGAACGCACTCTTGGCGTGGGCCATCTCTTCAGCCTGCTCTCGAGCGTCGATCAGGCCCTGCTCATAATCCATGCGTACCTGAGTGTCACGGGCCAGCGACAGCACGCGAGGCTCGCCATTGAGCGTGATGAGCTGCGAGTCGAACTCGAACACGCGCGGTCCGGAAGCACTCCTCAGGCGAAGCTCGGCGCGGGATGCGCCTTTCGTCTTCAGGCGAGCGATGTGCGCACGAACGCGCTGGTGGTGTTCGGGCAGAATGACATCGAAGAGCGCCGGGGGCGTCTCCTCTGGCCTGCAGCCAATGGCTTCACGGGCTGCCCGGTTCAGCTCGATGTGGTTCCCCTCGAGGTCATGGATGGTGATGGCATCGCGTGCAAGGTTCACCACCTGCCGGTAGCGATCCTCCGATCGATTCAGCTGGTCCACGCGTCGCTGCACCTGTCGGCGCAGGACCGTCACCCACGTCACCGCAATGACGAGCAGGCCAAGCGCCACCATCCCTCCATTCCGGTACATCGACGGCGAGATGCCAGCCCGGTGCACGTC
This sequence comes from Bacteroidota bacterium, assembly GCA_039815415.1. Taxonomy (GTDB): domain Bacteria; phylum Bacteroidota; class Rhodothermia; order Rhodothermales; family Rubricoccaceae; genus JBCBZH01. The sequence goes on from JBCBZH010000022.1 coordinate 17,981, forward strand.
GTTAGCCGTGCGTGGATAGATCTGGTACGAGTCCTCGTAGGGCGCGGCCCGGTCGTATTGCCCCGCCAGCCCGACGATCCGAACCCGGTCTCCGGGTTGATAGGTGCTGAGGTCGATCTGATGAGGCGCATTCGCATAGACGAACGCAACCAGGAGCGAGTGATCGTCGAGGGTGATGGAGAGGGTTTGCCCGGCGTCGAGGTGGTTAGATCCGACGATAACGCCCTCTGCCTCAACCAGCCGCCCTTCGACCCGCTCCGGGTCCTGAGAGGTGTACGGCACCGGTGCAGGACTCGGCTCATCCGACGCGAGCACGGTCGCCCGCGCGTTGTCCAGGAAGGCCATTCCGGCCCCGAAGGCCAACTCGCCCGTCACGCGGACACGGTCGCCAGCCCGGATCGCAGCGGAGGCGTCGGCGAGAGAGACCGCCAGCCCGGCGTCGGCGTCCTGGAGGTAAAAGGAGGGACCGTTTCCAAAAGCGCCTGCATCGACCGAGGCAACCCCAGTGACCGTCACCAGCCCCCCGTAGTCATCCGGCACGCGATCGCCGTTGGCATCCCGGAGCAGATCCCCAATCGAGCTGGCGATGGACTGCCCCGATGCCGTCTGGAGCGGTGCCATCAGCAGCACAAGGCCGAGGAGAACGCGGACGATCATTGCGGCACGTCAGGGTCGGGTGCGCGGCTGGGAACAGGAGACGTCTGTGCAACGGGTGCACGGTCTTCCGACACCGGCTGTGCAAGCGGGAGGCAGACCTCGAACAGGGTGCCGACACCCTTCTGACTTTGCACCCGGATGGTGCCCCCAAGCCTTTCCACGAGACGGTGAGTAATGGCGAGCCCGAGTCCGGTCCCCTCGAAGTCGCGCCTGTGCTCATCGTTGGATTCTTGCTTGAAGGGCTCGAACAGGTCGGGCAGGAAGTCATCGCTGATCCCGATGCCTGTATCGCGAACTTGGAGAATCAGGTGTCCGTCGCGGGTGTGCAGCCCTACGCGCACCTCGCCTTCGAGGGTGAACTTGATGGCATTCCCGACGAGGTTCGTCACAATGCGGTCGAACGCGGCCGAGGACAGCGCCACATGCAGCTCCGGTGCCGACGATCCGAAGCGCAGCCCGATGCCCGCCTTGTGAGCGAGCTGGGCCAACAGGCGAACCGACTCACGTGTGGCTTGAACAGCGTCGAACCGCTCCGGCGCCAGCTCGACGCGGTCTGCATCGAGGCGGGAGAGGTCGAGAATGTCATTGAGGGTGTTGAGGAGTCGGTGGCCCCCGGTGTGGATCGCCTCCGCGAATTCGTGGAGATGAGCCGGGACTTCCTCGCGGAGAACATCCGAGAACCCGAGGATGGCTGTGAGCGGTGTTCGGATCTCGTGGCTCATGTTCGCCAGGATCGAACTCTTGAGCTGAGCTGCGGCCTCGGCCTCTTCACGGGCCTCTTCGGACACCTTCCGAGCCTCCTCAGCCAAGGTCATGGCTTGCAGCAAGCCGTGCTCATAGGCTCGCCGTTCCTCCACGTCACGCGCGATGGATACGAAGGCCGTTCCCTTCCGAATCTGTAGCGTGCGTGTTGCGACCTCGAAGGGGACCGCGCGGCCGTTGGACTGCCGCAGCTCAAGCACCGCGGACGCGGAGCCCGTTCGTAGAGCCTCCTTGAGGTGGTCATCTACGGACTCGGGATGCGTCGCCAGCTCGCGGAGCGGCTTCGCGGCATCGTCCTCAGTCGGGTCGGTGGTGCCGAAAAGGCGAGCGCCCGTCTCGTTCGACTCTGTGATACGGCCCTCAGTGTTGAGCACCAAGACCGGGTCTGCCGCTGCGTTGAAGAGGTGCGTGTAGCGTGTCTCGCTTTCGGCCAGCGCTGCCGTTCGTGCGCTCACCACGCGGCGCAGGACGTAGGCCCAGAGCAAGGCCGCCAGAAGCAGAGCCGCAATGATGGCTGCGCCAGTGCGGTAGGTGGAGGGCGAAATCCCGATCTGGCGAATGTCGGCGCTGGATCGGGGGAAGACGATGTACGAGTTGGTGAACGGCGGCGCGAGGTCGTGCTGAGCCGCGATGCCACGCACGCGGACGTAGTCCCCCACTTCGATGTTGCCGAAGTCGATGGGGGAGGCTCTGAATCGGTAGGCGTAGACCTGTGTGGCGGTCGTCCCGCTGATGAGAACCAGCAGCCGCCCACCTGCCGTGCTGTCGGACTGGGTGACGTGCCCGCGCACCTCTACGAGCTGGCTTTCGGCAGCCTCGAGCTGGGGATCATCGTCGGGAAGGCGGAGGGGCTGGATGTCTCGGCGCGGCGCGTCTTCTACCTTGACGACGGAGGGCGCCGCCAGCTCGAGGGTTCCGAGGTGCTGGCTGACGATGCCGTGCGCCAGCACACTGTCGCCCACCATCACAGGGCTGGAGCCGGACGGAAGCACGAGACGCAGCCCAGCGGTTCCGTCCTGGATGTAGACCTCGTGCACGTCGGCACGCAGCATCCCTGTGCCCGCCGTCACGCGGCCTCCTACGAGGACGGTATCTCCAACGCTCGAGGCGACGCCATAGGCGTCGAGGCCTGCTCGAAGCGTGGCGAGGGGACGGACTGGAACGGACCAGTCTGGCGCGATGCGCTGCGTGGCCCGGGAGGACGTACCGGCCGGGTCGATGCCGACAGATTGGGCTTGGGCAGGTCCCCAGAGCACACCCACAAGAGCTGCCCATAGGGCAACTCTCACCACCAGTCCGAGCTGGCGTGAGGGGCGAGGATGGAGACGTGAGTTCAGGGCGATGGCCGTGTGCGAGCCCCTCGTATCGGCAGTTTCGCGGGAGACTTCACCCCAGCCATGCCATCGGTTTAGCTTCTTGGTCGTCTAGGGTCCACACAACACCGGGGGGCTCCCTTTCGATTGGAGAAACCCCCTATCTCATCTCCTCGTTCAAACGAGGAATTGACTCCACACCTCTGTTATGGCTGACAACGCCCCCACCATTACCGGAACCGACGCCAACTTTGAGTCGGAAATCTTAAACACCGACCAGCCGGTTCTCGTCGATTTCTGGGCCACCTGGTGCGGCCCCTGCCGGACCATCGCGCCCAACAACGAAGAGCTCGCCACCGATTACGACGGCCGAGCCCGCCTGGTGAAGCTGGACGTAGACAACAACCCGCAGACGGCCATGAAGTACGGCATTCGCTCGATCCCGTCGCTTCTGTTTTTCAAGGACGGTCGCCCCGTCGATCAGATGGTCGGCGTGGTCCCAAAGAAGGTGCTGGCCGAGAAGCTGGACGCTCTCGCTGCCCAGACGGCCTGATCCGAACGGCCTGATCGATAAACGTGAGAGGGATGGGCGGACGTGGGTCTGCCCATCCCTCTCTTCTCCCGCATCACTATGACTCCTACACCTTTGCCCGATGGCCTCGACTGGGATGCGGCCGAGCGCCGCGCCGTCATCATCATCGGAACCGGCCCCGCAGGGCTCACGGCAGCTCTGTACGCCGCTCGTGCCAACCTCGAGCCGCTCGTGATCCAGGGCCCTGAGCCAGGTGGTCAGCTCACGACCACCACCGATGTCGAGAACTTCCCAGGCTACCCGGATGGGGTGATGGGGCCGGAGATGATGCAGGACCTCGAGAAGCAGGCGACGCGCTTCGGCGCCGATCTGCGCTGGGGCATGGTCACCCACGTGGATCTTTCAGGATCCCCCCATCAGCTCGTGGTAGATGAGGAGACGCCTCTCCTGGCCGATGCAGTCATTGTGTCCACAGGCGCCAGCGCGAAGTACCTCGGGCTGGAGAACGAGAAACGACTTCTTGGGCGTGGCGTGAGCGCGTGTGCCACCTGCGATGGCGCGTTCTTCCGCAATGAGGAGATTGCCATCGTGGGCGGCGGCGACACCGCCATGGAAGAGGCACTCTTCCTGACCCGCTTCGCCTCGACGGTTCACCTCATTCACCGCCGGGACGAGTTCCGGGCCTCCAAGATCATGCAGGACCGCGTGCTCGCGCACGACAAGGTGACCGTTCACTGGAACACCGTCGTGACCGACGTGAAGGGCGAGAATGCCGTCGAGGCGCTCGCGCTGGAGGACACGGTGACAGGTGAGACCCGCGAGCTGGCGGTGACCGGTTTCTTCGTCGCCATCGGCCATAAGCCCAACACAGATCTGTTCAAAGGCTGGCTGGAGATGGACGAGAACGGCTACGTCCTCACCAAGCCGGACTCAACGACCACCGATGTGCCGGGTGTGTTCGTTTCGGGCGATGCCCAGGACCATGTCTATCGACAGGCTGTGACCGCTGCAGGCACCGGCTGCATGGCGGCTATCGACGCCGAGCGGTGGCTGGCCGAGCAGGAGGTGATCGACGACACGCGGACGCAGACCGAGTACCACGCGGCGCTTGCTGAAAGCACGGAGGACACAGTCGAGGCCTGAGCCTCAGGTCGCGTCGAGAATGATGCTGCGGACGATCACATCCGCAGCATCTACGCCGAGCCGGAGTACGCCCCAGGGCCGAGAGTGCTCGGTGTACCTCGGCGAATCGGGTGGCGCTGTTGGCGATGGAACATGCAGAACCCCATCTGAAGGGCCCGTGATGTGGATTACATCTGTAGGCGCCACTTCGACAGCGCGCAGCGTGACCAGCACCATCCCTTGGCGGTCGGGGGATGCCCGCGATGTGGGCTCGCGGACCTCTACGTGTCCCAACGCTCCTGCAGGAGTCGAGGACTCGAAGACCGTGAAGTAGGGGGTTGAGCGGACCGTCGGCACCAGCTCGAGGCCGAGTGCGGAACGGACCGCCTCCGCTCGAAAGGGGCGGTCGAGAGCGATTAAGGTGTCGAGCAGCGCCTGCACGACGCGGACATCCTCGGGAGAAGAACGAGACATGGGAGAGCAGGGCCGCTTGATATCCGTTGCGCGCTAGCTTAGGCGCCATCGGTCCTTGTTGCCATGCGCGTCATTCTGCTCCTCGTCGTTCTGGTGATCGCTTCCACTGCCGAGGCGCAGGTTCAGGAACGGCTGGAGGATCTTCGCCTTGCCACAGCGGTGCGTCTGGCCCTCGTGGCCGATCCGATGACGCGCCCGATCGATGTGGATGTGGTCGCTCGCCGGGGCATCGTCGAGCTGGCGAGCGAAGAAGGTAGACGAGCCCGTGATCTCGTCCGGGTGGCGCGAACCGTGCCGGGCGTGCGGTCCGTAAGCGGTCTCGGCATCGAAACGGATGCACCGATGGGGCCTACGGTCACCGTTTCGGATCCGCCAGCTCGAGATGAGGTCCCGCCAGAGAGCGGGCCGGTGTACCACACCGTTCAGCGGGGCGATACACTGTTCGGGCTGGCGAGGCGGTACGACACCACGCTGGACGCGATCCTGACGCTCAACAACCGGCAGTCCACGGCCATCCGCGTCGGCGAGCGCATCCGGGTGCGGTAGGCCGCCCGAGTTTCGCTGGCGCCAGCTCGAGCTGGCGCTTACCCTCGAACCGTGCCCTCGTCATAGAGGTCGCTGCGGGTGAACAGGGGGTACGGATTCACCGGCGTGCCCCGCCCACGACCGCTTCGCTTGAGGACCTGGAAATGCAAGTGGGGGGGCGTCCGACGCGCATTGCCTGTATTGCCGACGGTTCCCAGCACATCGCCCTGGCGCACCTGCATCCCGACCTCGAGGCCTTCGGCGTAGCTGTTCAGGTGAGCATAGTAGAAGTCGTACTCCCCATCCGGGCTGCGGAGGTAGAGGACCTTGCCCCCGAGGCGGTTGGAGTGGATGCGCGTGATCTCGCCATCGGAGACGGCGAGCACGGGTGTTCCGCGCTCTGCCATGATGTCGATGGCGCGATGCGTTCGTCCCCCCGAGCGTCGGGCCGTGAAGGTGTCGTCCAGGTCCTCTGGCGTAACGCCCTCGACGGGCACCAGTAGCGAGCTGGTGGAAAAGCTCCGCTCGGAGGTGGTGCGGACCGGCACCTCGGACGAATCGGTCGGGGCCGCATCGGAGGATTGGGCGTTCGCGACAGGCGCCAGCGCGACGAGCGCGGCGAGGAAAAGCAGTCGAGGCATGGACTCTCAATAGTGGTGCTAAAAAACTAACCCTTTACGAGAGCCTTGAGTACGAAGAACACGTTTTCCTTCCGCTCACGGAGCCTGCGCGAGAAGTAGGGGAGCCACTCGGTGCCATAGGGCACGTAGACGCGCATCCGGTAGCCATCGCGGACCATCTGGCGCTGCGTTTCCGGACGAAGTCCGTAGAGCATCTGGAACTCGAAGGCGTCGAGGTCTATGGCTTCCTCCAGGACAACGGACCGAACGGCTGAGATGAGCTGGTCATCGTGCGTGGCAATGCCGGGGTAGCGTGCCCCGGCGAGCAGCGCGCGAGCGTGTGCGAGGTAGTGCTCGCGGATCTCGGGCATCGACGGGTAGGCCAAGCTCGGAGGCTCGGCGTAGGCTCCTTTGCAGATGCGAACCCGCGCGTTCAGCTCGCACATTCGCGCGATGTCGGTAGCCGTTCGCTTCAGGTAGGCCTGCAGCACGGGCCCGACGTGATCGGGGTAGTCTGGGTAGACCGCTTCGAAGATGTCGAGCGTGGACTGGGTGATGTCCGATCCCTCCATATCGAGCCGCACGAACAAATCGGCGGCCTTGGCGCGATCCAGGAGTGTGCGGAGATGCGCCTCGCACAGCTCGCGGTCGATCACCTGCCCGATCATCGACAGCTTGATGGAGATGCCGACGGCATGGGCCGGGTCGCCCCGCTGATCTCGAAAAGTCGCCAGGCGCTCCACCAGCTCGATGTACTCCGCCGCGAAGGCATCAGCCTTGGAGCGCTGATCGACATACTCTCCGAGGAGGTCGAGCGTGATGAACAGACCGTCGTCGAGGAGACCACCTACGGCTGGCAGAGCGGCATCGAGAGTTTCACCGGCAACGAAGCGGCGGGCGAACGCGAAGGGAAGCTTCATGAACGACGGGTTCGGGAGGCTGGCCAACAGCCGGAAGTGAAGAGGGGCTGCCGTCGAGCTGGCGACTCGCCCTGGTGGGGAATCTCGCGAACGCCGGTGGAGCCGGGGCAAGCGGCGGGAAGCTACGGCGTCTGGAAGCGGTTCCGGACAGTGTCCTGAATTGTGGAACGGTCTATGCGGAAGGCCTGAAGACCTTTCAGATGGGAGGGTTCCTAGCTGCTTGCAGGGCATCTCACCCCATCAACATTCGATCTCGGCACCTCTGATGGCGCACCCACCACCTTCTGACTCATCCCCGCCATCGCTCGGGCGTTGGTATCCAGCGTCACTTTCGGGTGCGCCTGCACTGGTTGTTCGCCAGGCGCGGGCGGTACTTGCGCTGTCGGGCCTGACTCTGTTCTCCTACATCGGCGTTGCCGTTGCCTTCTGGCTCGGCGGGCTCGAGAGCCAGGCGATCGCGGCGGCTGCGACAGCCGTGGCTGCGCTCCTTGCGGTCCTGCTGGTTCGCGTGGGACAGATTCAGCCAGCGGCCTTTCTGGTTAGTCTCACGCTGGCGGTGGCTCCAATCGTTCAGGCCTCGCTCGACGCGGGTGTCCGTGACCCAGCCCTCGCACTGGCCGTGCTGGCACCGCTGGCGGCAGCGATGGTACTGGACACGCGAACGGCGGTGGCTACAGTGGGCGTGGTCGCCATCGGTGTGGGGGCTCTTCTGATCCTCGATCTGATGGACATGGTGCTGCCGTCGGCATCAACGTCAGATACCGTTGCAGGGTATACCGTCCTCGCGGTGTTGAGTGGCGCGGCGTTTTCTGTGTTGGCAGGGGCGCTCTACGAACGCCACACGCGTGAGGTAATCGACGCAGCCGAGCTTCGGGCCGGGCGCCTCGGAGAAGCCCTTCAGGAAAGCGAGGAGCGCTACCGAACGCTCGTCAATGAGGTCCCGATCGGGATCTACCGGACAGCGCCAGACGGTTCGGTTCTGTTGTCCAACCAGCACCTCGCCAAAATGCTCGGGCTGGAGAGCCCGGACGAGGTGTTGGCTCTCAACTCAGGAACCTTCTACGACGAGCTTGGAGCCCAGAGCCGTCTTCGCGAAGCGTTGGATCAGCAAGGCAGCGTGCGACGCTACCCGGCGCGCTGGAAGACACCTTCGGGAAACATCCTCTCGGTCCGCGTGGACGCTCATGCGGTGCGCGATGACGACGGAGATGTGGCATACTACGAGGGCGTGGTAGAGGACGTGACGGCCGAAGTGCTGGCACAGGCGGCCGTACAGAAGAGTGAGGCCCGGTTCCGTGCGCTCGTGCAGCGTTCTTCCGACGTCACGGTCATCTTGGACCGCGAGGGCCGCCTCACGTACGTCAGCCCGTCGGCGCAGTCGTTGCTCGGATATGAGGTGGCGGATCTGGAGGGGCGGGCGATGGTGGACTTTATCCACCCCAACGAGCGGGAGCCCATGATGAAGAAGCTCGTTCAGCCCGCGTCCGAGGTGATCTCATCGCCCCCAGTAGAGGTGCGGCTGCTTCATGCAGAAGGGCACTACCTCTATGCGGAGGGGGTCGGCACCTCACTGTTCGAAGACTCAGCTGTGCAAGGCTTCGTGGTGAACCTTCGCGATGTCACTGAGCGGCATCGTGCCCGGGGAGCGTTGATCCATGCCAAGCGACAGGCTGAAGAGCTGTCCCAGCTCAAGAGCACGTTCCTGTCCAACATGAGCCATGAAATCCGGACGCCCCTGACGGCGATCCTTGGGTTCACGGACGTGCTCCGCGATGAAGTCACCGATGAGGGGGCGTCTGAGTTCGTCGGTCTGATTGCGGAGAACGGGCATCGGCTGCTGGAGATGCTCAATGCCATTCTCGATCTCGCGCGGATGGATGCTGGGAAGGGGCATTTTGTCCCGGAG
>JBCBZH010000154.1:0-10236 GCA_039815415.1 Bacteroidota bacterium
AGGGGCCGCACAGGGCGGCCAGGCAGGACCGCCATCAACGACGATCCCCCGCCTGCGGTTGCGCCCAAAAGAGCCTCCGCAATGGATCTCCCAGAGACTCTCCGGTGGCCTCGAGTTGGCGGGCGTGCAGATGACGCGCGGACGGAAAGTCCTTGCCTCAACCCTTGTCATCCTGAACCCACTCGCCGAAGGCGATGGAGTGAAGGATCTGGTCGCGTGGCAGCGTCACGCTCCCGATGAGCGAACCGCTGGGGCCATCAGGCTTCGTGGATTGCGCAGGCCTCCGGATCGCGTCCGCCCACGATGGCGTGGGACGAGGGGCTGCCCTCGCTGGCCTGGACCGTCAGCGCATTTGAAGGCTCCCTTCGAGCTGGCGAGTGGATGCCTGCGCAGGCAGGACGGCAAAGTGGGATGAGGGAGGGGGGAATCCGCCCTGTCACCCCGAACGCGTGTCACGGAACGACCTACTCGCCCACGGACACCAGCTCGATGTCAAACGTGAGCGCCTGGCCTGCGAGCTGGTGGTTGGCGTCCAGCGTGACGGTCTCGTCGCCCACCTCCACGATGGCCGCGTCGAGCGCGCCGCCGCCGTCGAGGCCAAGCTGGACGCGCATACCCATCTCCGGCGTCTCGTCGCCGAACGCCGAGCGCGGGACCTCGATGACCATGTCCTCCCGGCGGGCCCCGTAGGCCTCCTCAGCGGGGATGCGGACCGTCTGGCTCTCGCCCGGCTCCATGCCGGTCACGGCCTTGTCGAAGCCTTCAATGACCTGCCCGCCGCCGAGTGTAAACGCCAGAGGGGCGCGGCCTTCGGACGAGTCGAACACGGTGCCATCGTCGAGGCGGCCGGTGTAGTGGATGCGGACGGAATCTCCGGAGGTGGCGGGCATAGCAAGGCAGGGAGTGAAACCTCAGGTTCGCACCGTCGGGCTGGGTCCTGCGGGAGAGCCTGTGTGAAGACGGTACTTTGGCGCTGCGTTTGCACGTTCACGCACGCGTCTGCCCCAGTTCTGTGCCCCGATTTTTCGCTCTCCTCGCCCTCGTCTTCGCCAGCTCGGCCGCCGCCCAGCCTGGACGGCAGTGCGCCACGCCGCGCCCGACGACGGCGCACATGCTGCAGACGGCAGACATCGTCCAGCGATTCCAGGTCGCCCGCGCCAGCTCGAGCGAGTCCCGCCGGTTCGGGAATCAGCCCACCGTGGTACCGGTGGCCGTGCATGTGATCGCCTCCGGACCATCCGAGGCCGATGGCAATCTGCCCACGACCCAGATCGAGGCCCAAATGGACGTGCTGAACGCGGCGTTTCAGCCGCACGGCTTTCGCTTCGTGCTGGCGTCCATCAGCCGGACGATCAACGCCACGTGGGCGACCGGAATGTCTGCCAACTCTGCCAACGAGCGGGCGATGAAGCAGGCACTCAGCGAGGACACTGCACGGTTCATGAACGTCTACATCACCGATGCTGCGGGAGACCTGCTGGGCTGGGCCACGCTCCCGTTCAGCCAGTCCGAGACCAGCTTTGCCGATGGCGTGGTACTGGACCGCGAGACGCTGCCCGGCGGATCCTTCGCGCCCTTCAACGAAGGCGACACAGGGACGCACGAGGTGGGGCACTGGCTCGGGCTCTACCACACGTTCAACGAAGACGCTCCGGCGGGCAACCCGTGTGGCGGGTCGGGCGATCTGGTGAGCGACACGCCTGTGGAGGCATCCCCAGCCTCGGGCTGCCCAGTCGGCCGCGACACGTGCCCGGCCCTCCCCGGCCTGGACCCGATCACCAACTTCATGGACTACTCGGATGATGCCTGCATGGTCGAGTTCTCCGCGGGGCAGGCCGACCGGATGCAAGCGCTGACGGCCTCCTTCCGCCCCACGATTGCAGCAGGCGTGGCTCCGCTCGCAGCCCCCGACGAGCTGGTGTTCGGCCAGGTGTTCGTGGACATCACTGTCCGTCGGATGGTCCGGATCGTCAACCCGTCCCAGACACCGCTCGTCATCTCATCCATCACCAGCTCGAACGCGGCCTTCGTTCCCTCCGAGGCTGCGCTGACGGTGGGTTCCGGGGAATCCACTGAGCTAGAGGTGGCCTTTACACCCACCGACGCCATCGCCTACAACACCACATTGACGCTGGCGACCGGAGGCACTCCTCTCACGGTGGACCTCAGGGGCGTTGGACGCTTCGTGCCCGAACTCGAGGTGCCTACACCCGCCATCGCACGCGCGCTGGACACGGACCAGACCGACACGGCTACGCTGACGCTCACCAACGCAGGGCTCGGAGCGCTCGAGTACGAGTTTGTCGGGCGGAGCGCCGGTCGCGAGGCGCCGTCCAGCAGCTCCGTCGCCAGCTGGAGGGTGCCGACCCTGAAAGAAGGGGGACGGGTGGCGGCGGCACGCCGGGGCGATGGTGGGCCAGACGCGTTCGGGACCACCTGGGTGGACTCCGACGAGGCGACCGGCCCCGCGTATGCGTGGGTGGACATCTCGGCCTCGGGAACGGCCCACACGCTGGCTGACGACGGGACCGTAGAAGTGGAGTTGCCGTTCGCCTTCCCGTTCTACGGAACGTCCCAGGATCGCGTCTGGATCAACGCCAACGGCTTCCTCACGTTCGACGGCAACCCCGGTGGCGAATCGTTCCGGAACCTGGCCTTGCCCAGTGCCGATGCACCGTCCATCATCGCCCCGTACTGGGATGACCTCGATCCGTCCAGCGGAGGCCGGGTCTTTAGCCAAGATCTCGGAGATGGACGCTTCGTGGTGACCTGGGAGGACGTGCCACACTACTCCGAATCGGGCGATCCGGGGTCGTTCCGCTTTCAGGTCCTCCTCGAGTCCACGGGCTCCATTGTCTTCCAGTACGCCGCCATCAACGCCGGGAGCTACGCCGCCAGCTCGACCGTTGGCATCCAGCCATCGGATGGGTCGGCCGGGCTTCAAGTGGCCTACAACGCGATCTATGCTCGCAACGAGCTGGCGGTCCGGTTCTCGCCCCGCGCGACCTGGATCCGCACCATCACGCCGAGCAGCGGCACCATCGCACCCAACGGCGAGCAAGTTGTGAGCCTCGGGCTGGACGCTACCGGGCTGGCGCCAGGTGCCTACCAGGATCTCGTCGCGCTGGCGACCAACGATCCCTTCCGGCCGGAGACCCGCGTGCATGTGGTGCTGGGAGTGGGCAACGCGCTGGTGCCGCCTGCGCTGGCCGATCCGGCCTATGGGCAAACGGGCACCACGGCCCGTCTCCGCCTCGACTGGTTGGATGCGGCCGCAGAGTACGAGGTGCAGGTTGCCCGCGACGAGGCCTTCGCCGACCTCGTGTTCACGGACGTCATCGCCAGCTCGCAGCTGGTGTTCGCGGGAGAGACAGAGACGGGGTATTGGTGGCGCGTCCGCTCTGTGAGCGGCACCGAGACGAGCGACTGGTCGCTGGCGTTTCCTTTCACGACGGGCACCGAGCCGGGCGACATCGAGCTGGAGCCAATCGCGTTCCGCATGGATGCGCCGTTCCCGAACCCTGCAGAAGACGCCATTCGGGTTCCGTTCACGCTCGCCGAGGATGGCTCCGTGCGCGCCAATGTGTTCGACGCCGCAGGGCGTCTTGTGCTATCGGCTGAGAGCGGGGTGACGTACCGAAGCGGGATCCGCAACACGCTCCGGATAGACGTGGCCACGTTGCCGCCGGGCCTTTACGTCGTTCGCCTCGTGGCCGGATCGGAGGGCGCCTCGCGCCGCCTCGTGGTGGTTCGATAGACGGGCCTCTGAGGAAGAGGCGGATGTTCTGGCCCCTGCGTTCAGGAGGGATCGGAGCGCAGGCCCGTGCGCCATTGGCGCACCGTTGCCGGGCTTGAGGCTTACGTCCTCCTCAGTGTCATGTTGTGTATGAAGTTAGGAGCAGATCCCTACACTGTTGGCCTGCTCGTTCCGGCTCCTGAGTTTGTTCGGGCAGTTCGTCTATTTCTCGTCCCGGGGATCTGTGACAGAAGCCTCATCCGTCACACGCGGATTGTGACTGTAGAGTCTGCACACGTCCTCGGACTGTCCCTTTCTTCTATGAAGACCTACAACGCCCCGGCTCTCGTTGAGTATGGACATGTGGGTGCTCTCACGGGCATCTTCGGTTCCGATATGACGCAGGACCAGTCGTTCGACCCCAACGGCAAGGTGATCAACACCGACCCGACGGGCGGCTCGATCGATCAGTGCGCAACGCCAAACCAGCAGCAGTGCCTCTAGGACCTGTCCTAGACACCTAGCTGGTTGGCCCAGTGCCAATCACACGCTGGCGCCGTTCCTCTTCGCAGGGCGGCGCCAGCGGTCGTTTAGGAAGTATCAGTTGCGACCGAGCCGCCCTCGTCGAGCTGGCGCGGAACTGGACCGCCGGACCTCCTTGCACATCAGGCGCACGTTGTAGAGGCTCCCGCGCCGCAGCGCCAGCCCGAGGCCGACCGCATAGGTTGGGGTACCGCTGGAGGTCGTCGGGCATGCGGGGGTGTCGTCGTCCCAGCCGCCGAAGGTGGAGAGCGAGCAGTTGGTCCGCTTCAGCTCGAGCCTGCGGTACTCCTGGCCCGAGGAGGCCGTCCCGTTGGAGGCGAACACAAGGTTCTTGCGCTGCAGGCGGAGGCCCTTCAGGCGCTGGTTGTCCGTGATGCAGGCCTGGATGCTGTAAATCCCGTGCGGCGCTGATGCCGAGGACACGTTGCCGAGCGTGACGCGGCTGCGGCTGGTCGGCCCCCGATTGCCGCACTCGTCAAGCACGCGTGTGAGGGTGCCCCCGGCAGGGCGCAGGAAGGTGGCCTTCACGTAGCACGGCTTGTCGCCTCGTTCGCCCAGCTCGACGGTTTGGAGCAGTCCGGGTGCCTGCAGCTCGGTGCGGTGGTCTCCGAGGTGGGTCTTGGACCAGTCGGAGTAGCGTACCGAGCCCACCAGCTGGAAGTTCGAGGCTTCTGGCGACGGAGGGGGAGGTGCATCAGCACCAAAGAACGCGACGAGAGGAGCGAGGAGGATGAGCATACGAGGTGTGGCTGGGTTACTGGACGGTGATCGGTGCGCAGATCGGGGCCAGGCCCATCCCAATGGTTGGGGTGATGCTTCGCCGGGGGCGGTAGTGCACGTTCACGCCGACCACCACTTGCCCGCTCGGGCACATGGAGGCGGTGTTCCGGTTGTTCAGGCACTCCGTCGAGCTTCCGCCCCACACGGCTGCAGTGACGTTGTCCTGTGGCGTGAAGGTGCCTTGCCGATCAATCTCGGTCTCGAACAGGGACAGGCTCCGGTCGTTGAGCCGGGGCGCGTCATCGAAGGCACACGTCTGGAGGCCGCGAGATGCGCGGAACTTGTCGCCGGAGTAGATCTCGTCCCCGATCTGGCCGATCATGAAGAAGCGGACCTCGCCGACCTGTGGAGTGCGACCGATCTGCGGGGTGCACTGATCGAAGCGCCGCCGGAATTCCTGCCGCTGCCCGACCGGCGAGGACTTCCGCCAGAAGTGCGCCTGAACGTAGCACACACGCCCGTTCTGGGCGCCGACGAAGAGCTTCGAGAGGATGGCGTTGTTGCCCGGGTTCAGGGAGTGGACGCGGGTACCAGGGCGGCCGGAGACGGGGCGCGCGGACGCCTGCCCCGTCGTGACGCTGATCTGAGAATCGACGCGCTGAAGAGTCCCGCTCCGCCGCATCTGGACCTGGGCGAGGGCATCTGTAGCCACGAACGCGAAGAGGAATACAAGGAAGCCGAATCGCATGACGGTAGAAGTGGAGATGGAGCAGGGGAGGTTAGTTGGTGGCCTGGACGGTTTTACACCTCAGCGCGATGCCTGTGATGGAGGCACGGCCCCCAACCGTGTTGTGGTGGACTTCCAGCCCAGTGGCGTGCCTTCCGTCTGGGCAGGTCCCGCGAGACGTAGCGGCCCACGTGCGACAATTCGACCGCTCGAAGGAGGTGTTGTGCTGCTGGTGTCCGTTCGGGACCGTAGTGGCACGAAGGGCAGCGCCCTTGACTTTCAGGTTGTTCCCACTCCGGTTGTTGGTGCAGACGCGGATGCTTTCCACGCCGCGCAGCGGGTCGCTGGTGCCTTCAATCTGAGACTGAGCAACGCCGACATAGCGCAAGCTGCTCGCCGAGCCGTTGCAGTCGTTCCAGGTTTGGGTTCGGGTCTGGACGGCGTCCCGTCCGTTGCGAGCCCGCCACCAGAACGTCTTGATGTAGCACGCCTCATCGCTACGCTCGCCAAACTCGATCCCGTAGAGCACCTCATTCGGACGTCCTTCAATCACCTGCAAGCTGGTGCCGGAACTGCCGGTGACCGAGCTGGTGGAAAACGAACCGACCGGGCGGTAGCCAGGCGATGAGGACGAGGGCGGGGAGGGAGCCCCAACGGCTCCGATGGTTCCACGGCGAATCGGGGCTGGAGAGACCGGCGTCGTTGGAGTGTCGTCTACTCGTCGCACCTCCTGACACACCAGCTGGAGAGCCGAGATGGAGTTGCCGTCGGCAATCCCCACGCGCAGGCCCACTGCATACTGGCCATCTGTCGACTCGCAGGTACTCGACCCGCTCCAATCCTGACCGACGCCATCTGAAGGGCAGTTGGCGCGGGCAAAGATGAACTGCATCAGATTGCTGCTCTGCTGCGCCGACCCGTCATCGCGGAACGAGATGTCCCGCAAGACCATGTTCACGCCCTTGATGCGGGGGCGCCCGCTCCTCGCCATGCAGACGAAGAGCGTCGTGGTGCCACGTGCCGATGTGAGCGGCGTGTAGGAGCCCAGACTCTCGAGGCTCCGGCTTGTGGGGCCATTCGGTCCGCACACATCGATGGTCCGCGTGATGGGGCTCGATTGGTTCGGAGCGACGTTGGCCCGTGCGAACGTGGCCTTGATGTAGCACGGGCGGTCGTTCCGCTCGCCCATCTCGATGCCTTGGAGCAGGCCCTGGACCCGCAGTTCCTGAAGATCCTGGAACTCACCGCGGTCAATGCTCCATGAGCCGTATTTGATCTCGCCCACCAGCTCGATGCGGGGCGGAAGCGGGTCCGAAGCGGGCGTCGCGCTGGCGGAGGCGGCAACCAGGAGGACGAGGCAGGGGAGACAGCGAAGCATGGAACGAGTCGTATGGTGGAACAGGCGGCAGAGCCCAGCCGAGGGAGCCCGGCTGAACTCGAGCTGGTGGAGGTCAGTTGGTTCTGGTAAGCCCTTGGGGGGCTGAAACCGTCAGCGGGGCGCACTTCGGCGCGAGACCCAGCACGAGCGTTTTCCCTCCAGACTTCCGGTAGTGCACGTCCACCCCGACGACGGCCTGCCCACTCGGGCACATCCGGGCCGCCTGGCGGTTGTCGCGGCAGGTCGCGGTCTGGCCGTTCAGGTAGATGTCCGTGATGTCGTCTCGTGGCGTGATGTCTCCGTTGCGATCGACATCGGCCTCGTAGAAGACGACGCTGCGGTCGCTGGTGTAAGGAACGCCGCTCGTAGCGCACGTCTGGATGCCACGGGCGATGCGGAACGAGTCTCCGCTGTACGCCTCTGTGGGCCCCCCGCCCGTCTCGAAGCCAACCCTGTGGAACCGAACCTGACCCGGCTGCGGATCGCGGCCGAGCTGAGGGCTACACAGGTCGAACCGGCGCTTGAGTTGGCGAAGCCGTGCCGTGGGGCTCGGCTTGCTCCAGAAGTGCGCCTGGACGTAGCACACCTCCGAGTTCTGGTCATCGCCATCGCCGATGTAGAGCGCCGACAGGAGGGTGTTCTCCCCGCGTGTGAGCGTGACGACGTCGGTTCCGCGGCGCCCCGAGATGCCGCCCGTCGTCACAGCGCCGGTCTGGACGCCGATCTGTCCTTGGACACGCTGGAGGGTGCCCGAGCGGCGCATCGGTGTTTGCGCCAGCGCGTCGGCAGCGAAGAGGAGGAGCGCCATCAGGATCGGGGCCGTCGAGAGAATGCGGATAGACACAGTCATGGGGAAGTCAGGAGACACGAGTGGGGCAGGGCGAGATCAACGGCCAGACTGGGGATGGTCCGAGGGGACCTCGGGCTCAGGCGGAGGTGCCGGCCCCAAGCCCTCGATGATGGTCACTGGCGCGCAGTGGGGTGCGATGCCGACGATCGAATCCACGGCGTCGTTGATATGGAGGTCGAGCCCGACGATGATGTGGTTGCTCGGGCAGATGGCGGCGCTGCGCCACTGGCGGCGATTGGTGCGTTCGACCTCCTTCATCCTGTTGGGTTGGCGCTCAGCGGTGCCGCTTTCGTTCTCGTCGAGTGCGGTTCTATAGATCTGGAGTCCCTTCATTTTTCGCCGGTCGGCGCGACGGTTGTTGTCGCCCACACGGATTCCGTAGAACGCGCCGTACTGCGGGGTAGAGGGGTGGAAGCCTGAGGTCGTCATCCACATCAGGCTCCGCTGAGTCGGACCGCGAGAGCCGCACCCGTCGTATTCGACGGAGTCGAAGGTGCGCGCGCGGCGGGCCTGCGGCTTGGCCCAGTAGCCGAGCTTGAGGTAGCAGGCGTCGTCACCGCGCTCGCCGATGGTGATGGACGTGGGGATGCGGTTGCCGCCGGGCACGAGCGAGACGACGCGGTCTCCGGTGCTGCCAGACACGACGGACATGCGGGTGGAGCCACCGAGCCGGAACGCGGGCTGGCGAACGGTTTCCTGAGCCGTAGGGGTGCCGGAGCGGAGGCCCGGAGTGGCCGTTCTCGAGCCAACGGTGCCAGAACGGACCTGTGCAGAGGCGTCCGCTACAGCAAAGAGGGTGAGGACAGCGAGGATGCAGAGCCGCATGGGAGCGTAGGGTGGGTGTGAAGAAAGGAGACAGCCGCGTCTGAGAGGAGCGGGGCCCAGCCGGAGCCCCCCTTATCGGGAAAGGGGCACGAACCTCTCCTCGACGGTCACAGTGGCGCAGTGCGGCCGGATGCCGACGATCGAGTACACGGTGTCGTTGATGTGGAGGTCGAGCCCGACGATGATCTGATTGTCAGGACAGACAGCGGCCGGGTGCCAGCGGCGAGTGTTGGTCCGACTCGCTTCGTGCATCAAGTCTTTGCGTCGCACAACTCCTCCTTCCCCGTCGGCGTCCAGCGTGGTCTCGTAGATCCGGAGACCCTTCATCTTCAGCCGGTTGGGTCGGCGGTTGTTGTCACCGAGCTGGATGGCGTAAATCGCGCCGAAATGGGGGATCCCGCGTTCGGTGCCTGAAGTCTCCACGGTTCGTCGGCTCCGCCTCGTGACCCCGCCGAGTCCGCATTCGCTGAACCTGAGGTAGCGGTCATCATCGCTTGTGGGAATATCCACCGGGAAGTAGTTGTAAATGAGCATGTAACAGGCATCATCGCGTTTCTCCCCGATCTCGATTCGGTACGGGATCCCGTACCTAGGTGTCACGAGCGAGACGACGCGGTCTCCAGTGGTGCCTGTGATCGTCGGAAGAGGTGTGGCAGGACCGACCATGATGATTGGTTCCCGCTGCATCGCCCTGGCCTCGAGCTGGATCTGAGCCGAGACATCGGCGGCGACCAGGAGCGCAAGAGCAACGAGTGGGAAGCGAAGCATGGAGCCAGGGGGGGAGGGGGTGGCGTTCGTGCATACAGCACCCACGCGAAGCAGGGATCACGGGGGGCGGATTCCGCCGTTGCCCCGGATGCACTCCATCCTCATCTTTGAGCCCTCGCCAGCTCGTTGCCATGCCCTGTCCCACCCTCGATGCCACCGAGCGCCGCGTCGTCGGCGCCCTCGCCGAAAAGGCTCTCGCCACGCCCGACCACTACCCGTTGTCGCTCAACGCGCTGCGGGCCGCGTGCAACCAGAAGTCGGCCCGAGATCCGGTGATGGATCTGTCTGAGCGCGAGGTCACCGATGCCATCCTGCGGCTTCAGCGGCGTGGGCTCGTGGGCACCACCAGTGGCACCGGCCACCGCGTCTCCAAGTTTCGCCACAACCTGGACCGCGGCCTGGACCTCTCTCGCCGCGAGCTGGCGATCCTGACCGTGCTCTTGCTGCGGGGTGCGCAGACCTCGGGCGAGCTGCGCCAGCGGACCGCGCGCCTCGCCGAGTTCGCCAGCACGGAGGGCGTCGAGGAAGCCCTGTGGATGCTCTCTGACCGTGATGAGCCTATCGTGCGGACCCTCCCTCGGGGTCCGGGTCAGTCCACAGACCGCTTCGCGCACACGCTCGGCGGCGACGACGAGCCTGAGGGTCCGGCGGCTATGCCGGTCGCCAGCTCGAGAGAACCCCAGCAGGAA
>JBCBZH010000030.1:0-24139 GCA_039815415.1 Bacteroidota bacterium
ACAACGGCGTGCTGTTCTCCTTCTCGCTGCCTGTCGGCGGCACAGAGGAACGCATCGAGCGGATCTACAGACACAAGGACGCAGCAGACGGGGAGGGCTCCGTTCTCAAGCGTGCCCTGCCCATCCTCGAGCTGTTCCCGACCTACCTCGGTCCCTCCTGGCGACGCTACTACCTGATGCAGGAGGACGACGGCACGCGCGTCCGCCCCATCGTCTACGGCGACGCCGAGACCGCCGAGCGCCAGCGCGCCACCGACCCAGCCTCGGGAGACCCGGAGCGCCGCGTGTGGCTCACCGAAACCTCCGGCGACGACGCCTTCCCCGACGGGCTGGCGGTCTTCGGGGCCGAGGGCGATCCGCAGGGCCTCGTCCTGATCGGGCGCAACCGCCCCCTCTCCCCTGGCCTCTCCGGCTCGTGGACGGTCGGCGTGGACTTCGGGACCTCCAACACGAACGTCTTCCGCCGTAGCAGCGAATCCGACCGTGCCGAGCGGTGGGTCTTCGACTTCCCGAAGATGCTCCGGTCGATCTCGAACGCGGACGGCCCCAAACGCGCGGCCTACCTCGAGACCTTTCTTGTGCCAAACGAGCGCGTCGAGCTGCCGGTGCCGACCACGCTGCGGCTCTTCGAGAGCACCCAGCGCGACCGTGCCGTGCTGGACTTCTTCATCCTCTTCAGCTCGAGGTATCGCCTCCCGGCGACGGCCTACTCGAACCTGAAGTGGGACCAGACCGACCGCCTGACAGAGTTCTTCCTCGAAAGCCTGATGACGCTCGTCCTGATGGATGCCGTAGATCAGGACGTGGCCGCCGTGGATGTGCTCTACTCCTACCCGAAGGCCTACTCGGCCCACCAGAAAGCGGTGGTCGAGGCCGAGTGGGAGCACAAGGTGTTTCAGCGCCTCTTCGAGGGCGAGCGCCGCGTGCTGACCCGCAAGTCGGGCTCCGAGAGCAAGATCGACGTCCAGCTTCGCGAGCCGGTGCTCGAGGGCGTGGCCGCGGGCGAGTTCTTTGCCTCCGAGCTGACGATCGACGAGCCCCTGCAGGTGGCCGACAAGCACCTCGCCGCGCTCTGCCTCGATGTCGGCGGCGGCACCACCGACATCAGCCTCTGGCACCGCGATGAGATCGCGTTCGACGCCTCCGTGCTCCTGGCTGGAGAGCAGATCGCGACGTACCTGATGCGTACGCCGCGCGTCCGCGAGTTCCTGTTCAGCCCAGACGCCGCGCTGGCGCTCGACGAGGTGGACTCCAAACCCAAGGAGTTCGCCGCACGTCTCAACCTCATCCTCAAGCGTGAGGAGGAGCAAGTCCGGGGCCGCCTCATCGAGCACGTCAACCGCCGCGATGTGGTGTGGCTCCGCCAGCTCATCGCCTTCGAGTTTGGCGCCATCGCCTACTATGCGGCCGCGCTCCTTGGTGCAGCCGACAAGACGCCCAATGGCAAGGGTGTGCTCGACCAGATCGCTCAGACGGGCATCAAGCTCCACTGGGGCGGCAACGCGGCCAAGCTCATCACGTGGATCGATCTCGGCACGTACAAAACCGACGGGCTGGCGGCACGCCTTCTCTCAGGCGTCTTCTTCCAGGGCCTCAAAGACCTCGGCGTACGCCCCGACCAGCTCGCGCAGCTCCAGTCACCCGGCCACAAGAGCGAGGCCGCGGGCGGGCTGGTGGTCATGCCCGACCCAACGACGCTCGCCGCAAGCGGCGATGGGAGCACCAACCCGTTTGAGTTGGACCTCGATGACGCCCCCAGCTCGATGTCGGACTTTGACGACTTCGTGCTCGAAGAGGAAGAGAGCGTCGCCGAGAGCGAGGTGTTGACCGGCGAGACCATTCGTGTGGCAGGCCAGGAGATCGATTTCACCGACTCCATCTCCAACGCTCAGCTCTATGACGGCACGCGGACGCTCTTCGAGGGCTCGACGTTGCAGCGGCTGACGCGCTTCGTGCAGGTCTTCAATGCCTTCGGCGTCAAGTTCGGCCTCTTCCCGGACGACATGAAGATCCCCCTGGACCGCGCCACGGCCCAGCACATCGGCAACAAGATCCGCCGCGCGTTCACCGACGCCGAGAAGCTGGGCGCCTCCAGCCGCATCCTCGAGCCGATGTTCATCACGGAGATCAAGGAGCTGATGAAGGTCCTGATTGCGGACCGGAAGTGAGGACGATGAGGAATTGGGGATTGGGGATAAGGGATTGGGGAAATGCCTCTTCTCAATCGAGCCTCGTCATCGCGACGAGTCGCCACGATACTCGCCAGCTCGACCTCCCCTACCCTGTCATCCTGAGCGGAGGGCGCCAGCCCGCAGTCGAAGGATCTCCGGATGGCTACACGCTCCTCCAGCTCGAGCTGGCGCCGTGCTCGGCAAAGATCCTTCGGCTCGCTCCGCTCGCTCAGGATGACAGTTCTGAGACCGTCAGCTCGTTGACCCGCCCCGAACCGAAGGTCGGCGTCAGCCAACTGGCGACCTCAGCCACTGGCTGCTTCCCACTCGCCACGGGCCTCCATGTCTAGGCTTCCCGTCATTGGCATCGACCTGGGCACGACGTTCAGCGCGGTCGCCACGCTGGATGCCAACGGCAGCCCGGTGGTCATCCGCAATGTGGACGGCGGGCTGACGACGCCCTCGGTCATCTGGACCGACGGGCAGACCGCCTACGTCGGCGAGAAGGCCGTGCTCCGCAAGGAGGTGGCACCCGAGCGGATTGTCGAGTTCGTCAAGCGCGAGATGGGCAAGCCTGCCGAGATCCCGCCCGAGCTGGCGGGCAGCCCAGATGCGCCCCAGACGGCCCCGTTCGCCGTCAACGGCTTCAAGGCCGGACCGGCGGGGATGTCGGCCCTGATCCTGCGGAAGCTGAAGAAGGAGGCCATCCGCCATTTCCAGGCCGAGGGGCTTCTCGCCAGGGGCGCCGACGAGCGGCGCCTCTTCCTCGACGCCATCATCACCGTTCCGGCCTACTTCGGCGACGTGGAGCGCCAGCAGACGCGTACCGCTGGGTTTGCGGCGGGGCTTAATGTGGTCGGCATCGTCAACGAGCCAACGGCGGCGGCGATGGTGTTCCGAGGCCAGAGCCGCGTGGCGAAGCGCTGGCTGGTGTTCGACCTCGGCGGTGGCACCTTCGACGTGACCATCCTCGAGACCGAGTCCGACGGCTCGGCGCACGTCGTGGCCTCCGACGGCGACGTGAAGCTGGGCGGCAAGGACATCGACACGATCGTCGAGGACTACCTCTACGACGCCTTCCAGCGCGCCACAGGCCGCGAGGTGCCCATCGACCGCGCGTTTCAGGTGCAGCGCATCGCAGTAGACGCCAAGAAGGCCCTCAGCTCGAAAGACAGCGTGGAGGTCCACCTGAGCCTCCCCGAAGGCGACCTCCACGCGACGCTCCACCGTGCGCGGCCTGACGCCAGCTCGAGCGCAAGTGCCCTCGGCGACGACCTCTCCATGTTCGACCTCGATGTGGAGGACGACTCGTTCTACCTGGAGGACCGCCTTGGCGGCTTCCTCCACCGCTGCCGGGTGCTCAGCGAGCGCGCCCTCGCCAGCGCGACGGTCGAGCTGGCGCACGGCGGCTCCCGCGAGATGACGTGGCGCGACATCGACGAGGTGGTGCTGGTGGGCGGCTCATGCCGCATCCCCGCCGTCCAGAACGCCGTGGCCGAGTGGACCGGGCGCCAGCCCCGGATGTCGGACCTCGACACCGACGTGGCGCGCGGCGCGGCCCTCTACGGCGCCCGCCGCCAGACGGTCACTGATGTGGTGAGCCATACGTTCGGCGTCGAGCTGCTGAACCGCGAGGGCGTGCCCTACCTCGACCCGGTGGTGACCAAGAACACGCCACTTCCGGCCTCGGCCAGCCGCACCTACCCGGCGCCTGAGCATGCCGAGCTGCGGATCTACCAGGGCGAGTCGACGCGCCCGGACGAGGCACTGCTACGCGGCAGCCTGCCCCTCAAGAACCCCGCGGGGCGGGTTCGTGTGGTGTTCAGCGTGGGCTCGGACGGCACGCTCAGCGTGCAGGCCCAGTGGACGGGCGTGTCCGGCGAGCTGGTGCGGGACGTGCCCATCGAGAATCAGTTCTACGACTTCGACGACCGGGCGGCGGCGCTGCGGGAGTGGGTGCAGCGGATTCATCTGTATGTGTAGGTCCAGAATCGCCGGATCGAAGGCGTTCAACACCACACTCTGCTAGCTATTCGTCACTGGTATGATTCCGATTTATATGGCAGGTATGCCCCCAGAGAAGAAGGCCTATGCAGAAGGCCCAGACAAAAGGCACGATGAGAATGAGGGGAAGATAGAAGAACCCCTCGCCGGGTCCCCGATCTATCGCTGGACCTGATGGGATGCCGTACCGCGCTTCTATAACAGCACCGTAGACCATCACGGTCAGAATGGTAGACAACGGAACTGCAAGGAGGCAGTACAACGTGAGGGCTGCTCTGGAACGAAGCATCGAAATCAGAAAGACGAGGTGTTTAGTCTACTCTAATCGCCATTCATACATCAGGCTTCCCATATCTCATCGAGTCCACGGTTGACAAGCGCGTGGTCCTGCTCCAAGAATACCGTAGGCAACTCGAGCTGGCGAAGCACCGCAGGCTCTGGCTTCGCACACTGTCTGAAGCACGCCTGTCCGGTTGTTCCGACCTTTAGGTGTCCCAGACCAGATTATGGACTCGCCCGGATCGCTCCCCCCGGCCTCGCCCGACGACCCGCGTCCCCTCGACGCTGGGCCGGATGACGCACGGCCCGAGGGCACGCTCCCGAGCGCCCCACCTGAGTCCACACCCCACGACGGGCAGTTGCCCGCAGCCTCCCAGAGTCGCCAGCTCGACGAAGCGCCACAGCCGGAGGCGTCACCCACCGAGCCTCTCCCCCCGTCCACCACCCGCCGCGAGCGCATCCGACACGCGACGGCCAGCGACGGGCTGGCAGCCCTCCCCAACGGCTTCGCCGATGACGACTGGGAGGTCGCGCTCTCCGAGAACCCCTTCGAGGTGCTCTACCTCGACAGCGACCAGCACGCGCGCATCACGCCCGAGATGGTCCGGCGCCACCACCGCCTGATCCGCGCCTTCTGGGACTCCCGGATGGCGCTGCTCTCGGGTCCGGGCGCCCGGCAGGTGGCGCGCAAGTACGGCGGCGTCCACGCCAGCGCGGATGTGGTCCGCGCACATGTCTCCGCCACGGACCGGGCCTTCAAGCGGCTCTCGGCAGAGGGTGGCATCGCCGCCGCCGCCAAGGCGATGGACGCGCGCCGCGTGGCTCTCGGACGGGAGCGCCTCCAGCCCTTCCTCGAAGGGGCCTTGCTCGACGGCGAGCTGTCCACGGTCGTCGCCAGCTCGTTGTTCGAGAAGGGCCGCGTGGCCGGGCTCCGCGAGGAGGAGACCGCCGAGGCCCTCCTGAACGCCCTGCTCCAGGCTGACTTCACGCCCTACGGCGATCCCGAGGGAGAGACCGAAGCCGACCGCATCCGGTCCGTCACCTGGGTCACCGCTGCCAAGCGCGCCCGGCTGGACGAGGAGCGGAGTGCCGTCCGCCGCGCGATGGTGATTCCCCTCGAGCTGGCGCATGGGACCATCCAGACGCTCCCGGATCTGATTGAGTACGTGGATACGTGGCGCGATGAGGCCGAGCGGCTCCTCTACCGGGGCACGCTGGGGCGTTGGATTGGCGCCAACCTGGGCAAGCCCCGCCTTGAGGATGAGTCGGAGGCCGTAAGCCTCCAGTACGCCGACCGACCGAGCGCAGGGCTGGAGCTGTTCGCACGCGTGCTTCTCCGGGAAATCGGGGAGGACGCCCACCCGCACATCCGCGCGGAGCCGGAGCGCGTGGACCTGGGCGAGATCCCGGTTGGCGCTCGCACCGTCGAGTCCATCCGGATTGCCCGAGAAGGCCCGCGCCGGGCCTGGGGCGACATCGAGCTGGTGGGCGACGTGCTGGGCCTTCACGCCCCGGACCGGTTCGCGGTATTGCAAGACGAGATCGAGATCGAGCTGGCGACGCTTCACGTGCCGCCAGGGGACTACCAAGGCGAGATCGTCATCCACCCCGAAGGCGGCGAGGCGGTCCGCGTGCCGGTCTCCTACACCGTTGCCAAACTGGAGGTGGCGGTCAACCCGCAGTCCATCGACTGGGGCGTGCTGCCCTACAACCACGAGCGCAAGGCGCACGTCACGCTCCGCAGCCTGACGCCCGGTGGGCGGCTGATCGGCACGGCACGGCTGGCTCCGGAACATGAGGGCCTCACGCTCAACGGCGCCATCGACGGAGAGCGCAACGCCTTCCAGCTCACCCTCAACACGGCGTCATTCCGCGCGGGCGAGCTGTACATGGGGAGCATCCACGCCGAGACCAACTCGGGCGTGTTCTCGGTTCCGGTCCGGTTCTCCATCGAGCTGGCGTGGAAGCGCGTGGCGGCCTGGGCGGCGGGCTACGCCATCCTGTTCGCCAGCGCGTTCGGCGCCGGGCGCTGGCTCCTCGCGGACTGGATCCCCGGCTACATCGACTGGTCGCCTCTCCCGCCCGGGCGGGCGGACGCCGCCGGGCTGGCGTCGCTGCTCTTCATCGGGTTCGTCGCACTGATGGCCGTGGTGCGCTGGTCCTACATGAGAGTCTCGCCGCCTACCCGAGACAAGGCCTCTGAGGACAAGGCCTCGAACTCTGTGTCGTCATCCAAGCAGCCTGCCTGATGGCGACGTCCTCCCCAGGTTGCTTCAAGGTCAGCGCGGGCATCGTCCTCGTCGTTGTCGGCACGTTGGCGGGCGGCCAGCTGTTCTATGTAGGCGCCGAGGTCATGGCCGTAGGACTGGACGCCCTGGGCGTGTCCAATCCGGTTGTCGGATGGGCCCTGATCGGCGGCATCATCGGCGCTCTGGCGGGGGTCCTCGTTGGCCTTCGGCGGGCCGGGCGACGACGGATGCTGGGCGTCAAGGTGGGCGCCTTCCTGCTCGTGTTAGGGCTTCTCCTGCTGGGCATCCTGCGTGCCGGTGAGGTCATCGACCGCGAGATCCGCGTGCCGGTCCTGTATTCCACTACAGTGGGTACGGAGAACCTCAACGTGCGCCCCGCCCCCTCTACCGACAACACACCCATTACCGTTCTCCCTGAGGGCACTCCTCTGGACGTCCTGGAAGAGCGACCGAACTGGGTGCGCGTGCGGTTATCCGTGGACGGACGGCGCGCGACAGGCTGGGTCAGCCGCGCCTATGTCGCCAGCCCGTCGGATGCCGTCTTCGATGCAGGGGAAGTGTCCCCCGAAACCGGGCAGGTCGAGTCGGATGCGTCCGACATCACGCTTCCCATTCTGGTCGGCGGCATAGCCGGTCTACGCGAACGCCTAGACTATCCCGACATCGCCCGCAACGGGGGCATTGACGGCCGTGTGGTGGTGACGGCGGTCATTGACGAACGAGGGCGGGCGGAGGACCTCCGCATCGCCAGCTCGCCGTCGCCGATGCTGTCCTATGCCGCCATCGATGCGATCCGTGACTCCCGGTTTCGACCGGCTCGGCGCCAGGGCCGCGCCGTCAAGGTGCGGCTGACCATCCCGGTGGATTTCGAGCTGGAGTGAGTGGCCAGTAGCGAATAGCCAGTGGCAGATGTCGCCAGCTCGAGAGGGTGGAGTATGGGTACTCGGAGACGTTGAAAGGGCTGGGGGGTGCGGAGAGAGAGCCTTTCCATTCTCTCCACCCTTTTCCGCCTCTCTATCCTCGCTCGCCTTGATGCCTCGAGCTGGCGAGTCCTTGCACCGTCTACCACTGACTACTGCCCATTGGCCACTGGCCGATCCCTCTCACCCCTCGAGCTGGCGAGTCACGGCATTCAGCAGGCGCTGCACCAGTTCGTCGAGATCCGATGCCTCCCCGGCTACCTCCACGTCCCCGACCGCCTCACCCCGGAGGAAGATGCGTGCCGTTACCGTGATAGACTCGCCAGCCCGACGGTAGCGCCCGACCAGCACGTGGGCTCCCTCTACGGCCTCAGCATCGACGAACACGAGCGGCGCCGAGGCATCGCGCGCCTGCACCTCGCGCAGAGCGTCGTTCACGCGGCGCGTCAGGCCGAGGCCGTCGAAGAACGCATCGTCGTCCTGGAAGCGAGCGCGTACCACGAGCGGACGCGGCGACGCCAGCGGAATGCGCGCCTGATCCTCCGCTGTAATCCGCCCGACATCGAACGACTGGGCTCCACGCGGCGTCGCGACGATGGGCTGCTGCACGCCGCCGATGCCCTGCGCCAGCTCGGGGACGCGGTCCACGGCGAAGTTCAGGAGCGTCCCCACGTCCACGTACTCGCCTTCGCGTAGTGCGCCGCCGCGCATCCCGAGAAGCAGGCTGTACGTCAGCAGCCCCTGCCCGAACCGGCTCGTCTCATAGGCCACGGCATCCGCCGCGCTTCCTGCGATCACGTAGAGACCCGAGCGGTCCTTCATCCGGTCCAGCGCGCGGATCTGCGAGCCGGGCACGGTCCGCTCCTCGGAGAGGCTGGAGACCGCCGCGCCCGAGTGGCAGGTGTCGAGGATGAGCAGCTGCTTCAGGGCGGGAACGTCCAGGAGCGCCTCCGTCAGCTCGTCGCTGGAGAGCGCCACGCGCTGGCGAACCGCCGGGTCGGAGAGGTCCGCCGAGACGGCATCGCGGGTGAGGTAGTGGAAGTCTCCGCTCTCGCCGCCGGTGACGGTGCCGTGCCCGGCGAGGTACAGCACCACCAGATCGTCGGGCTGGGCAGACGCAGCGACGTCCGCCAGCGCGTCGAGGATGGCCGCTCGCGTGGGCAGGCCGTCCGACACCGAGGCTCCTTCGCCCCCAGCCAGAATGGTGACGTGCGTGCTCTCGGGACCAAACAGCCCTTCTGAGGCAACGCGGAGCGCCGTACCAAAGTCGGACGCGTCCTTGGCGGCGAATCGAAGGTCGAGCACGTTGCCTGCGTAGTCCCCAGCACCCACCACCACAGCCCAGAGCGCGGGCGGAGTGCCATCGTCGTCTTCCACCTCGAGCCCGCCCACCTCAATGCCTCGGCTTGAGAGGAATCCATCAGCGTTTCGGGTGACCACCACCACGCGGTTGTCTGCCTCTGCCGAGAGAAACGGATGCCCCGAGAGGTCCAGATCGAGGTCAAGCCCGTCTGCCCAAGGGTCCGCATTGGCGGGGCGCGCATCGGCGGTCACCTCCCGCCCATTGAGCAGCACCTGCACCGGCCCGATGCCTCCGCCCCGATTGACGAGCCGAATGCGAAACTGGCCGCGCCCGACCTGTTCGGTCTCGACGGTCGGATGGAGCCCCAGGTCTTCCGCCCCGATGCCTTCGATCTGGCGGAGAGGCTCGTCATTGAATCCGAACAGCTTGGCGAGCAGGCCGGGCTCGTAGTAGCGCTCTTTAAGCTGGTCAAGGTCGATGGTCTCCAGCCCAACGACCCAGTGCAGCCCGTCTACGGCCCCACCGTTGGATGCGTCGAAGCGTCCATCGGGTGTGATGACGGCCCAGGTGCCATCGATAAACGACACGAGAACGGCCTCCTCGGCACCCGTTTCCAGGTCGTAGATCCGCACGCCGATGTCGTCCACGCTCATCACCGCCAGATGCTGCCCATCCGGGCTGAATTCGAGGAAGGTGTTGACGCTAATGACCGGCCAGGTCCATCGGCGCACCAATACGCCACTTCGAGCGTCCCAGAGCCACCCATGCGTCGAGCTGGCGACCATTACGTGGTCTCCCGAGGGGGCGATGGCGATGTCACTCGTGGAGTGCGCGTCGAGCGTATCCGCCAGCCCGATGAGCGGCGCGCCATCCAGCCCAGTCTCGACGTCTCGGAGTCGGAACACGACCGAGCTGTCGGGCGCGAACGATCCGCCGAGCATGAACCGTCCCGACCGCGACAAAGCAAAGGCAGTTACATCGGGCTCGCCCATGACCACCTGCGTGGAGTCGGAGGCGTCGAGCACGTTGCCACCTACGATCAGGCGGACCCGGCCATCGGGCAGAAAGGCGGCGTGGCGGCGACCGCCTCCCGGGCGCTCGATGGTGGCGATGGCTCGCTGAAGGTCGAAGTCCAGCACCCGAAGCGAATCCGCCATCTCGAGTACCACCCGCCCCTGCACGAGATCGCTGAGCCGGGTCAGGATGTCGTTGTTGCCAAGCGCCGGGACATCGAGACGGGCCTGCACGTCGCCCTCGACTTCGAGTGTGACGACGCCATTCGCACCTGCAGACACCAGCGAATCCCCGGACGCGACGGCATCGAGGACCCACCCGTCCAAGCTCGAGGACCGCGCGGACTCGCGACCGGTGCGGAGATCCCACACCACAGACCGCCGTTCCCAGGACCCAAGCGCGAGCTGCCCGATGTCCGAAAAGCTGGCCCGTGCGGCCCCCATCGTCCGGCCATCGTAGCGGCGAACGCGTTCACCCGTGATGGCATCGACCATGTCGATGGGCGCCGTGACCCCATTCCACGAGCTGGTGAGAAACACCGGACGCCCGTTCTGGAAGCCCGTGCCAATGGTGGTCTCAGGCTTGTTCAGAAACATCTGTTGCTCGCGGTCCCAGATCTGGTAGCCCGGCACGCGCAAGTAGCGCCCCGACGGACCGAACTCCATGCCCATCCGCGTGTCATCCCCGAGGTCCTCCAGCACAATCGTGTCGAGGGCCTCCCCCGTCGCGGTGTCCATCACCAGCGCGACGATCTGGCGATCCTCTCCCTCGCCTCGGATTCCGAACAGTCCGACCATCGAATCGTCGGGCGCCCGGTCAATGGCCCCGAGAGCCGTCAGCCCCGTTGCCCCCCGAAACACCGTCTTTCCGGTTCGGGAATCCCAGACCTGACCCTCACCATCGGAGAACACGGCTCCGAACCCGTAGCGCTGATCCGCGAATGACGCTTCAACGACGGTATCCATCGACCGTCCAAGCGGCACGCGGTGGGGTGGCTCCGTGGTCCCGAGTTGCGTCACCACCAGCGCGTTGTCGCCGTCCTGGAGGACGCGCATGACCGGGCCGATGTCAAGCGCCGCCGCGAGGGGCGCTGCTCCCAATGTCTCATTGATGTCGGCTCCTCCGGGCTCTTCCGGTTCCGCAATGGCGCCGGTCCGAACGTCCCACAGGCTGAGACGCCCATCCCCACCGCGCGTAACGAGGTAGAGCCCGTCGGTGGCAAAGCCCACCAGCTCGAGGTCTTGAATGCCTGGGGTCAGGCGCATCAACTCGCGTCCGGAGTTCGTTTCCCAGACCACCCAACGGTCGTCGCCGAGCGTCGCCATCGTCCGGCCGTCCGGCGCCATCAGCGCGATGTCCACATCGTAAACGTGTCCTTGCTGGGCGACCAGACGAGGGACCTGGGCGGACGCTGTGCTGCTGACGATGCACGCCAGTACGAGAGCAAGGAGAGAGCAGAGACGACGCATGGGGCGAAAGGTATTTCACCTCGATGGGCCGACGAGCCAGCGTCTTTCGCCAGCTCGATGCGAGGTCTGTCCTGCCACCTACAAATCGGATGCATCGAGCTGATGGTGGATGCCCGTCTTCGGTTTAGGGCGGAAACGACTCTGGAAGCGCTTCGTATCTATCAGCAACCCGGAACGAGCTGGCGGCCGGACCCGCCCGCCCGTAAACGGTACGACGCTTCGCTTTCTGCCATGAGCACACCCACGCACGATCCCGCACACACCCTTCCCAAGCCTGCCCCTGCGAAGGCAGGGGGTGATGGCGCCTCGCCTGAGGCCGACCTTCCCGATCTCACCCGCGCGCCCGACGCCGTCGCTCCCGACGAGGACTTCCTGCCCTTGAAGGGCACCG
Source organism: Bacteroidota bacterium (assembly GCA_039815415.1). Lineage (GTDB taxonomy): Bacteria > Bacteroidota > Rhodothermia > Rhodothermales > Rubricoccaceae > JBCBZH01. The sequence goes on from JBCBZH010000030.1 coordinate 11,801, forward strand.
ACTACATCGAGTTCTACGTCGGCAACTCCAAGCAGGCAGCGCACTACTTCGCGCAAGACTTCGGCTTCACGCCGGTCGCGTACCTCGGGCCCGAGACCGGCCACCGCGACCAGATGAGCTACATGCTCCAGCAGGACAAGATTCGGTTCGTCCTCACCAGTCCGATGGGCCCCGACGGCCCCATCGCCGAGCACGTCCGCCTCCACGGCGACGGCGTCAAGGACCTGGCCCTCTGGGTGGACGATGCCGTGAGTGCGTTCGAGGAGACCACAAAACGAGGCGGCATCCCGGTCCGCGAGCCCGAGACCCTGGAAGACGAGCACGGCTCTGTGACACTCAGCGCCATTGCGACGTACGGAGAGACCATCCACACGTTCGTCGATCGCTCGAACTACCACGGCCCCTTCCTCCCTGGCTTCCGTGCCATCGAGGACCCCGACTACGTGCCCAAGCCGGTCGGCCTGAAGTACGTCGATCATTGCGTGGGCAACGTCCACCTGGGCGACATGAACAAATTCGTCCAGTACTACGCGGACGTGATGGGCTTCAAGAACCTCATCTCGTTCGACGACGAGGACATCTCGACCGAGTACACAGCGCTCATGTCGAAAGTGATGTCCAACGGCAACGAGCGGGTCAAATTCCCGATCAACGAGCCGGCTCAGGGCAAGAAGAAGTCCCAGATCGAGGAGTACCTGGACTACTACCACGGCGCAGGCGTCCAGCACATCGCGCTGGCGACCGACGACATCCTCGCCACCGTCGGCGCCATGCGGCAGCGCGGCATCGACTTCCTTCACGTCCCGACGAACTACTACGACGAGCTGCAGGAGCGCGTCGGCCAGATCGACGAGAACGTGGACGAGCTGGCGAAGCTCGGCATCCTGGTGGACCGCGACCCGGACGGTTACCTGCTGCAGATCTTTACCAAGCCCATCGGCAACCGCCCGACGGTCTTCTTCGAGATCATCCAGCGCAAGGGCGCCCGCTCGTTCGGCAAGGGCAACTTCAAGGCGCTGTTCGAGGCCATCGAGCGCGAACAGGCGGCCCGCGGAAACCTCTAGGGGCGAAGTGGCAAGGGGGAAGAGCGAAGAGGCTCTCCCCCATCCCCCTTCCCTCATCCCCCTTCCCATACAGACATGGCTTTCTATTTCCGCCTTGGGGACATCCCCCCCAAGCGCCACACCCAGTTCCGCCGCCCGGATGGCGCGCTCTACACCGAGGAGGTTCTCGGCGAAGAGGGCTTCTCGGGCATCGGCTCCATCGCGTATCACATCCACCCGCCCACGCTCGTTGAGGCCGTGGAGGAGCCGGAGACCTTCGGCCCGGAGTACGTCGAAGACGCCTTCCTGAAGCACCGCCACTTCCTCGGGCCGAAGGTGGAGCCGGGGGGCGACTGGCTCACGGGCCGCCGCTACATCATGGGCAACAAGGACATCGACATGGCGCTCTGCGCGCCCACCAGCTCGATGCCTGAAGACGTGTTCTACAAGAACGCCACCCACGACGAGATGGTGTTCGTCCACGATGGCGAGGGCCGCCTGGAGACCGTTCTCGGCACCGTGGAGTTTCGCCAGGGCGACTACGTCCACGTGCCGCGCACGCTCACCCACCGCTGGGTGTTTACCGGCGACGTGCAGCCGCGCCTGCTGGTGATGGAAGCGCCAACCGACTTCCGTCCGCCCAAGCGCTACCGCAACGACATGGGCCAGCTCCTGGAAAACAGCCCCTACTGCGAGCGCGACTTCCGCCCGCCGACCGAGTTGAACACCATTGACCAGGAAGGGCGCTTCACGGTCAAGATCAAGAAGCACGGCAAGCTGTTTCCGTTCGTGTACCGCTACCACCCCTTCGATGTGGTCGGCTGGGACGGCTACATGTACCCGACGGCGTTCTCGATCCACGACTTCGAGCCGATCACGGGGCGCGTCCACCAGCCCCCGCCGGTCCACCAGACCTTCGAGGCGCGTGGGTTCGTCGTGTGCTCGTTCGTGCCGCGCCTGTTCGACTACCACCCGCTCGCCATCCCGGCGCCCTACAACCACTCCAACATCGACTCGGACGAGGTCCTCTACTACGCCGAGGGTGACTTCATGAGTCGGAAGGGCATCGGACGAGGCAGCTTCACGCTCCACCCCGGTGGCATCCCGCACGGCCCGCATCCTGGGACGACGGAAGCCTCCATCGGCGCCAAGGAGACGCACGAGCTGGCGGTGATGGTGGACACCTTCGCGCCGCTCAAGCTGACGAAGACCGCGCTGGAAGTCGAAGACGAGGACTACATCCTCTCGTGGCAACCGGAGCGCCACGGCCACCCGCTGCCAGACGCGGCTCCCATTCCGCCGGGCGTCGAGCTCGGCGGAGACGGCCACGTGGGCACGGGCCCAGCCATCGATGCCTCGCGCTAAAGGAGGTCCGCCCGCCCCGGGCTACCAACTCCGGGGCGGGCGGATAAAGGGTCAGGTGGGTCTAGCAGCGATCAGCCTGACTGAACACTCCCTTTCCCACGCCTGTGCCAACCGGGTGGGGAGGCGTTTACTCCAGCTGACGGGGCACACGGTTGCGACACGCCAGCGCGTTGAACCCCCATCGCACCGCGTCGTCTCGGTTTGAGGCGCCTCGAGCTGGCGACCTGAGTCCTCGTCAGCTCGACGGCGGAGCGCTCCTCTTGTCCACTCAGCCTACACCGGATATGGATCACGACGACCTTCCCATCGGACGCCTGCTCTCTAGACGTGAGGCCGTTGCGCTGCTCGGGGCAGGAGGCGCAGCTCTGCTGTTCGGGTGTGGCACCAGCTCGGCAGAGAACGCCAGCGCGTCGCCGGTTGCTTCTGCTGAATCGCCGTGCCTCGTCAAACCCGAAGCAACGGAAGGCCCGTTCTTCTTCGAGGGAGACCTGCTCCGCCAGGACATCCGGATGGACTCCGCCACCGGCGCCCTGAGTCCGGGGCTCCCACTGACACTGACCATCGGCGTCTCGCAGGTGACCGATGGGGCCTGTGTGCCGCTGCCGGACGCGATCGTAGACATCTGGCACTGCGACGCCCGAGGCGCCTACTCTGGGTATGCGCAGGAACGCACCGAGGGACTCGATTTCCTCCGAGGATTCCAACGGACCGATGCCTCCGGCGAGGCCTCCTTCACGACCATCTACCCAGGCTGGTACACAGGCCGCGCCGTCCACATTCACCTGAAGGTGCGCACCGGCGAGGGAGCGGATGCCTACGAGTTCACCTCCCAGCTGTACTTCCCCGACACGGTCACCGACGAGGTGTTCGCCAACGACCTGTACGCTCGCGCCAACACAGACCGCCGCGTGCGGAACGCTCAGGACGGCATCTATGCTCGGGGTGGAGGACCTCAACTCCTCCTCGCCCCGGAGCGCGACGGCGACGGCTACCGCGCTCGCTTCGATTTCGGCCTGGACCTCTCGGATACTCGAACGGGCGCGAGCGACCGCTGGGGCTGAGTGGAGCCACAGGCACGATCTTGAGTCTCTACACTTCCCGACTCGGATGCCTGACGCGTTTCCCTTCGGCCAGGACGTTGCCTGGCGCCCCACGCCCGACCAGATCGCCAGCTCGAACCTCGCCCGATTCTGGGACGCTCACGACCTCGACTCCTACGACGCCCTGCAGGCCTGGGCGGCCGAAGACGTAGGCCGGTTCTGGGACGCGGCGCTGGCAGACCTCGAGATCCAGTTCGCGACGCCGTACAGGCAAATCCTCGACACGCGGGGCGGCATCGAGCGGCCACGCTGGTGTGTGGGCGGGCGCATGAACATCGTCCACAACCTGCTCGACAAGTGGGCGGGCACGCCGACGTGGACGCAGCCCGCGCTCCGCTACGAAAGCGAAGAAGGCAACGTGACGGTGCTGACCTATTCCGCGTTGGCGACTGAGGTAGACACCTGCGCGAGCGCGATGCGTGCCCTCGGGCTGGCGAAAGGCGATGCCGTGGGTCTGTTCATGCCCATGACTCCCGAGCTGGTGATCGCCTTCCTGGCGACGGCCAAGATCGGGGGCGTGATCCTGCCACTGTTCTCCGGGTACGGTCCCGAGGCCGTCGCCACGCGGCTGCACGACGGGAACGCGAAGGCCCTCATCGTCTCCGATGGCCTGCCCCGGCGGGGGCGCGCGGTGGACCTCAAATCGACGGCCGACGAGGCGCTGGCCTCCTGCCCCAGCGTCGAGCACGCGATCGTCCACAACCGGCTGGGGCTCGATGTGCCGATGCAGGAGGGCCGAGATCAGACGTGGGACGCGTTCATGAATCGCGGTCGCCAGCTCGAGACCGAGGAGACCACACGCACCGAGGACACATCGGCAGAGGATGTGCTGATGCTGATCTACACCAGTGGCACCACCGGCACGCCGAAGGGCGCCGTCCACACCCACTGCGGCTTCCCCGTCAAGGCCGCGCAGGACATGCGCCATGCGATGGACGTTCGAGCGGGCGACGTCGTCTGGTGGATGTCCGACATGGGCTGGATGATGGGGCCGTGGCTCGTGTTCGGAACGCTCCTCAACGGGGCCTCGATGGTGCTCTTCGACGGTGCCCCGGACTTTCCCGCCGACGACCGCACGTGGGCAATGGTGGAGCGCCATGGCGTGACGCTGCTCGGCCTCTCCCCCACGCTGATCCGCGCCCTGATGCCCCGTGGCACGGAGCCCGTCGAGGCGCACGACCTCAGCTCGTTGCGGGCCGTCGGCTCTACGGGCGGGCCGTGGGACCCCGCGAGCTGGCGCTGGTGCTTTGAGACGGTGCTCGTCAGCTCGAAGCCGATTCTCAACTATTCCGGTGGCACCGAGATCTCGGGCGGCATCGTGTGCGGGAATGTCGTTGAGCCGGTGAAGCCATGCGGATTCCCGGGGCCGGTGGTCGGGATGGATGCCGATGTGGTGGACGAGGCCGGACAGCCTGTACGCGGCGCCGTCGGCGAGCTGGTGGTTCGGAAGCCGTGGATTGGCATGACGCGTGGCTTCTGGGGCGATGGCACCGGCGACGCCGACCGGTACCACGCCAGCTATTGGGCGCGCATCCCCGACACCTGGGTCCACGGCGACTTCGCAGCCATCGACGACGACGGTCAGTGGTTCATCCTGGGCCGGTCCGACGACACCATCAAGGTGGCTGGAAAGCGGCTCGGTCCAGCCGAGCTCGAGGCGCTTCTGAACGCGGATCCATCGGTCCTGGAGAGTGCGGCCATCGGCGTCCCGGACGACGTGAAGGGTCAAGCACTGGTCGCGTTCGTCGTGCTGGCGGCTGGCATGGAGCCGTCCGACGAGATCCGTCGCCAGCTCGTGGAGCGGGCCGTGGCCGGGCTGGGGAAGGCCCTCAAGCCCAAGGCGATTCTGTTCACGTCGGCGCTGCCAAAAACCCGCAACGGCAAGGTGATGCGCCGGTTGATTCGCGCCGTGCATCTCGGCAACGAGCTGGGGAATGTGACCGCTCTCGAAACTCCCGCGACGCTGGACGCCATTCGTGACGCGAGCTGACGATTCGGCCCGTAGACTGTCCGCCCGTCCACCGATGCCATCCTCATGAGGCCTGACTTCTCGTGCGCTGTCCTTCTGGCGGCGCTTGTCGCAGCTCCCGCGCTTGCCCAGCCTCTGAGCCCTGAAGCGGGCCCTGTGTTCGAGGACTCGACACTACCAACGGTTCGGCTGACGCTGCATCCGGACACGCTGGCCTGGATTCTCGATCCTGACAATGCCGAGAGCGACATCGAGTGGCGCGCCACGTTCGTCTGGGATGATGGCACAGCACAGGAGACGGTCGAAGAGATTGGCTTCCGGCTCCGTGGCAACACGTCACGCCAGGCCGCGAAAAAGTCCTTCAAGGTGTCGTTCAACACCTACCAGCGAGGTCGCGAGTGGAACGGTCTGGACAAGATGAACCTCAACGGAGAGCACAACGACCCCACCGTGCTGCGGTCGCAGGTGGCGTGGGGCCTCGTCCGTGCGATGCGGATTCCAGGGTCGCGCACCAATCCGGTTCGCCTTGTCATCAACGGCGATGACTTTGGGGTCTACGCCAACGTGGAGCACATCGACGATGAGTTCTTGAACACGCACTTCCGCGATGGATCGGGGACGCTCTACAAGTGCCTCTACCCAGCAGATCTCAATGACCTCGGAAGCAACCCGGCTGCCTACCGCGACCTGGCGCCATTCGGCCGCCCCGTCTACGAGCTGACGACAGGCGATGGCGACCACGCCGATCTGGCGGCGTTCATCCAGACGCTGAACCGCACGCCAAGCGCCACCTTTCCGGAGACCATCGAAGGCGTGTTGGATGTCAACGGCTACCTCCGCGTGCTGGCGATGGACATTCTGACCGGCAACTGGGACGGCTACGCGTACAACCAGAACAACTTCTACCTCTACAACGACCCCGAGCTAGGCCTCTTCCGCTACATCCCCTTCGACCTTGACAACACCCTCGGCATTGACTTCCTCGGCCGAGACTGGGGCACGCGCTCGCTCTACGACTGGCCCATCGGCCCCAACACGGGCGCCCCGCCGCGCCCGCTTGCGAAGCGACTCCTCGTGGTCCCCGATTACCGAGAGCGGCTGACGTTCTACCTCCGTCAGCTCCTGAACGGCCCGTACGCCGCGGCTGAGATCGAGCCGAGGATTGCCGTGTTGCGTACGCTCATCGCCGACGCCGTGGCTGCGGATCCGTACTACCCACGCGACTACGGCTGGGACGCCGATGATTTCGCCGCCAGCTTCGACTCGGGCCTGGGAGGCCACGTGGACTACGGGCTGGTGGAGTTCATCAACACGCGCCGGAGCACCGCCCTCGCTCAGCTCGATGCCGGGAACGTTGCCCCCCTCCTCTCTGAGCGCCGCACCTCGCCAGCTCGTCCCTTCCCCGGCCAACCCGTGACGGTTCGCGTGTGGGTGGAAGACGAAGGAACGCCCAGCGCGGTGGATCTCACGTACCGCGTCGATGGCGGCGACTGGCAGACGGTACCCATGACCGACGAGGGGGATGGCGTCTACGCCGCGGCCATCGGAGCCTTCGACCGAGGCACAACGGTGGACTACACCATCGAAGCCAGAGATGTTGTCAGCCAGACCCGCACTGATCCCCGGCGTGGCATAGAGGCCCCGGCATCGTTCACTGTCGTCTCCCCTGCCAGCACCGGGCTGGTGGTCAACGAGCTGATGGCCTCCAACGACGCCACCATCGCGGATGAAGCGGGCGAGTTCGACGACTGGGTGGAGCTGTACAACGGCACCGGCGCCCCGGTCTCTCTGGACGGCCTGTTCTTCACCGACGATGTCTCGGAGCCCGACAAGGTGGCGCTCCCAGACACCGTGATGGCTCCGGACTCGTACCTCCTCATCTGGGCCGACGATGACACCGAGCAAGGCCCGTTGCACGTCCCGTTCAAGCTCAGTGCCAGAGGCGAAGACGCAGCGCTGTTCATGGACGATGGCTCTGGCGGCTTTACACTCATCGATGGCATCTCGTTCGGCGAGCAGACCACAGATGTCTCCTTCGGTCGAAACGCCGCCGATCCGTCCACCTTCGTTCTGTTCACCAGCCCGACGCCCAGAGCCCCCAACGGCGTCAGCATCGCCTTGGAAGCCACTGCCGAGGCCAACGCGCTGGCGATTCTGTCGGCCTTCCCCAACCCGGTTCGAGATCGCCTCACCGTAAGCGTACAGGTCGCCAGCTCGACGAGGCTCTCGCTCGACATCGTCGACATGCTGGGGCGCCAAGTCGGCATGGCCTCCCCTCGCCTTGTAAGCGCAGGAGAGCACCAGCTCACCTGGCGCGGCGAGCTGGCAGCAGGCGTCTACTCGGCAGTGGTGCGAGCCGACGCTTTAGGGCGCGTGACCGAGCGCTCCACGCGCATCACCATTCTCCCGTAGCACTGGGTCGTGCCTCCAACCTGAGTCCATGACGCCACCTCCGAGCCCAGGGGGCCTCGTCTCCACGCAGTCGTTCCTGATCCGCGCCTACGAAGTCGGCCCCGACGAGCTGGCGTCGATCCTCACGGTCTGCGACCTGTTGCAGGAAGCTGCGGGCGAGCACGCCCGGTCGCTAGGCCGTGATGGCTTTGACCTCCCCGATGGCCGATTCGCGACGTGGGTCCTCTCGCGCCTGCGGGTCCGTCTCGCTCAGCGCCCGCGTATTCGAGAGACGGTCACCATTGAGACCTGGCCAAGCGACCTCGATGGTCTCCGGGCCTTCCGCGACTTCCGCATGACAGGGGATGAAGGCTCCGAGCTGGCGACGGCCACCAGCACGTGGTTCTTGATTGATCCCGAGCGCCGCCGCCCGGTGCGGCTCCCGCCTGAGATGAACGGATTCGCCGCGCGAGACCGCGAGCGGGCCCTGACGGTCGCCAGCTCGAGCCCCACTTCTCCGGAGTCTCCAGAAGTGGAGCGGAGCTTTGCTGTCCGGCGCTCCGACCTCGACCGTGTGGGCCACGCAAACAACGTGCGGTTCATCGAATGGGCCTTGGAAGCACTGGGCGATGACGCGGGTCTCCGCGAGATCGACATCCAGTACCGCGCCGAGGCCGTCTATGGCGACACGGTGGTCTCGCGCGCCAGCGCGCTGGCGAAGGGCGCCCGCAATCACGAACTTGCTCGCGCGTCGGATGGAACGACGTTGGCCCTCGCACGCACCCTCTGGATGTCCTGATGTCTCGCTCCCTCGCTCTCGCAGCCCTCGTCGTTCTCGGCGCCGGTGTCATCTTCTACATGACGCGCGGCGGTGGAGAATCCGCCTCCCCAAACACTGCTGCCGAGGCGATCCAGAACGGTGCCTTCGTCATCGACGCCCGCACCACTGACGAGTACAACAGCGGTCACATCGCCGGGGCCTTCCACGTGGACGTGTTGGAAGACGACTTCCGCGAGCGTGTGAAAGACCTCGACCGCAACGAGCCCCTCTACATCTACTGCCGCTCGGGCAACCGGAGCGGTCGCGCAGCCACCATCCTCGAAGAGATGGGCTTCTCGCAGGTCTTCAACGCGGGCGGGTTCCGCTCCCTGGCTGCTGCTGGCGCGCCCGTGGAGGGGATGTAGCCCTCGCCAGCTCAGGTCATCCCGAGCTGGCGGCGACTTCAGGAAAACGCCCCGCCCGGACAGGTCCGAGTGGGGCGCCAGGGTCCAGCAGCGATCCGCGATTCACTCCCTGTGGTCCCCTCTCTAGTCGCGGGACATGAACAGGCGAAGCACGTACCAGAACATCAGCGCGACCGACGAGAACAGCGCTAGTGACGCCGCCACGTAGCGGTCCTCCGGGTAGTGGTGCAGGATGTTCGAGGTCTGGTAGAGGATGGACGCCCCTGCCAGACCGATCATGGCTACGGAGAACCATGTCCCCAGCTCGAAGCCAAACAGGACGGCCGCCACAATGGCAACGATGGCGACGATGAACGCCCACTTGAGCATCGAACCGAGGAAGGAAAAGTCTTTCTTGGTCGTCAGAGCGATGGCCGTGAGGCCACCGAAGCCGAGCAGGGTCACCCAGGCCGCCTTTCCGATGACGTTGGGGTCGTTGGTGTAGTAGAGCGCGATAAACAGAAGCGGGACGAAGATGACGGCTTCAGCAGCGACAAAGGCCACCAGGGCGCCATACTGGGCCGCTTTGGTCTGCGCTCGGGCAGCGACGCGATCCGCGAACGTGCCGACGATCATGAACGCGCCCAGCACCAGAAGCCAGTTGACGCTCAGCATGGCATTCGCCATCGGCTCAGCGAGGCCGGAGGCGAACAGCAAAAACTCGATGCCGACGAACAGCAGGATGGCACCGAAGAGGTGGACGTAGGTGCGCGTGACGAACGCCGCGCGGGCGTCGTCGCCGAGCATCGCGACGGGGGGACGAGCAGTGAGTTCCATGGAAGTCAGAAGGTGGAAGGCCGGGAAAACGCCCGGAGGACGGTCAGAGTACGTCTGCCTGAGCCGCGAAGTTCAGGTTCGGACGTTCTCCAAAGAGATCGCTCGCCTCGTCGGGGCGGCCAAGCAAGCGCCGCGCAGCCAGGAGTCCGAACCGCACGCCATAGCCCATGCCATGCCCGGTGAAGCCGGTCGCGTAGAGCGCGCCCGCCCGGCCGGGGACCTCACTGAGCACCGGCAGCCCATCGGGAGAGAATCCCATCGTGCCACTCCATCGTCGTTCGATGGCAGCACCAGCAGCATCTGGAAGATGCGTGCTGAGGTAGCGCTTCAGATCCGCCTGCAACGCACGTGTCGTCGCGTCCTCGTACCCCACCTCAGCCGCGCGATGCAGATGCCGCGCCCCGCCCAGGAGAAGCCTGCCATCGGCGCGCTGGCGAAGATAGAAATAGCCCTCGTGCGAATACACGGGGCGTGACAGCAGAGTTGGGAGGGGTTCTGTAGCAAGCATCTGCGCGCGGATTGGTCGCACCTGGCCCGACAACTCCGGCACCAGCTCTGGCAACCGTGGCCCCGGCGCAAGCAAGACGCGCTCGGCCCCCAGAGATCCGCCAGCTCGAAGCTGGAGTCGCAGTCCATTGCCCTCGCAGTCCACCCTCTCCACCGCAACGCCCTCGTGGACCGTCGCACCACTCGCGGCGACGAGCTGGCGAACCAGCCGGACCGGGTCGATGGCGCCGCCCTCAGGAACCACCAGCGCACCGTGCATGGTCCAGCCAGCGGCTCTCAACGCCGTCCTCGGCCAGCAGCGCATGGGATCGGCGCAACCGTTCGGCCTCCCCCTCAGTCCCTGCCGCGATCACGCTCCCGACCGTCTCCAGCCCGATCTGCCCGTCGTCTACGTCTTCGACGATATGGCGGAATGTCTCGCGCGTGAACTGCCAGATCCGGCGTGCAGCATCCCGCCCGTAGGTGTCTACCGCCGAGGCGTAGTCGCTGTGCGTGCCGAGGAGCAGGAAGCCTGCATTGCGACCGCTCGCCCCGTGGGCGAGGTGCCGGGCCTCGAGGAGCACCACACGCCGCGATGGTGCGAGGTGGCCGAGCCAGAAGGCCGTCGCGGCCCCAATGATGCCACCACCGACGATGACGATGTCGGCTTGTGAATCGAACGGCCGCTGCCAGGGAGACGCCGTCGCCATCAGGATCGAACGTCTACGATGACCCGGCCCACCGTCTGTCCAGCCACGATGGTCTCCGACCACTCCGGAACCTCCGCCAGCCCGATGGTGGTCTGCGGAATGGCATCGAGCCCCCCCGAAGCATGGGCATTAGCGAGGCGGTTCCAGGCGTTCTGGCGCTCGTCCTGCGGCGACGTGTTGGAGTCAATTCCGGCGAGGGTGACGCCGCGCAGGATGAAGGGGAAGACGGTCGTGTGGAGCGCATGGCCGCCTGCCAAGCCGCATGCCGCCACACAGCCACGCCTCTCGGTGGTGGCGATGAGGGTCGTAAGCGTGGTGCCGCCTACTGAATCCACGGCGCCTGCCCATCGCCCTCTGCCCATCGGACCCTTGGGCGGATCGGCCAGTTCGGAGCGGTCGTGCACGTCGGCGGCCCCGAGCTGGCGAAGCCCCTCGTGCGCGCTCGGCGTGCCGGTGAACGCATGAACGGTGTACCCGGCATGAGCCAGCAACGCGACGGCTGTGGACCCGACCCCCCCCGACGCGCCCGTCACCGCGATGTCCCCCTCGGTGATGCCCGCGTGCTCCAGAGCCATCACACTCAGCATGGCTGTGAATCCAGCGGTCCCGATCGCCATCGCGCTGGCGGGAGAGAGTCCGTCCGGAAGACGAACAAGATGATCCGCGTGGGCCCGTGCCCGCTCGGCAAAGCCGCCCCAGCGCTCCTCGCCGGTCCCCCACCCCGTGAGCACGACGGCATCGCCCACGGCCCATGCATCCGAGGCGGACTCTGCGACTGTCCCCGCGAGGTCGATGCCCGGCACAAAGGGAAACTCGCCTCGGACGATTTTGCCTTTGCCCGTCACCGCCAGCCCGTCCTTGTAGTTGAGGCTGGAGTGGGACACGTCGATGAGCACGTCTCCCTGGGGGAGCCGCGAAAGATCGAGGTCCTCGAGCTGAGGGTCTATGCCAGAGTCCGTCTTGTGGAGAACGAGGGCGCGCATGCGGTCAGCGGTCAGCGGTCAGCGGTCAGCGGTCAGCGGTCAGCGGTCAGCGGTCAGCGGTCAGCGGTCAGCGGTCAGCGAAGGTGCCTCCGTCGCCAGCTCGTTGCAAGTCATCGACCCTCGCGCCGGAACAATGATGAGTGTGACGATGGCATCGAGCGGTCGAACGACAAACCGCCGCCCAGAACCAACCGGACGGCGGAGAGAACCGGGCGTGCCTGGCCTCAGCAGGGGAAGACGCCAACGCAATGAGCACAGGAGAGAATCAGGTGGCGCATATCAACCCATCGG
>JBCBZH010000288.1:0-5429 GCA_039815415.1 Bacteroidota bacterium
GGCGCGTCCCTGGTCGGTCTGTGGAGGGACGGTGAAAGGCCAGCGTGCGCCGACACGTGCATGCCTGCATGGTTGAGACGCTCGTTACCTTGGCGCCGTCTCTGTTCGCCGACGACCGTTCAGAGGCACTCGCCATGACCGCATTTCGCCACCTCGGATTTCAGCGCGCCATCGCGCTTCTGCTCTTCGCAGGAGCGAGTGTGGCATGCGTCCCGGCGGCATCGGCAAATGCGACGACGCAGACGGCGTTCGAGAGCGAGCTGCGTGCTGCGCTCGGCGATTCCGAGGCCCTCGAGCTGGCGATAGATGCCGCGAGGTCGGCGCCATCGCCCGACGCGGCTGTTGAGGCGTTCGTTGAGGCCTACGTCCGTGCCACGGGGGATGCAGATGCCGGCGAGTCGATTTTCCGGCTTCTCCAGGACCACCCCAATCAGTTCGGCGCGCCAGCCATCCCGCTGAACCGCGCCGTTTGGACCACCGCCAGCTCGGCGGTGACGCCCCTACCGCGGGCCGCATCGGACATCGTGGTCATCGGGCCGTCGCTGGACCGCCCACAGCATGTGACCGGAATCCGGGCCGATGAGGCGCCGGTGCATCCGGTTCTGCGCACCCTTCGCACGCAGCAACCGCGCGCTCCCTAGCGCCTCGGACCCACGCGCTGGCGTGGTGCTCTCGCTGCTTCGACGTGTGGCGGCTCGTTGGGAGCCGTCGCTTCCCATGGATTGACTCCGCGCATCTGCGCGACCCCTATGCAAGGCTACGGATTCAGACTGTTTGCGCTCGGCGCGCTCATCCTTCTGTCACTGTTCTATCTGTTCCCCACCGTCCAGAACGCGCTCAACGAGCGCGATATCGGCGCCATGGCAGAGGACGAGCAGGCGATCTATCTAGAGGAAAACGCCCGCGAGCTTCAAGCCACCAAAGAACGATCTCTCAACCTCGGTCTCGACCTTCAAGGCGGCATGCACGTGACGCTTGAAGTCGAGTCCGGCACGCTGCTCCGCGAGCTGGCGGAGGGCCGGACCGACGAGGTGTTCGATGCGGCTCTCGATGCGACCGTTGAGGAAGCGCGGACAAGCCGCGAGGACTTTGTGACGCTCTTCGCCAACGCGGTGGAGACCGAGCGTGAGGGCACGCAGCTTGCGCGCTACTTCCGAAACCAGGCCGCTGAGATCACCGCTCGTTCGTCCAACTCAGAGGTGGCAGGCTATCTCCGCTTGGAGGTAGAAGGCGCGCTGGACCGCGCCGTAGAGATCATTCGCCAGCGCGTGGACCGCTATGGCGTGACGGAGCCGTCGATCCAGAAGCAGGGGGCCAGCCGGATTGTGGTGGAGCTCCCGGGCGTGGACGACCCGGAGCGCGTCCGCGATCTGCTCAAGGGCACGGCGAAACTGACGTTCCACCTGACGCCCCCGACACAGGAAGTGCAGGCTGCAGCCCAGCGCATTGCCCAGTTCTATGCCAACGGCGGGCAGGCAGAGTCCGACACGGCTGCGGTGGAGTCCACAACCATCGCCGATACGACGGCCGCCGAGGGTGGCATCGCCGAGGCGGAGACGGAAGAAGACACCACGACCGCTCTGGATGTCGCCAGCCTGACAGGCGGCCCCTCGTCCGATGTAGGTCCGGGAAGAGGCGACTCGTTCGCCGAGCTGGTGCAGTTCGCGCCTACCTATCCTGGGTCTCCGGTCTTCGGGCAGGTGCTTGAATCCGACACGGCGGCCGTGCGCCGGTTGATGACGGCCCCGGGGGCCCAGGCGCTTCTGCCACCGGGCGTTCGGGTGCTCTTCACGGCGCGCGCTGAAGGCGTGAGCGAGGACGGCGAGGGCGTCTACCAGCTCGTTGCCATCCGGGATCGCGTCGAGCTGGAGGGCGATGTCATTACCGATGCGCGTCCGGACTTCGACCCACTCACCAACGCGCCAAAGGTGTCGCTGACGATGAACGGCGAAGGCGCTCGGGCTTGGAGCCAGCTCACTGCGGCAAACATCGAGAAACCGGTCGCCATCGTTCTCGACGACGTGGTCTACACCTTCCCGACCATTCAGGGCCGGATTCCGAACGGCCGCACCGAGATCTCGGGCGTGACGGCGGATGAAGCCGAAGACGTGGTCACGGTCCTGAAGTCTGGTGCCCTTCCGGCGCCGGTCAACATCATTCAGGAGCGGACGGTCGGGCCAAGCCTTGGTGCACGCGCGATCCGCGCGGGCCTCAGCTCGCTCATCATTGGCTTCGTGCTGGTGTGCGTGTTCATGGTGATCTACTACCGCACGGCAGGGATGGTAGCCGACATCGCACTGCTGCTGAACGTCCTGTTCATCTTCGGCATCCTGGCCGCGTTCCGGGCCACGCTGACGTTGCCCGGTTTCGCCGGTATCGTGCTGACGATCGGCATGGCCGTGGACGCCAACGTGCTCATCTTCGAGCGCATCCGTGAGGAGATGGCCTCTGGCAAGACGCTTCGTGCGTCCGTGGATGGTGGGTTTGCGAAGGCGCTCTCGGCCATCGCTGACGCCAACATCACCACGTTCCTCATTGGTGTGATCCTGTATTCGTTCGGCGTTGGCCCGATTCAGGGCTTCGCCGTCACGCTGATGGCCGGCATCCTGACGAGCCTCTTTACGGCGCTCGTGGTCACCCGTCTCGTCATCGACTACCTCGTCCGCAAGCGCGGCGCCACCCTCGCCTTCGGCTAGAGAGTTCGGGGATCTCCGTGACGGCTGTCTCGGATCCCAGACTCATCTCACGAACTCTCACCTAGAACAGATAGTCCCATGCGGATCTTTGAAAACACACAGATCGACTTCCTCGGAAAGCGGAAGACCGGCTACATCGTCTCCGGCATCGCGCTGGTGATCTCACTCATCTCGCTCGTCTACCCCGGCCTCGAGGCGGGAATCGACTTCCGCGGCGGCACGGAGTTCGTCGTGGAAACGGACGAGCCCATCGCGCCTGAGCTGGCGGCCTCGTCCATTGATGACGCCCTTGGTGCCGTGGGCTCCGAGGTCAAGGAGTACGGCAACGCCAACACGCTGCTCGTGCGGACGCCAGACACCGGCGAGCCCGGCGAAGGTGTGGACACCGAAGCCCTTCAGCAGGGGGTGGAAGGCGCCCTGGCCGGTGCGGCTCCTGCTGCCAACCCGCGCGTGAGCGGCGGCGTCGCCATCAGCCCACGCTTCGCGGATGACCTCCAGAGAGGCGCCCTCTATGCCGTCTTTGGGGCGCTCTTCGTCATCCTGCTCTACATCTTTGTCCGGTTCGACTGGCGCTACGCCGTGGGCGCCGTCCTGTGTCTGACGCACGACATCATCATCGTACTCGGCATTTTCGCGCTCTTCCACGTGCTCACGCCTGTGACCATGCAGTTGAACCAGACGCTGATTGCAGCACTGCTCACCATCGTGGGCTACTCCATCAACGACACGGTGGTGGTGTACGACCGCATCCGCGAGTTCGCCAACCTGTTCAAGACAGAGGCCTTCGACAAAGTGGCGAATAAAGCCATCAACTCCACCCTGTCTCGGACCATGCTCACGTCGGGGACGACGCTCATCACCGTGGGCATCCTGTTCCTGATCGGCGGCGAAGTGCTGCACGGCTTCGCACTGGCGCTCCTAATCGGCATTGGCGTGGGGACGTACTCCTCCATCTTCGTGGCGTCGCCGCTGGTGGTCTGGTTCCGCGAGCGGTACGCACCCGCTCGCCGCGCCGTGAGCGCGCGATAATCGCCAGCTCGTTCGTCCGAGTGTCGACCGGCCTCGAGCTGGCGAGATTCGGACGAACGGGTGCGCTGAACCGAGGCGGTAGCGCTAGGTTCTCCTACCTCCACCCAACTCTCACATGATGCAGTTCGAGACCGAGTCACGAGACGGCGTAGCCGTCGTTTCTCTCACCGGTGATGCGATGGGCGGCCCGGACGGGTCGGCTCTGCTGGACCATCTCCACGATCTCCGTTCCGGCGGGAGCACCAACGTGGTCGTCGATTTGTCGAGCGTACGGCACATGAACTCATCTGGGCTCGGCATGCTCATCGGCGCGCTGACGAGTGTTCGCAATGCCGGGGGAGATCTTCGGCTGGCGGCTGTGGGGGGGCGTGTCCATACGCTCCTGACGGTCACCAAGCTGCTGGATGTCTTCCAGACGTACGAGACCACAGACGCCGCCGTCGCAAGCTTTTCGGGATAGCGACAACGGGGAGGGGGGAGGCCCCACTCCTCGCGCATCCCCAATCCCTCTCTCTCATGCCAGTCAGCATCGTCATCGGCGCCCAGTGGGGCGACGAAGGCAAGGGTAAGGTCGTTGACCTCCTTGCGCCCTCTATGGATCTCGTTGCCCGCTACCAAGGGGGCGCCAACGCCGGTCACACCATCAAGTGGGGGGAGAAGGAGTTCGTCCTTCATTTGATCCCCAGCGGGATCTTCCACGACGACACGGACTGTGTCATCGGCAACGGTGTCGTGATCGACCCTGTCGCGCTGATGGAAGAGATTGGTCAGGTAGAGGCCCTCGGGTACAGCGTGGAGGGGCGGCTGTTCATCTCGCACAACGCCCACCTGATTCTGCCATACCACAAGGCACTTGATCAGGCCCGCGAGAAGTGGCGCGACGTGGAAGCCATCGGAACCACCGGGCGTGGCATCGGACCAGCCTACGTTGACAAGTTTGCGCGCTCCGGCGTCCGCGTAGTCGATTTGCTGGACCGTGACGGATTGCGGAAGAAGCTCACGGCTGCCATCGAAGAGAAGAATGCGATTCTTGAATCGGTGTACGGGGGCGAAGGGCTTGACGTAGACCAGATTGTGGAGGAGTACGTGGAGTTCGACCGCACCATCGACCCCTACGTTACCGACACGGCTACGCTGCTTCAGGACGCGCTAGCGGAAGGGAAGCACGTGCTGGCGGAAGGCGCTCAGGGAGCACTGCTCGACGTTGATCACGGCACATATCCGTATGTGACGTCCAGCCATCCAACCGCTGGCGGATGCTGCACGGGGCTCGGTGTTCCGCCCACAGCAGTGGACCGGGTCATTGGCATCGTAAAGGCCTACTCGACACGCGTCGGCAACGGGCCTTTCCCCACGGAGCTTTTGGACGCGACGGGTGAGCAACTCCGGTCCGCGGGTGCGGAGTTCGGCGCGACCACGGGCCGGCCCCGACGGTGCGGCTGGCTCGATCTGGTGGCGCTGCGCTACACGGCGCGCCTGAACGGATTCACCGAGCTGGCGGTGACCAAGCTGGATGTGCTCGCTGGGTTGCCTGAAATCGAGGTGTGCACGGCGTACTCGATTGATGGCAAGACCACGACGCGCTTTCCGACCGACCTCCGCACGCTCGAGCGAGCGAAGCCCATCTATGAGACGGTGCCTGGGTTCGATGGCGACCTTGGCAACGCGCGCAGCCTCGACGACCTCCCGGGCGCTGCCCGCGAC
>JBCBZH010000304.1:0-4752 GCA_039815415.1 Bacteroidota bacterium
GGCCGCGCGGCCTTGCAGGAGGCCGAATACACGCGCCAGATCGCCCGCCTCGACGCTGAGGCTCAGATCGAGCTGGCGACGGGCGAGGCCGAAGCCAACGAAATCCTAGTCGAAGGGCTGGGAGGCCCGGACAACTACCTCAAGTGGCTCTACATCCAGATGCTCGACAACACGCAGGGAGACAAGCAGGTGATCTACGTCCCGCAGTCTGAGTTCCTGCCCATCGGGGAGGCCGGACGGAGCGTGAGTCGCCCCATCCCAGCGGAGTAATGCCCCCACTCTACCAGACCGTAAAGCCCCGCCCCGGCACGGCCCCTCCCGACGGCGATGTCCCATCGCCACTCGCGAAGGAGGGGATCGGCAAACGTGCCGGGGCACCCTCGGGCGCACACGCGCCCTCCAAGGTGAGCGCGAAGGGCCTCGACACCAAAGCGATGGCCCAGCGTGCCGCGCTCGCAGGCCGCACGCCCCCACGGGTCTTCATCCAGGGCCATGGACTCACCTGGCCCGACTCCCGTCGCCGCCCCGTGGTCGACGCCATCCGCAAGGCGCTCACCCGCCCGCGCGAGATCACAGACGCCGAGCTGGCGGTCCTCCTTGCCGAGTGCCCGGCGTCCATCACCGTTCATCCACAGCGCGAGCAATCGCGGGAGACGCCATGATGAGCCCCACCGCCATCGCCCGCGCGCTCACCCCGGCCTGCCTCCCGCTCGACGCGAAGGGACACATGAAGCTCGGCCCCGGCCTCATCGTGAGACAGCCAAGGTTTCTGTTAAGGCGCCTACAGATCGACTTGGCCGAGACGGGCATCGCTGGATATGGCCCTCGCTCGCTCATGCGCACCGCTGCGCTCAACCGTCTCCGCCTTGTGCTCGCCGCCCGCCGCCATGCCCTCGCAGCCTGATCGCACCCGATGCCAGGGTGCGAACACGCGCGCAACCCCGCGCCAAGTCATCGAACGCGAGGTGATCGCCTGCCTGGATGACCTCCCCGACTCAGGCCACGCCAGCCTGACGATCCACGTCACCCGCATGAAGGACGGGGCCGTGATCGTGGAGCACCACCAGAAGAAGGCCCCCCGCGTGCTCCGGTTTGGAAACCAGCCGCAGAGCACATAGTTTCAGCCGTACCGGCTGCCCGGATGTGCACACATCCAAAGCCGTACACATAGCCCACCTGCTGCCCCTTGCTGGCACTCGTGGGAGCACCCCGTGCCCCTTGCTGGCCCGGCATTTCACACCCCGCTCTACGGCGGTCGGTGTGGTGTGCCGGGCTTTTTTCGTGCGCTCACTCGCACCCATGTCCGTCTCTCTCCGAATCCAACGCGGCCACGACGACAAGACGCAGACCCTTGGGGTTCTGTTCGTGCAAAAGGACGGACGGGCCATCGCCGCCTTTCCCTGCCTCGAGCTGGCGTGGAAGGGCAACCAAAACCGCGTCTCCTGCATCCCGCCGGGCCGCTACCGAGTCGTCCATCGCAAGAGCCGAAAGTTCGGCTGGCACCTGCACGTGCAGCAGACGGACGGCCGCGAAGTCTCAGGGCGGAAATACATCTTGATCCACGCGGGCAACCGTCACGACCACATCCTCGGCTGCATCCTACCGGGCATGGGCTTCGGTGACGCGGGCGGCGATGGCCGGGTGGATGTCGTCAACTCCCGCACGGCGATGAACCAGATCCGCAGCCTCGTCCCGAAGGGCGGCTGTCCGCTCTACGTGCACATGAGCCCAGAGCACGACGCCAAGGGCTTCGACCTCCGCCCGGAATCTGCCAAGGTCAACGGATGATTGACGTGCTCAACAGCCCCTTCGGCCTTCTTGTCGCAGGCTCCATCCTGGGAGGCTTGGGCTACGTCGCCCGCCACGGCTGGAAGGAGTTTATGGACCGTAGGGGCCAGCGACAGGCCCGTGACGTGACCGAGGCCCAAAGTGCCATCTACACCACCCTCGCGCGCCTTCAAGGCGCCACCAGCGCAGATCGCGTTCTCATCCTCAACACCCAGAACGGCGGCGGCATCCCTCGCGCAGACGGTCCCACGTTCTCATCGGTGCTCTACGAAGAGACCGCCCCCAACGTGCCGCCTGTGCAAGGCGACTGGCAAAAAGAGCAGCTCGACAGCCAGTACGCCCACCTAATCAACGAGGTTGTACAGAATGGCGCCTGGGAAGGCCCACCTGAGCGCCTGACCCCGGAGGCAGGCAAGCTCTTCGATGCCTACAAGGCCATGAACGTGGTCTACTCCTATGTGGTCCTCGTCAAGCTCACCTCTGGCAAGGTCTACTACCTGTCGGTCACCTGGCGTCAGGAGCACGCGCCGACGAAGACCACTCCCACCATTCGCAACGCCGTCCGCGCCGCCGTCACCGAGATCCGAGAGCAACTCTAATCCGCTCCCTGTGCCGTATCCGCCACCCTGCGATCCACCAGCCCGACGCCGCCACGAGCAGCGCCGCGATCCACATCCCCGTAGGATCGGCGGGCGCCGGGCACTCGTCGCCATAGCACTGCAACTTGACGCGCTGCCCTGCGGCCAGCATCCCGCGCAGCCACGAGCGGCAATCGGACACCCGATCCGCCAGCGTCAGCTCGCCCAGGCGCTCGGCCTGGATCTGGGCGTAGAGCAGCGTTTCCATGTGCCGTTCGATCTCATCGACGGCGAGACTATCGCGCCCTTCCGTGACGGCGTAGACCGTCGCCCGGATGGCTTCAATCCGCATCGAGTCCCGCACGGCACTCACGGGCTGGCGCACGATCCGCGAGAAGATCGGCAGCGCCCTGTCGGCCTCGCCCCGCTCAACGTGGAACACCGCCAGCCGGAACGCCAGCCACGCCGCCACGCTGTCGGCCTCCGAGACGCGCGTGAAGCGCCCCCATTGTCTGCGTCCTTCCACCGCCGCCGAGTCCGATGTGAGCGCCGCAGCCAGCACGCGGAAGCCCGCCGTGCTGTCTCCCTCCACCCTGAGCGCCGTCGCCTCCGAGGACGCCGCTCGAAGTCCCTCCTCTCTCTCTACGTCCCCGCATCCGATGAGCAAGCCTGATACCGCCACGGTCAACAAGCTGATCCGCAGAATGCTGAAGGCTCGTCGCAAAGCCGAACGCCTCTGCGCAGATCTAGACGACATGATGGCTACGGCAAGTGAGGAATGTCCAGACTGTGACCCACCCACAGATCCGGGAGATCCGCCACCAGGGCCGTAGGAAAGTAGTGCACCCCTGAGATATACGGTAGGTGCACGAATACTAGTCCATGCGGAGATCACGTCCGCCCAATTGAATAGATGAAGTTCCAGCCTGTCCTTGCGGTCGTTGTTGTCGTCGCCTTTGTGGCAACGGTGGGCATCCTTGTGTACGTGCCCATTCCGGGCGCGTCGAAGGAGGCCCTGTTGATCCTCATCGGCATCCTGGGCAAGTCGTTCTCGGATGTGGTGGGCTACTACTTCGGCTCGTCCGAGGGATCGGCGCGGAAGCAGGACAAGCTCGACGCCATGCTGCCGCCGCATGAGACAGAGGCCCACCCCGAGGTTGAGTCATGACCGAACGCACTCAGGTAAGCATTGCCGGTTGGATCGTCGGCCTCGGGCTGTTCGTGCTGGTGCTGTTCCTTGGCTCCGCCCTGCGTGGATGCTTCGACAGTACGCCCGATCCCGAGATCGAACAGATCCGGCAGGAGCGCGACGCCGCCCTCGCCCGCGCGGATCGCTTCGAGGCGCAGTCGGCCGCAAACGCCGATTCGGCCTTCATCTACCGCCAGATCGCCAACGGACTGGCGCCTGTCGTTCACGATCTGCTGGCGAGTCGGGAAGAAGCCCTCACGGAAGTAGCAGCCGGAGAGGGCGAGAGGGCCCGGCTCACCAGCGACCTGTCTATTGCACGTCGCCAGCTCAACGCCACACGGCAGGTCGCACAGGAGGCCCCAGATTCGCTCCCTGCTGCGCGCGACGCCTTGTCGGCGTGCTACGACACCCTCTCGGCCTGCGATGCCGTACGCGAGCAGCAGGGCCGCCTCCTCACAGTCAAGGACACTGTGATCGCCAGAGGAGACTGCGCCATCGTCGCCCTGCAATCCCAGACGGCGGCTCTCGACTCCACCGCAGGGTATTACCAATCCGCGTATACCGGCCTCTTGTCAGGCTACTCGGAGCAAGGCCGCGCCCTGCAACTCTACGGGGAAGAGACCGCCATCCTTTCCCGCCGCGTCACGATCCGCACCCGTCAGCGCGACGCGGCCCTCGTCGGGCTGGGGATCGCCACACTAGCCGCCCTGCTGAAATGAACATGAACCGGCTCCTGCTGACAGTGACCGGCACGCCTGCTCTGTTCGGCGTTGCCGGGTTCTGGGTTCCATCGATGCTCACCATGTCTGCGATGTTTGCATGGTGCCTCGCGTTCATCTTCGTAACGGGGGGGCTCGCACACGATGGACAACCGCCCGAAGACAACAAGCCCACCGTTGTGTTCACGGCCCGGTTCTTTCTCGCGGTGCACATCCTGGCCTTGGCGTTCGGAGAGCGCCCCATCACGGCGGCGTGCCTTACGATTGCATTCGGGAGCTTCCATTTGATGGCGAAAGCGGCGCAGATGCGAGTCGCCAAAGAGGCCGCCGCTGCCTTGGCTTTGGTTCTAGTGGCGGCTACCGCATCGGCTCAGGTAGGACCGTCTGCGGCCCCCATCACCCCCCCCCCCCCCCCCCCCCGAGCCCAACACCCCCCCGCCCGTGACAAAACCCGACCCCCCCCAAACCGCAGCCCCCC
>JBCBZH010000330.1:0-4064 GCA_039815415.1 Bacteroidota bacterium
CGACCGCTCGGTCAGCGCTTCGTACACAGCCTGGGTCTCGATGGCGCGGCCAAGCGGTGACGCTCGCCCGGAGAAGCGAAGGACGACGGACTCGGCATCTTCGCGTCCGAGCTGGCGAAACGCATCGCGGACCTGCCTGCGACGATAGGCGATGCGCCCATCTGCCGACACCGATCCACCCGGTCGCCACGCGGCTTCCGTCTCGAGGCCCAGGGTGCGCGCGGCGTCCGCCAGCTCGACCTCGCTCCCGACCGGTCCAAGAGGCTCCTCTTCCGCACGCCACTCCACACCGATCCCCGCGGTGAGCCGCTCGGTCGCCAGATCGAGGCCGGGGCGAACGCCCCAGAAGGCGTAGGAGGCCGTGAGCAGCGTGTCCTGAGGCACCGCACCGCCACTCTGCCGACGTCGCTCCTGCACGAGTCGAAGCGTGGGTGTCCACACGCCGAGCTGGCGGGCCAGGTCTGCGCGCTGGCGGACGAATACGCCAGTGCCTAGAGCCGCAACCACAGGCCCCGCACCATCGCTCTCAGCCGCGTCCAGGCGATACGTGAGCGACGGCGCCCCACCCGGCCCGACACCCGGACGTCCGAGCGTGAGCGCCGCGCCGATGCGGCTGGCCCCGTACCCGCCAAGAGAGAGCCGCCCCCCCTCTGCCTCCACGGATGCCAGCTCGTCGAGTCGCCAAGACAAGTGAGCGTCGGTCACCGCCTCGCCCAGGGAGTCGAGCACGGACACGAACGGCGTTCCGGCCCTCGCGAGGTTCCAGCGCCGTGCGAACTCAACATCCCGCACGCGGTCCAGCGGTCGGAACCGGTCGGACCGGTCTCGCCGCACCAGCTCGCCAGTCAGCGTGCCTCCCGCCAGCTCGCGGTCGAGGCGCAGACCGGCCTCGATGGCTCCCCCTCCATCGTCTCCATCCCCGACGGGCGAGAGCGTGTTGGGATCGTCCACGGAGCGTGCCCACTCGCCGAACGCCGTCACGCCCGGCACCAGCTGGACGCGCCCATTCAGGTCAATGAGCTGGCGGCGGCTGGGGCGAGGCAGCAGGCGGCCCGGCTCATAATCGCCGCCATCAGCCGTGTACTCGTAGAGGATGCCATTCTGAGCCTGACCGGCACGGCGGTAGCGCCCCGTTCCCGCCGCCACCCGCGCGAACCGCACCCGAAAGACCTCGGCGCTGGCTGGTGTGGCTGGAACAAAGATCGAGATCGTCTCGCCAGCCCGAACCGTGTCGCGCCGAGTGTAGAGTACGAACGGACTCTCCGGGTCGAAAGCAACGCGCTCGGCGCCGTCCACCAGAACGTCCTGGTCGCCTGCCGCGCGCAGCGCCTCGATGTCGCCCGCGTCCAGTCCGAGATCGGCCACGAACGAGCTGGCGTCGCCCTCACGCAGGTACCGAGCGCCCACGCGGGCACGAGCGCCAGCTGCGTCGGGCCACAGATCCACCTCTGCAGACGAGGCTACGAGGGTCCGCGTAAAGCCCCCCGTCGTGTACTCGAAGTCGACCGAGATGCGGCGCTCTGCGGTGATGAGGTTGGCGGTGGTGAAGGTGACCTCTCCGGTCCCATAGTCGATGGTGTAGCCACCCGTGACGCCGCGTGTGAGGCGCTCGCCATCGAGAAAGACGCGCTCGCTTCCTGGCACCACCAGCACAAACGTCTCGCCGTTGCGCCCGCTCAGTCGGTACGGCCCCTGCACAGATTCCCGGGCCGCGATGTCCTGGCTGCGGAAGATGCCGCGCGTGGCGGAGCCCGATGCCAGAACACGACCGCCCGCCAGAAGCCCCGTCGCAGGTAGATCCACCTCCACGCTCGCGCCCTGCACCGTGCGCACGAGCGGTGCAAACGTCGTCCCCGCCAGCTCGAGGTCGATGTCGCCGAGGCGTGCCCGAGCCCGTCCGGCGTCCAGCTCCACGTACACCCGGTCAAGGTCGGAGAGTTGCTGCGTGGTGCCTTCGGGAAGGATCGGCGTGTCCTCGTCCGTGAGGGCGGCACGTACGTCCACGCCAGGGGCCACCTCCCCGCTCAGATCCAGTCGCAGCCCTGACGTCACGGACACATCGCGGTTGCTCCCGGCTACCACGCCACGCGTGATGGACCCGCGCGACCGAAGGCCAACGCCTCGCGTCGAGCTGGCGGAATCGGGAGAGGCGGGCGCTTGCGGCGTCTCCACATCAAGGGAATCAAGCGATGGCACCTCCGCGCGCACCACGGCCAGACGTGGCAGCAACCGATAGGCCACCGCCAGGATCGTCACGCTATCCGCGGGTGCCGTCAGCCGGAGGATGCCTGGCGCGGGGTCGAGTGTGTAGGCGTCTTCGCCGAGCGGAAGGAAGACGGTATCGCGAAGCACCCAGACGGCCTCGGAGCGCGGCACGATGCCAGGCTGGAGGCGTGCGCTCGCCTGCCCCGGCGCCAGCGCGAGCGTGTCGCGCTCCGCGCCCAGCCCCGGCCCTTCGGGGATGCCCTGTGCCCACGCCGAGCTGGCGAGGCAGAGGAGCGAGAGCAGGAGCCAGCGGGTCCCCATCCAGAGCGGCACGCGGCCGAGCGAGTTCAGGTGCGACGGGGTAACGAGGAGCGGGGCAGATCGGGCTGGCGAACCGGAAGGTCCGACGTGGAGCGGGCGACGGCAAGCCACCCTATGCGCCCTACCACGCCTCGCGATGCAGAGACACCCGCATCAGCCGAGTCTGCGTGAGCAAGTAGATGTCTGTCCTGGTGACCGCCACATCCACAAGCCCGTTCCCTAGCTCGACGGGAACGCCGCCCTGCCCATCCAACCGCCGAACGGCCGTCGGGCCAATCGCCAGCGCGACGCCATCGGCAACCGTGAGGTTCACCACACGCCCGAGCGCCCCCTCAGGGATGTCCCGCTCGACGGCGCCGAACGTATCGAAAGCCACCACACGGTCGCCATCAGCTACGAGGAGTGTCCCGTCGTCCTCAACGGCCAGCGCCGACGGCTCCCGGAGCGGAGCCGGGCTGGCGAGCCCGCCGATGACGCGACCGAGCTGGCGATCCGCGTCCCACCGCAGCACCACGCCCCGCTCCGCCTCGATGGCATAGAGCACCTCCCCCGGTCCCGCGGCCACGGCCACAGGGCGCCCTGGCTCGTCGCCAGCTCGAGACTCCACGTCCAGCACGCGGGGAACGGGAATCTCCTCTGCAGGCCGCCCCTCAGCGGTGAACCGGACGATCCGACCCATCCCCGCATCGGCCACGAACACGGCCTGACCGTTGGTGGGGTCCACATCCGTCACGTCTAGAAACGCCTGGTCTTCCGTGCCGCCGAGGCGGTCGAGCACGGCGCCTGTCGTGTCGAGAACAACGACCTCTGAGGCGGCTGCATCCACCACGTAGAGCCGCCCCACGCCGTCAGTCGCCAGAGCCCGTGCTTCGCCGAACTGTGCGATCAGCGCGCCGCCTTCTGGCAGCGTCTCCTGCGGTGGAGGCGGAGCCGAGCACGCGCTGACGACCGCCACCAGCGCAACGAGGGGCAGGCTCGGCCTCACGATGCGAGATGCTGCATCCCCTTCTGCCCAATGTCTCGGCGGAGCGTCTTGCCCTCGAAGTCGATGGCGTCGGCAGCCGCATAGGCCGTCTCCAGAGCCAACTCCAGTGTCTCTCCTAGGCCCGTCACCCCGAGAACACGCCCTCCGTTCGTGACCGCATTCCCGGACTCATCCCGCGCCACGCCTGCATGGAACACCAGCGCGCCCGTCGAGCTGGCGGCCTCGAGGCCCGTGATCTCGCGACCCTTCTCATAGCTGCCCGGATAGCCCTCCGATGCCAGCACGACGCACGCCGCAGCGCCATCGCGAATCGCTAGCTCGAGGTCCGCGAGGTGGCCCAGTGCGATGGCCTCGAACAGATCCACGGCATCGGTTTGCAAGAGAGGCAGGAGTACCTGTGCCTCGGGATCTCCAAAGCGGCAGTTGAACTCGACCACACTCGGCGCCCCATCGTCAATCATCAGCCCGACGTAGAGGATGCCCTGATACGGATGACCGGCGTCTCGCATCCCATCGAGCATCGGCCGGACGACCTCGCGCTCGACCCGGCGCA
>JBCBZH010000345.1:0-3712 GCA_039815415.1 Bacteroidota bacterium
AAGCGGAAGTGAGCCGCCGTGCGCACCATCACGCCGGGTGTTAGCTCCACATCCAGGGCGAAGTCATTCAGGAGCCTGTAGTCATCCCAGGTGCCAATTGCGGGCTGGAAGTAGACGATGTTCGACACGGACGTCCACTCGCTGATCTGGAAGCGCGCGGCGAGGTACTGGCTAAGGCGCGTGAGGGTCATGTCGGGCTCGCGCGCGTCGTTGATGCGCTCGAACTCGGCCATCGGTGTGACACCAAGAGCGAGCCGCGCGGCGTCCGTGTCCACGAATGTGATACGTACGCCCGCGCCACCCAGGAAGCGCTCCTGCAGCAGCCGCTGCGCGTTCTGCTCGGCCTGAACGAAGGCCTCGGCGGCGAACGGCCCGCCCAGGTTTCGCGTGAACCGCAAGTGGGCAAACGACTGCCTCAAGAACACAACATCATCCGCTTCCGACAGGGACGCGCGGCCGACCAGGAAGGACTCGACGCCGTCCTGGACGACATCGATACGGCCACCTACTCCCGCAAGCAAGAAGTTGGTGTTGCCTGAGGCGTAGGCGATGGAGGCGTCCAACTCAATGGTGACACCGGTCGTGTCCATCGACGTCCGCATTCGCTCGGTGTTGATCTGCGAGCTGGCGGGGTCGGCGCTCAGCCCAATAGCGGCCAGTGCCAGGAGAGGCAAGCGGAGTCGAATCATGGGGTTGGGTTAAGGCAAGACAGGTGCGGATTCGCGCATTGTCGCGGCACGGAGCGTGTTCGCAAGCAGCATGCCGATTGTCATCGGGCCGACTCCACCGGGCACAGGTGTAATGGCCCCCGCTACCTCCGAGACCGCCTCAAAGTCCACATCACCCACGAGGCGGTACCCGCGCTCGCGCGTGGCATCCTCCACGCGGTTGATGCCCACGTCGATGACCGTCGCGCCGGGGCGGACCATGTCGGCGGTGACAAATTCGGCGCGGCCGATGGCCGCGATGAGGATGTCGGCCTGGCGGGTGACGCCTGCTAGGTCTTTCGTCCGGGAGTGGCAGACGGTCACGGTCGCATCAGTCCCCCGACGGAGCAGCAGGCTTGCCATGGGCTTGCCCACGATGTTGCTGCGCCCCAGCACGACGGCATGGGCGCCCTTGGTCTCCACGCCCGATCGCCGGAGCATCTCGATGATGCCGGCTGGGGTGCAGGGCTCGAGCGTGTCCTCGCCCAGCGAGAGCCGACCGACGTTCTCCGGGTGAAACCCGTCCACGTCCTTCGCGGGGTCGATGGCACGAATGATCGCCGCCTCGTCGATGTGGTCCGGCAGCGGAAGCTGCACGAGAATGCCGTCCACCGCGTCATCCTCATTGAGAGAGGCCACCAGCTCGAGGAGGGCCTCCTGGGACAGGTCGGCGGGCTGGAGAAGTGTCTCCGCGTCGATGCCCACCTCGCCGGAGGCGCGGGCCTTGCCGCGCACGTAGGACTGGCTCGCGGGGTTGTCGCCCACCAGCACGACGCGGAGAGCCGGGCGGCGCCCGGTCGAGCTGAGGAACTCCGCGACGCCATCGGCGACTTCGGAGCGGATGGCGGCGGCGAGGGCTTTTCCGTCGATCAGGTGGGCCATTGGAGAGAGGAGGAGGCGCTGTGAGGATTGAGTCTGTCTGAAGCTAGTCCGCCCGTGCAGCCGCGGACGGGGCGATCTTGAGGTCTCGCCAGGTGGCTCCCCACATCTCCACTACGGATTTCGTCCCCATGACCCGTCTTCGAGCAGGCATTCTCGGCGCCACAGGCGCGGTCGGCCAGACGTTTGTGCGTCTGCTTGCAGACCATCCCCTGTTCGAGATCACGGCGCTCGTCGCCAGCTCGAGGTCGGCAGGCAAACCCTACCGCGAGGCTGCGAACTGGATTTCCGGCCAGCCGATTCCCGCTGCTGCGGCGGAACGGACGGTTCAGTCTGTAGAGGAGGACCTGGACTGCGATGTCGTGTTCTCGGGCCTCGACGCCAGCGTCGCGGGGGAGGTTGAAGCCGCGTTCGCTGGGCGGGGGCTGCCCGTGATTTCCAACGCGCGCAACTACCGCCTCGACCCCACCGTGCCGCTGCTGATTCCTGAGGTCAACCCGGAGCACCTCGAGCTGATCGACCGGCAAACCTGGACCGGGCCGGATGGACAGCCCTCCGGCGGGTACATCGTCACCAACCCAAATTGCTCGACCGTCGGGCTGGCGACGGCGCTCATGCCCCTCCACGACGCGTTCGGGATCGAGGCCGTCCACGTGGTGACCATGCAGGCCCTCAGCGGGGCCGGGTATCCGGGGGTCTCGTCCCTCGACATCCTCGGCAACGTGGTGCCGCATATCGGTGGCGAGGAGGAGAAGATGGCCGTCGAAACGCGAAAGCTGCTAGGCACGCTGTCAGAGTCCGGTGTGACGGATGCCGAGATCGTGGTCTCCGCGCAGTGCCATCGCGTGCCGGTGCTGGACGGACACATGGAGGCGGCGTCCATCCGGTTTCGCCAGCCCGCGAGTGCCACCGAGGTCGCTCACGCGCTCCGCGCCTGGACCCCGCCCATCGCCAGGCAGTCTCTGCCAACGCTCCCTGAGCGTACGCTGGAGGTGCGCGAGGACCTGGACTTTCCGCAGCCGCGCCGTCATGCCGGACTGGGCAATGGCATGACCGTATCGGTGGGCCGGATTCAACCCTGCCAGGCGATAGCACCTAAGGGATACGGGGTCAAGCTGGTGATCTTGAGCCACAACACCGTTCGAGGGGCTGCCGGAGGCGCCATCCTCAATGCAGAGCTGCTCCACGCGCAGGGCCGCTTGCCCTCTCGAGCAGCGTGAGCGACTTCACCATCCGTCTCGCCCGCCGCACCGATGCGCCGATCGCGCTGGCGCTCTGGCAAGCACTGCATGCCGAGCATGAGCGGCAAGACTCCCGCTACCGGATGAGTGAAGACGCGGCCCAGCGGTGGGCCACCGACTTCCGGGACTGGACGCACAGCCCCGGGCATCGGGTGTGGCTCGCCGAGATCGCCAGCCCGGTTTCAGAGAGCGCGCAGCGTGTGGTGGGTCTTCTGACCGCCCACCTCTATCAGCCCGCGCCGACCTTCGAGCCGTACACGATGGTCTACGTGGACGATCTGTACCTCATCCCAGCCGCGCGGGGACAGGGCGTGGCCGATCGCATGATGGATGAAGTCCGAGCGTGGGCCGACGAATCCGACGCCATCGAGATTCGAGCTGGCGTGCTCGCGGTCAATTCGGCAGGCCGTGCCTTCTGGGCCAAACAGGGGGCGACGGATTTCTACGTCACCGTCACAGCGCGGTTGGGGTAACGCCGTCGCCAGCTCGGTGGCAGAGTTCAGGCCTGGGTGCCCGCCAGCTCGAGGTGGTCCACCACGCGGCGAACGCCGGGTTGGCTGGTGACGAGCGTCAGGACGGCGTCCCTCACGTCCGGGCTTCCGACCGTTCCATAGATCGAGACCGCGCCGCTGTGGACGTAGAACGAGAGGCCTGTGTTGGGGCCTTCAGCGCGCTTGAGCTCGCTCTTGATGCGGCGAACGATGGAGCGGTCGGTCGTGGTCTCTGCCTGCCGGGTCTGGACGGCGTCGAAGAGGCGTCGGAGACTGGAAGGGAGGCGGTGGCCGAGGACCTGAGGCGTTGCAGGCATGGAAGGCACGGGCGGTGTGCTCGGGGCAGAGCAACCGGCGTGCCACCGTCAGCGCGCGACCGTTAGCCGTTGGGTCC
>JBCBZH010000398.1:0-2312 GCA_039815415.1 Bacteroidota bacterium
CGCAGGACCAACTGGTCAAGATCCGAGAGGGCAGCCACCAGCCCGCCCACAGCCTCTCGAAGGAATGACCTCACCGTCAGATCCATCGCGACGAACCGCCCCGTTGCAGTCTATCGGAACGGATTCGCGTTTTCATTCGGCACCCACTCGTGCCTGGCACAGTGCGTGAAGGCCGCTTCCACACGGACCCCACACGGGGACCCGTTGTATACCCCGCCCCACCGACGTATTCCGTCATGCGTTTCCCGCTTCTTTTGTCCCTGCTGGCTCTTGGTTTCGCCAGCCCGACGCTCGCCCAATCCTCCGCAGACCGGTCGGCCGACGGGCTGGTGTCCCGCGACCTCGCCGCGAACACCGACAACACGACGTACTTCAGTCAATCGTGGCTGATTGACACGATGGAGCGGCGGCACGAAAGCTCGATCCGCGAGGTGCCCCATGTCGCCTACGACTACTACGTGGTTCCCGAGGGCCAGAACCGTCTTCAGGCGCGCCTAGCGCTCTACAGCCGCTTCGGCGGAGACCGCGAGATGATTAAGCCACTCCTGTGGCTCCTCAACCGCAACGACCTCGAGAACCTCTATCCGGGCGACACGCTGGTCGTTCCCAGCCAGTTCGGACTCGACTTCCGGGCCTATTCGCCATTCCCCCGGTACTACCCGGCCTCGCGCCAGATGGAGAAGATTGTCTTCCTCGACAAGCAGATCCAGGCATGGGCGGCCTATGAGTATGGCGAGCTGGCGCGGTGGGGCATTATCAACACGGGCAACCAGAGCTCGAGGACTCCAAGCGGTCGATTCAACATCAACTGGAAGCAGGACTACCGCGTGTCGACCCTGAGCCCCGGCTACCCGGATGGCCGCAATGGCGGCGAGTTGTGGGAGATGTACTGGGTGATGAACCTCCACGAGCGACGGGGCATCCACATGCACCAGTACGCCCTGCCCACGTCCGGCCCGGCGTCGCATGGCTGCATCCGCATGCTGGAACCCGACGCCAAGTGGCTCTTCGATTGGACCGATACGTGGACCGTGGAGAACCAGCGCGAGCATATCTCCTCCGTCGGTGGTGAGATTGTGGACCAGGGCACGATGGTGCTCATCATCGGGGAAGACATCTCCGAGCCCCCCGCTCCGTTCCTCCACCGTCCAGACTATCCAGTCATTCGGATGGTGAACCTGCCGCCGGACCCGTACGCCATCGAACCGGGCACCGATCAGCAAGAGAGGTTCGACCAGATGCGCGTCAGCTCGTAGCTGGCGTGACCGTCGCCCTCCTCCTGATCGCGTCATTCGTGGTCGTCTGCGCCGGGGTGAGCCTCGTGCAGGCGGCTCGGGACGCTCGACGAGCCGGTCGTTCTGCCGCTCTCGCTCTCCTGAACCGAGCTGCCGTAATGCGGATCCAGTTTCTGGGCATGGGTACCCATGCGGCCTTCAGAACGCTTGAGTCGCCAGCTCGAGACCGTCGTTCCAAGAACCGGGAATAGGCCGCTCTTGTGTGCACCACCAGCTCGTTCAGGGGGGCGCCCTCGAGCTGGCGAGTCCCGCCGCTACCGAGGCGCACCGAAGACCTGCGTCCAGTAGCCGTCGCGCTCAACAGCGCCCATCTCCACGAACCGTGGATCCATGAGCTGCTCGCAGTGGCCGGAGCTGTCCAGCCACGCGCTGACCACCTCGTCTACGGACCGCTGGTACCGGGCGATGTTCTCGCCGACACGTCGCCAGCCATAGCCTGCTCGCCGGACGCGGTCGCCAGGGCCACTGCCATCGGTGCCGACATGGTCGAAGTGGTCATGCCGGACCATGTCGTCGGTGTGGATGCGCGCAGCTTCTTCGAGACGCGCGTCCCAGTGCAGAGGTGCAACGGGCGCGAACGTCTGCCCGCCACAGGTCTGCGGCTGCGACCGCACCGCGTTGACGGCGTCCAGCATCTCATTCCAGACGGACTCTGGTGGCGGCTCGTTGGTCTCGACACTGTCGATGCCAACCGTGTCGCAGGCGGTCAGGAGAAGAACAGCGGCGCAAAGGGCAACGGTGCGACGAGAAGCCGTAAGCATGGAGACGAGCGGTGGTGGACACAGTCCTCACTTCAGCCGACCCCTCAGGATTGTAAGTAACCCACCGACTGTGTCACACCAATGCGACACTCCCGATAGGTGTTCCACCAACCATTCAGATCGGACGCCCGCCAGCGCGAGCGGTTGCGGCTCTCGAACTACCGCCCAGAGACAAGCTCAACGGCAGCATCAAGCTCGCCAGCGGGGTCACGGCCGGTGACGTAGAAAGCGTCAACGGCAAGATCAGCATCGGTAG